>CBFGOZ010000073.1:0-9980 GCA_965650505.1 uncultured Arenimonas sp.
GGATGACCTGGGACGCGCCGATGACGCAGAATCGCGACCATGCCCCCGGCTCCCGTCCGCCGTCAACCTGACACGCCCGCCGAACTCTGGTTCCGCCGAGACAGTACCCTGGGCCTGGTCCAGGAGGTCCAGCGCCAGGCCGTGCCGGAGCTTACCCGGGTCTTCGGCCACGGCGGCCTGTACCTGCGGCCCGCCGAGGCGCTGCCGGCCACCCTGTCGGGGAATATGCTGGCCAATGTCCTGTGCCTGCACCGCCAGGGCGGGCGCCTGGCGGGCGACCTGGGCTGCCAGGACCATGCCCTGCCGGTGGCCAGCGGCTGCCTGTCGCTCGTCTACGCCCTCTTCGTGCTGGAAACTTCTCCTGATCCGGGGGCCCTGCTGGCCGAATCGGCGCGGGTTCTCAAGCCCGACGGCGTAGCCCTGATCCTCAGCCTCAACCCCTGGGCGCCGGCCCGCCTGCGCTGGGCCTTCAAGGGCCTTCGGGTCCGCGATGCCGCCACGGTGGCCGCCCAGGTGCGCGGAGCGGGGCTGGAGGTCCAGCGCCGCCACTACCTCGGCCCGGTTTGGACGGCACCGCAGGGGGTGGACCTGGGCGCGCGGCGCCGGCCCGGTCCGCTGTCCCGCCTGCGCATGGCCAGCCTGATCGTCGCCCGGCGGCGCGACCCGGGCCTCACGCCGCTCCGGATCGGTGCGCCGGCCCTGAAGTTCCGACCCGGCGTGAGCGCCGGTTGATCCCCTCCGCATGGAAGCAAAACATGAAGAACGTCGAGATCCACACCGATGGCGCCTGTCTGGGCAACCCCGGGCCGGGCGGCTGGGCGGCCCTGCTCCGGCACGAAGGCCGCGAACGCGAGCTCGCCGGGGGCGAAGCGTTGACCACCAACAACCGGATGGAGCTGATGGGCGCCATCATGGCGCTTGAGGCGCTCAAGTCGCCCTGCACCGTGGTGCTGTCGACCGACTCCCAGTACGTGCAGAAGGGCATCGGCGAATGGCTGCCGAACTGGATCCGCCGCGGCTGGAAGACCGCCGCCGGCGAACCGGTGAAGAACCAGGACCTCTGGCAGCGCCTGCAGGCGGCCAGCCAGCCGCACAAGATCCAGTGGAAGTGGGTCAAGGGCCACGCCGGCCACATCGAGAACGAGCGGGTGGATAAACTGGCCCGGGCCGAAGCCGAGAAGTTCAGGTAACCCACGACCATGCGCCAGATCGTCCTCGATACCGAAACCACCGGCCTGTCCTGGGAGAAGGGCAACCGCATCGTCGAAGTGGGCTGCATCGAACTGGTCGAGCGGCGGCCCACCGGCCGCCAGTTCCAGCGCTACTTCAATCCCGGCCGGGAGATGGAGCCGGGCGCGCAGGAAGTGACGGGGCTCACGCTGGACTTCCTGCAGGACAAGCCACGCTTCGAGACCGTGCTGGACGAGCTGCTGGAGTTCATCTCCGGCGCCGAACTCATCATCCACAACGCCAGCTTCGACGTCGGCTTCCTCAACTACGAGCTGTCGCTGGCCGGCGCGCATTACGGTCGGCTCGAGGACCACGCCAGCGTGCTCGACACCCTGGCGATGGCGCGCGAACGCTTTCCCGGCCAGCGCAATTCACTCGATGCCCTGTGCAAGCGCCTGGGCGTGGACAACGCCCACCGCAAGCTGCATGGCGCCCTGCTCGACGCCGAGCTGCTCGCCGAGGTCTACCTGGGCCTCACCGCCGGCCAGGGCGACCTGGGCCTGGCCCCGGTCGGCGATGTGCGGGTCGCGGTCGCCACGGTGGACCTGGCGGGGCCGGTGGGCCGGGCCCGCCGCGTGCTGCGCGCCAGCGAAGCCGAGACCGCCGCCCACGAAGCCCGCCTGGCGAAGATCGCCGGCAAGGCCGGCAAACGGCTCTGGCCCGCGCCGGCGCCCGAACCCGAACCGGCAGCCTGAGCCGCCTTCATGGATAATCGACCCCGGTCTGGGACAGCGAGGTTGGCTTGAACGCGACGGTCCTGCTCACTTCGGTCGACATCAACATCCCCGGCTACCGCATCCTCAGCCCGATCGGCGAGGGCGGCATGGCCTCGGTCTTCCTGGCGGTGCAGGAATCGCTGGACCGCGAGGTCGCTCTGAAGGTGATGTCGCCGGCCCTGGCGGCGAACGCCGAATTCGCCAGCCGCTTCCTCACCGAAGGCAAGATCACCGCCAAGCTGCAGCACCCGAACCTGGTGACGGTGTACGACATCGGCAGCCACGCCGGCGTCTATTACCTTGCGGCGGAATACATTCCCGGCGGCACGCTCAAGGACCGTATCAGCCAGGGCGGGCTGAGCGTGGCGCACATCCTCGACATCGCCACCGACATCGCCCAGGGCCTGGATTTCGCCCACGAAAAGGGCTTCGTGCACCGCGACGTCAAACCCGGCAACGTGCTCTTCCGCAAGGACGGCCGCGTGGTGCTGGCCGACTTCGGCATCGCCAAGGCCATGGACGGCAGCAACAGCTCCACCGTCGCCGGCTCCTCGATCGGCACGCCCGACTACATGAGCCCGGAACAGGCGCGCGGCGAGCCGGTGGACGGCCGCTCCGACCTCTACAGCCTGGGCACGGTGCTGTTCGAGATGCTGGTGGGCACACCGCCCTACCAGGCCGGCGATCCGTTCACCGTGGCGCTGATGCACGTCACCCACCCGATCCCAACCCTGCCCGCGCCCTACGAGTGGCTGCAGCCGCTGATCGCAGGGCTGATGGCCAAGGATGCCGGGCAGCGCTACAACACCGGCGCCGCCTTCATCGACGCCCTGCACAAGCTGGTGGAAAGTGCCCCCCAGGGCGCCGTGCTGCAGGAAACCAGCGCGCGCAAGACCGGGGGCGGCGGACGCATCGCCGCGGGTGCCGCCACCCAGCAGCGCACGCGCATCAGCGCCAGGCAGTCCGGGGGCCGGCCAGCCTGGCTGCTGCCGGCGGCCGGCGCCGGCGTGTTCGCCGCCGCCTTGCTGGCCTGGTGGCTGCTGACACCCCCGGCGCCAGAGCCTGAGCCAGCGTCGACCGATGCCGCGGCAGCCAGCCCCGGCGCATCGCCCACGGGCACCGAAGCCTTGCCCGACAGTTTCCAGATGCCGCAGCCGGTCGATACCGCCAACCAGGACGAGGTCGACCGCCTGCTCAACGCCGGCGACAAGCTCTACGAATACGCGACCACGACCGAGCTTGGCCGCAAACTCGACTATCCCGACGACGACAGCGCCCTGGGCTACTACCGCGCGGCGCTCGCCATCGACCCGGACAATGCCCGTGCGCGCGCCGGCGTGGCCAATGTCGTCGCCTTCTACCGCACCTATGCGCACCAGGCCTGCGACCGCGGCGAATGGGTGCAGTGTGGGTTCCTGGTGCGCAAGGGACTGGCCGTGGACGGCGACGACGCCTACCTGCGGCAGCTGCAGGATGCCGTGGCGACTGCCGAATCCGGCGGGAGCCCGGAGCTGCCGCCGGCACCTGCGGCGCCCGGCGGCTGAGGTTCAGCGACGGCGCAGCAGGACGACCGTGACGTTGTCCGAGCCGCCGCCGTCCAGCGCCGCCGAAACCAGGTGGTCAACGCACTCCTGTGCAGACAGCTCGGACTTGGCGAGCAGGGCGCCGATATTCAGGTCGTCCACTTCCTCGGTCAGGCCGTCGCTGCAGAGCAGCAACTGCTGGCCCGGGCGGAGTTCGCCCGACAGCGTTTCCACCTTCAGGTTCTGCGGGTCGGTGACGCCGAGCGCCTGAGTGACCACGTTGCGATGCGGATGCGCGCGCGCCTGTTCGGCGGTGATCGCGCCCTGGTCGATCAGTTCCTGCACGTAGCTGTGGTCGGACGAGAGCTGGCGCAGCTGGCCGTTCCACAGGTAGGCGCGACTGTCGCCGACCCAGGCCAGTTCGAAACGGTTGTCGAGGATGCGCAGCGCGACCACCGTGGTGCCCATCGGCAGGCTTTCGGCGCGCTGGCGGCTGTGGCGGATGATGTCCTCGTCGGCGCGGCGGATGGCATCGGACAGACTGCGGCCCGCCCTGACTTCGCGCACGACGGCGTCGCGCGCCAGCGCGCTGGCGACCTCGCCGAACTCATGCCCGCCCATGCCGTCTGCGACCAGCCACAGGCCCAGCTCGGCATCGCCGTAATAAGTGTCCTCGTTCAGCTCGCGGCGCAGGCCGACGTGGCTGAGGTGCCCGAATTCGATCATCCGTTGGCCCGAGGCGTCATGGCAGCTGGGGTGGGGCGGTCATGGCCGCCATCATGCGTTCGCCGGGCGCCGCGCCGCAAGCGCGCGGCCGGGCCGGTGAACACGGAATGAAGCGCGACGGCGGCGCCGGCCATGGCTCAGAACTCCATGCGCAGTCCGAGCGCCAGGTTCCACTGCGACATGCCGTTCCGGCCCACCAGCTGCTCGTAGTACATGAAGCCGGAGCGACCCTGGGTCAGCACCATGGACAGGCCCAGGCCAAGGCGGAAGTAGTCGGTGTCCAGTGGGTCGCCGCGCACCACCATGGCCGTACCGGTGGGGTCGTTGATGAAGCGCGCCTCCACGGCCTGCGGGTCGTCCTTGAACTCGTGTTCCCATTCCAGCTGCAGGTGCGGGATCAGCACGCCCCAGTCGGCGCTGTGGGTGTAGGTGAACTTGCCGCCGAGCACGCTGGCCAGCGAGGTCACGTCGCGGTTCTGGATGCGCAGGCCCAGGCCGCTGCCGGGCTCGCCGGCCTCCAGGGTTTCGTTGATCGCGTCGAAGCCGACCCGGGTGTAGAGCAGTCGGCCATAGGGCCCGATGCTCCAGGCGCCGCGGTTGAAGTCGCGGCCGAAGGTCGTGGCGGTGGACAGCAGGTCGCCGGAGGCATCGGCCCGGGCGGTCTGGTCCACGCTGCTGGTGCCGCCGCCGGCCAGGGGCAGGGTGTAACGGATCCGGCGCAGCAGCTCGTAGTCGTTCCGGCCCCAGGTGACCACGCCGTCCATGTACCAGCTGTCCTGCTGGTAGAAGGTCGTGTAGGCCGACACCGTCCAGCCGTTGGTGTCCAGGCCGCCGCGTTCACCGGGCAGCTGGGTGTCCTGGCGGGTGTAGCCAAGGGATGCCCCGAAGATCCACTTGTCGTTCTTGCGGTAATCCACGCCCGCGGTCAGGCCTTCGATGTCGTAGTCGTAGGCCGGATTGCGCTGCCCGGGATCCGCCTCGCCGCGGCCGATGGTGCCGGCGGCGAAGAAACCCCAGCGGCTGAAGTCCGTGCCGATCTCGGTGGGGTCGTCCACGGCCCCGAAGGCGGCCCCGAGCGTGCCCAGCGAAATCGGACCGGCGGGGGTGCTGAGCGCGAGGCCGCCGAAACTGGTGCCGTTGGTGCCGCTGCGCAGCGCGGCGATGCGGGTCTTGAGGTTCTGGAACTGCGACTGCAGCGCGCTGAAGGCGGCGTTGGCCTGGGTCAGGGCCACGTCGGCCAGCAGCTGGTCGATGGCGCCGATGGCGGCGGCCGGGTCGATGCCGGCGGCGGTCGTCAGTTCCTGGCAGCGCTGCAGAAGGTCCTGCTGGGCCGGTGTCCGGCCGGGCAGGGCCGCCAGCGCCGGGCAGGCGTTGTCGATCGCATTGGCCACTTCGATCTGCTGAACGCTGAGGCCCGGCAGGCCCGAAAGGGCCCCGTTGAGCGAGAACACGACCGGCGCGGCCGCCAGTGCCGAGCTGGCCGTGACGTCGACCGAGCCCGCCGTGGCCAGCGTCACCGTGTTGCTGGCGATGCCGGCGGCGTTGGTGAGGCTGGTCGCCGCGGCGAGGGTACCGGCGGTGGTGCTCCAGTTGATCGTCGCCCCGGCCACCGGCGCACCGCCGGCGTCGGTCAACTCGACCTCCAGCGGCGCCGATGCGACGCCGGCCGCCAGTGTCTGCGCGTCGCCGGAAACGATCATCAACGAACCCAGCGCATCGACCGTCAGGTTGAACACCGCGGTGGCGGTGGGGTCGTCCTGTCGCGCCGCCGTGATCGTCACCGCGCCCGCCGTCGCGCCAGCCGTGACCGTCGCGGTGGCGTTGCCGGCGGCATCCGTCGGACCGCCCGGGACGAGCGTGGCGTCGCCGGCCACCGTCCAGTTGATGGTGACGCCCGCCGCCGGCACGCCGCTGTTGAGCGCGTTCACCTGCAGGGGCAAGGCGAAGGCCGTGTTGACCAGGGCGTTCTGGCCGCCACCCGAGGTCGCCGCCAGGGACGCGACGAAGGCCACGTTGGCGTCGAAGGAAACCGCCAGTTCGTCGCCGTTGGCCGGCACGCCGTCGGGGTCGTAGGTGGCGGTGATCGCGCCGGCGAAGCTGCCGGCGGCCGAAGGCGTGAAGCTGCCGCTGGCATCGCCCGCGGCATTCGTGCCGCTGGCCAGGTTGGCCGGCGCGAAGGGCGCGGTGGCGGTCCACTGGATGGTGGCCGCGTTCACCGGCGTGCCGCCCTGTTCGAGGCGCACGGTGAAGGCGATGGGGTTGCCGACCGAGCCGGTGGCCGGGTTGGCGCTGATCGCGGACAGCGCGAAGGGCAGGGCGGTGACCGTGATGGTGAAGTTCTGCTGCGGCACCGCGCAGAAGGTGCAGCCACTGTTCGCGTTGACGGTATAGGTGCCGGGCACGGTGGCGGTGAACGTGGCCGTGCTTTCGCCGCCCAGCACCGGATTGCCGGCGACGGCGCCATCGCCACCGGCAGGCTGGGCCGTGACGGTCCAGGTGATGTTGGTGCCGTCGGCCGCGGGGATGCTGGCGCTGCCGTAGTCCGTGGTCAGCGTGAGCGGCGTGCCCGAGGGCGTGCTGGGTGCATTCGACCCCACGACCAGCAGCTGCACCGGCTCCACCTGCACCGTCATGTCGACCGGGGCCACCGCCGCGCAGCCTTCCAGCACGAAGGCGACCGGGCAGTTCAGCGTGCCGCGCACCACGTAGGTGCCGGCGTTGAAGATGCTCTGGGTGATGTCGGCGTCGCCGGCGCCGTCGGGCGCCACGGTGCCGTAGTTCGACGCATCGGTGAGGTTGGTGAAGCTGGTCGCCAGTCCACCGGGCGCGCCGTTGAACTGCAGGTTGGTCCCGACGGTGAACGGCGTGATCTGGTTGGCCACCACCGGCAACGGCACGTTCGCGATGTAGTCGAAGTCGTTGTTCGTGCCGAAGGTGTAGCTGATCGTGTCGCCGGCGCAGCCGCCGACCAGGCAGGTGACCACGACGGTGCCGGTGCCGCCCGGGGTCGGGCCCAGCAGCACGCTGAAGGTTTCGTCCGTGTCCAGTGTCGCGGTGAAGGTGGTCGGCGCGGTCGCGCCGCCGGTGCTGTCGGTGGTGATGGCGATGCTGCCGGTCACCGTGCCCGCGCAGGCGGTCTGCGCCTGGAAGGTGAAGCTGACCGAGGTGTTGGGCAGGCCGAGCTTGCTCGGTGCCGGATCCACGTTGACGAAGTCGCAGCTCTGCGCCAGCGACTCGCCGCTCCAGGCCATCGCCATCAAGCCCAGGACCAGCAAGACGATGCCGTTGAAGAAACGGCTGGTGAGCGTGCGTGCCGTCCGTCGGCGAGTTGCCGCGTCGCTGCAGAAGTCCATCGCTTTTCCCCTGGAATGCGGCTATAACCCCGACTCGAGTATAGCGGCTGACGCGCCGCTGCAAGGGCCTCGGCGCGGGTCGCATCGCTTCCTCTGGAGCCATGCCCATGATCGTGCGCACACCCTGTCCGGTTCGTTCCCGACTTCTCGTTGGTGTCTCGGTTGGCCTGCTGGTTTTCGCCGTCGGTTCGGTGCCCGTGCCGGTGCAGGCGGCGGTGCGCAACGCCGAGGACCTGCTGATCGTCGACTGCCTGCTGCCGGGGCAGATCCGCAAGCTCGGCCGCCAGGCCACCTTCCTCAGCGCGCGCCGTCCGGTGCGCACCACCCAGGCCGACTGCGAGATCCGCGGCGGCGAATATGTCTCCTACGACCGGGCCAACTACCAGACCGCACTGAAGGTATGGCTGGAGGGCGCGATGTCCGGCAGCGCCGAGGCGCAGAACAACGTCGGCGAGATCTACTCCAAGGGCCTGGGCACCGCGCCGGACTACGGCATGGCCTTCCAGTGGTTCAAGAAGGCCGCAGACCAGGGCTACGGCCGCGCCAAGATCAACCTCGGCTATCTCTACGAGCAGGGCCTGGGCGTGGCCCAGGACCAGGCGATGGCGCTCAACCTCTACCGCGAGGCCTCGGGCATCCAGGACGAGCTGCTCTATGCCTCCGTGGTGCAGGTGCAGATCAAGGCCAGGGACGAACAGATCACGGGCCTGCAGCAGCAGGTGCAGGAAGGCGAGGCCGAGTCGGCCGCGCTGCGCCAGCAGGTGCAGCAGCTGCAGAAAGAATTGGCCCAGCGCCGCAGCGCGCTGCAGGAGGCGCAGCGCCAGCTCGGCGAGACCCAGGCGAAACTGGCGCAGGCCCGCCAGCGCCAGGACGACGACCTGACCCGCCTGCTCGAGAACCAGCTGCTGGCCCAGGAAGAACAGATCAACAGCCAGCGCACCCAGCTGGTCGCGCTGGAGAACCGCGCCGGTTCCGCCGGCGGCACCTACGCCGCGGCGCCGATGCTGGAGATCCTGGACCCGGTCTTCGTCGCCACCCGCGGCCGCAACACCGCGGTGTATCGTGGGGGGCCGGGCAAGCGGCAGGTGGTGGGCCGGGTCACGGCGCCCCAGCTGGTCCGCCAGATCACGGTGAACGGCCAGCCCGCGCCGCTCAACGCCAACGGCGGCTTCAGCGCCCAGGTCGACGTTCCTGCCGGCGGCGCCCAGGTCCAGGTGGCGGCGATCGACACCGCCGGGACCCGCGCGGAGCTGGCTTTCACCCTGCTGCCCCAGGCCGGGCCGGCCGCCGCGCCGGGAGGCAGGACGCCGGCCGCCGGCGAGCTGCCGCGCGACGTCAAGCTGGGGCGCTATTACGCCGTGGTGATCGGCAACAACAGCTATCGCGATCCCAACTACGCCACGCTCAAGAGCGCCGCCAACGACGCCAATGCGGTCGCGGCCCTGCTCAAGTCGCGTTACGGCTACCAGACCACCCTCGTGCTCAACGGCGGCAGGCTGGAGATCCTGACCGCGCTCAACGAGATGCGGGAAACCCTCAAGCCCGAGGACAACCTGCTGATCTACTACGCCGGCCATGGCGAGGTCGACGCCGCCGGCCAGGGTTACTGGGTTCCGACCGACGGTGCGGCGGGCGCCAGCAAGACCTGGATATCGAACGCGGCCATCAGCGACATCCTCAACACCATCGCCGCCCGGCACGTGCTGGTGGTCGCCGATTCCTGCTATTCCGGCACCATGACCCGGGCCTCGGCCCCGACCTTCGATGCCGGCTCGATGCCGCCCGAGAAGTGGGCGACCTGGGTCAAGACCATGGCCAACGGCCGGTCCCGGACCGCGTTGACCTCGGGCGGGGTGATGCCGGTGCCAGACACGGGCTCGGGGCGCCACAGCTACTTCGCCCGGGCCTTCCTGAACGTCCTGCAGGACAACAACCGCCTGCTGGAGGCCCAGCGGCTGTACCAGGAGGTGTCGAGCTCGCTGGCCCTGGGCGCGATCAATTCGCCCGTGCCGCAGGTGCCGGAGTACTCGCCGATCCGCTATGCGGGCCACGAGAGCGGCGAGTTCTTCTTCATGCCCCGGGGCGGTGGGTCCGCGGCCGGCCCCTGAGGCTGGCTAAGCGGCCGCCGGCCCCCTATAATTCGCGGCCCGACGCCCGCAACCGCGGCATCGGGTCAGGAGAGGTGGCAGAGCGGTTGAATGTACCTGACTCGAAATCAGGCGTGCGTTTATAGCGCACCGAGGGTTCGAATCCCTCCCTCTCCGCCAGATCAGTAAAAAGGGGCCCGCAAGGGCCCCTTTTTTATTGATGGCGGAGAGGCACGGCCCCCCGCAATCCCTCCACAGACCATCACGTACACTGAGCGGCGAAAACGGAGTCCCGTCCCATGTCCGAAATCCAAGTCCCCGTGTCCTTCGGCGAGCTGCTCGACA
>CBFGOZ010000074.1:0-9928 GCA_965650505.1 uncultured Arenimonas sp.
GGCCGGCGGAAATCGCGCATCACAGCCGGCGGCTCAGGTCGCCGCGGGCGAAGGCGGGACGGATGTCGACCCCACGCTGGAACCCGATCACCTGGAAACGCTCGCCCATCTCCCCCGGCAGCGTCAGCCGCTTGACCTCGTTGTGGCGGCGATGGCGCTCGACCTCGTCGCCGATGGCCTCGATCGCCGCCAGGCGTTCGGGCAGACCGTTGTTGATCAGGAAACTCGCCTGCGCGCAGTACCCGGCCAGGTCGAAACCGGCGTTGACCCCGGCCTCGGCGACCGCCGTGAAGTCTACGAAGGCCGTGATGTCCTGCAGCCCCGGCAGGTGGAAGGGGTCGCCGTGCGCCGTGTGGCGGTGGTGGCAGACCAGGGTGCCGTCGCTGCGTTCGGGCAGGTAGAACTCGCGGCGCGGATAGCCGTAGTCGACGAACAGCATCGCCCCGTCCTGCAGCAGGCCGCCGACCGCCTGGATCCAGTACGGCAGCTGCGGCAGAACCTCGGAACGGTAGCCTTCCGCGAAGGGTGCACCGAGATCGTGCTCGAGATGGCGCACGGCCCCGCGCAGCAGCAGGTCGGCCGGCTGGTCGACGCGGATCAGTTCGCCCTGCGCCGACAGCGCCACGAATTCTTCGTACACCTCGCCCTCGTGCAGCACGAAACGTGGTGTCGGCAGCGCGTCCAGCACCTCATTGGCGAACAGCAGGCCGCGCCACGGGCTGTCCGGCGGCCCGTCCAGCCATTCCACGCGGGCGGACAGGTCGGCCGGCAGCGCGGCGGCCAGGCGCGCGCGCTGGCGTTCGCGCAGGTCGGCGCTGGGTTCGAGGATGCGATAGCGCGCGGGCGCGGCGCCCAGCGCCGCCATCTGTCGCAGCGCGACCTCGGCGAAGGCGCCGCTGCCGCCGCCGATCTCGAAGAAATCGGCGTCGCCGCCCAGCTGGCCGAACACCTGCGCCGCGCACTGCGCCACGCATTCGGCGAAGGTCGGGCCGAGCTCGGGCGAGGTGACGAAGTCGCCCTCGGCGCCGAACTTCAGCGAACCCGCGCTGTAGTAGCCGAGCCCGGGGGCGTACAGCGCCAGCTCCATGTAGCGCGAGAACGGGATGGCGCCGCCGGCGGCGGAAATCTGGGCGCGGATCAGGGCCAGCAGGCGCTGGCTGTGGGCCAGCGCGTCGGCGTCCGGGGCGGGGGCTTGCAGGCTCATGATGGAATCTTCAGGTGCGTGCGCGCAGGATACCGGCAAATCCCCGGAGCCCCGAATGCCCGCCCCTGTCGCCCTGATCACCGGCGCCGCCAAGCGTGTCGGCGCAAGCATCGCCCGCCGCCTCCACGGCGCGGGTTACGACCTGGCCCTGCACCACCGCCATTCGGCGGCCGAGATGGCCGCGCTGGCCACCGAACTGGAGGCCGCACGTGCCGGCAGCATCCTGGTGCTGCAGGCCGAACTGGCCGACGACGACGCCCCGCCGCGCCTGATCCACGCCACCCTCGACCGCTTCGGCCGGCTCGATGCCCTGGTCAACAACGCCAGCGCCTTCCGCCCGACACCGGTCGGCCGCGCGGTGCCCGCCGACTGGGACGCGCTGTTCGCCAGCAACGCGCGCGCGCCGTTCTTCCTGAGCCAGGCGGCGGCCCCGGCGCTGCGTGCCACGGCCGGCGCCATCGTCAACCTGGCCGACATCTACGGCGAGCGGCCGCTGAAGAACCACACGATCTACTGCATGGCCAAGGCCGCGCTGATCATGCTGACGCAGTCGTTGGCGAAGGAGCTCGGCCCCGAGGTCCGCGTCAACGCGGTCGCGCCGGGCGCGGTGCTCTGGCCCGAGGAAGGCAAGGCCGAACACGAGAAGGCGGCGATGCTGGCGGCCACCGCGCTGGGACGGGCCGGCGATCCCGGCGACGTGGCCGAGGCCGTGCGCTGGCTGCTGCAGGACGCGCGCTACACCACCGGCCAGGTGGTCCGCGTCGACGGCGGCCGCAGCCTGAACCTGTGAGCCGCGGCCTGCGCCTTGGGCTGATCGCCGTGCCGGCGCTTGCGCTGGGCGTCGCCCTGCTGGCCTGGCCGGTGACCGGCCGCAGCCTCGCCGCCCGCGCCGAATCCGCCGGCCTCGCGCCACGCGCAGATCGCGCCGCCGCCGCCGAGGCCCGCGTGCGGCCGGCGCTGCAGCGCGACCTCGCCGCAGCCGGCCTGCGCTGGGGCGCACCGGTCTTCATCCGCATCTTCAAGGATGAGAGCGAGCTGGAGCTGTGGCTGGACGACGGCCAGCGCTTCCGCCTGTTCCGCACTTACCCCATCTGCACCTGGTCCGGCGACCTGGGCCCGAAGCTGCGCCAGGGCGATGGTCAGTCGCCGGAGGGCTTCTACCGGATAGCACGCGGCCAGCTCAATCCGCGCAGCCAGTACCACCTGTCCTTCAACCTCGGATACCCGAACGCCTACGACCGCGCGCACGGCCGCACCGGCGACTATCTGATGGTGCACGGCAGCTGCGTGTCGATCGGCTGTTATGCGATGGGCGACGACAACATCGAGCAGATCTACACGCTGCTGTCGGCAGCGCTCGCGAATGGCCAGGGAGCGGCGCCGGTGCACGTGTTCCCATTCCGGTTCGGCGCGCGCGACAGGGCGAGCTGGCGCACCAGCCCCTGGCGGGACTTCTGGCTCAACCTGCGCGAAGGCCACGATGCCTTCGAGCGCACCGGCCGGCCGCCGCGCATCGGCGTCGCGGCCCGGCGCTACGTGGTGACCGAAACGCCGACGCCCCAGCCGCGAGGCTGAGGCGTCGGGAGAGAACCGCGCACCGGACTTCGGCGACGCCGGATCGGATGCGGCCGCCGGATTATTTGGGCCGGAAGGCGTTTTCCAGCTGGCCGGTGCCGAAACCCGCCGGGGCCTGGCCATCCACCGCATAGCGGTACAGCGCCGCAGAATAGATGCCGGACAGCGCCGCCTGCAGCACCGCGACGAAGGCGATGGCCAAGGCGCCGAGCACGCCGACCACGATCGCCAGCTGGGCGCCGCCGACGAAGGCCGCGCCGACCACCAGGGCCACCACCGCCAGCACCACCGCGAAGGTGAGCAGGCCGAAGGCCAGGCCGATGCCGACGTTGCCGGCGATGTTCTCGCCCCAGGTGCGCTTGAGCAGGTCGACGCTTTCCTTCACCGCCTCCAGCGGGCCGACGTCGCGTGCCACCAGCACCGGCACCACCAGGAAGGTGGCCAGGGTCCAGGCCACGCCGACCAGGCCGACGACGATCTTGCCGATCGCACCGGCGCGCTCTTCCAGCGCCTTCAGGATCAGGCCGACCGTCGCGGCGATGGCCGCATAGCCCAGGATCACGCCGACCTTCGAGCGCGCGATGCGCAGGCCGTCGGCCACCGTCGGGTCGCCGCCCTCGAGGCGGATCATGGCCGCGCCGACCAGGGCGGTGTTGAAGAAGAAGATGACGAAGTACTGGCACAGGTAGAACAGGAAGCCGACCACCGCGCCCAGTGGCCCGATGGTGTCGCCCTCGAACAGCTTCAGCCCGAGCACCGGCACCATGAAGGTCGCCAGCACCAGCAGGGTGGCGAAGGCCGAGATCACCGGGAACAGCAGCAGCTCCTTGTCGGAGCGCAACACGGCGGCACTGGCCTTCACCAGGGTCCAGCTGCGGGAAATCCTCTCGAACATGGTCGTGCTCCCCTGACGTTGCCGCGATTATGGATCAGCGGTCCGGAGGCGCAAGGCCAAAGGTCATCCGAGCGTCAGGGCATCCACCACCGGCGGTCGGGCCGCGCCGGGGTGAGCGGCCCAGAGCGCGGCCAGGGTCTGGCCGGTCGTGGGCAGGCGCAGCTGCGGCGCCAGGTCGGCCAGCGGCTTGAGCACGAAGGCGTGCTGCAGCTCCTTGCGCGGCACCTGCAGGTGGCCGGGGCCCTCGATGACCAGGTCGTCGAACAGCACGATGTCGATGTCCAGCGTGCGGCTGGAAAAGCGCGGGCCGCTGCGGTCGCGTCCCTGCGCGTCTTCCAGCGCATGCAGCCAGTGGTTGAGCGCGAACGGGTCCAGGTCGGTGTCGAGCGCGGCGGCGGCGTTGAGGAAGTCCGGTCCGGCGAAGCCGACCGCCGGCGTGCGGTAGACCGGCGAGAAGCGCACGGCCCCGAACCGTTCGCGCAGCGCCGCGGCGGCCGCGCGCAGGTGCCGCTCCGGTTCCAGGTTGCTGCCCAGGCTCAGCCAGGCCGTGCTCATGCCGCGCGCGTGCGCTCGATGATCACGCCGACGGCCTTCGAGCCGCGTACGGCCCCGGGCTTGCTGAGCTTGAGGCGCACGTGCTGCACGCCGAACTCGCCGGTGATGATCGCCGCGCAGCGTTCGGCCAGCGTTTCGACCAGGCCGAAGCTCGATTCGGACACGAACTGGATCAGGCGCTTGCTCACCGCCTTGTAGTCCAGCGTGTCTTCGATGTTGTCGGTGGCGGCCGGCTTGCGGTTGTCGAACGCCATCTCGATGTCGAGCACGACCGGTTGTCTGATCTTGCGTTCCCAGTCGTAGATGCCGATGACGCACTCGATCTCGAGCGCCTCGATGAAGACCTTGTCCATGCGAACTCCGTGTCAGACCGCCGGCAAGCTTGCCATGTCCCAGCGTGGCGCCACGGTGACGGTGGCATCGGCGTGCTGGCCGGCCATCAGCCGCAGGGCGCCGGCGAAGGCGATCATCGCGCCGTTGTCGGTGCAGAAGGCGGGGCGCGGAAAACAGACCCGGGCGCCCCGCTTGGACGCCAGCGCGGTCAGGCGCTCGCGCAGCCGGATATTGGCGCCGACGCCGCCGGCCACCACCAGGGTGCGGGCGCCGCTCTGCTGCAGGGCGCGGTCGCACTTGATGGCCAGGGTCTCGACCACGGCGTCCTCGAAGCCGCGGGCGATATCGGCCCGGGTCTCCGGCGTGCGGTCCGAGGCCTGCCAGGCCAGCAGCACCTGGGTCTTGAGGCCGGAGAAGCTGAAGTCCAGGCCCGGGCGGTCGGTCATCGGCCGGGAGAAGGTGAACAGACCGGGCCGGCCGGTTTGTGCCAGGCGGGCCAGCTCGGGGCCGCCCGGGTAGGGCAGGCCCATCAGCTTGGCGGTCTTGTCGAAGGCCTCGCCGGCGGCGTCGTCCAGGGTCTCGCCCAGCAGGCGGTACTGGCCGATGGCCGCGACCTCGACCAGCTGGGTGTGGCCGCCGGACACCAGCAGGGCCACGAAGGGCGGCTTCAGGCCCGGGTCTTCCAGCAGCGGGGCCAGCAGGTGGCCCTCCATGTGGTGCACCCCGATGGCCGGCACGTCCAGGGCCCAGGCCAGGGCCCGGCCGGCGGCGGCGCCCACCATCAGGGCCCCGACCAGGCCGGGGCCGGCGGTATAGGCCACGCCGTCCAGGTCGGCCACGCCCAGGCCGGCCTCGGCCAGGGTCTGGCGGACCAGGGGCAGGAGCTTGCGGACGTGGTCGCGGCTGGCCAGCTCGGGCACGACCCCGCCGTAGTCGGCGTGCAGGGCGATCTGGCTGTAGAGCGCGTGCGCCCGCAGGCCGCGGTCGGTGTCGTACACCGCCACGCCGGTCTCATCGCAGCTGGTTTCGATGCCCAGGACGCGCATGTGCTTGTTTTTTGGGGCCTGCAGGCCGGATTCAAGGGAAAAACCCGGGTCAGGCTTGCCTGGGCCGGGGGAGCCCGCGTATCATACGCGGCTCGCCGGCCGTGCCGGGCGACATCCACGTATCCAGGAATTCCACATGCCGTCTGTCAAAGTCCGCGAAAACGAGCCGTTTGAGTTTGCGCTGCGTCGCTTCAAGCGCACCTGCGAGAAGGCCGGCGTCCTCGCCGAGACCCGCAAGCGCGAGTTCTACGAGAAGCCGACCCAGGAGCGCAAGCGCAAGGCCGCCGCCGCGGTGAAGCGCCAGCTGCGCCGCAGCTCGCGCGACGTCACCAAGCGCCAGCGCCTGTACTGAGCCGCGGTGTTTCCCGGAAAGCCGGCACGCTCGCGCGTCGCCGGCTTTTCGTGTTTCTGGGCCCCGGAGATTCCGGCGCCGATATCCCCCTTCCAGGAGTGATCCATGACCCTCAAAGCCAAGCTGACCGAAGACATGAAGACCGCGATGAAGGCCGGCGAGAAGGATCGCCTGGGCGTCATCCGGCTGATCAACGCGGCGATCAAGCAGAAGGAAGTGGACGAGCGGGTCGAGATGACCGATGCGCTGGTTCTGGCGGTGATCGAGAAGATGGTCAAGCAGCGCAAGGAGTCGATCAGCCAGTACGAGGCGGCGGGTCGCGAGGACCTGGCTTCGGTCGAGCGTTACGAGCTGGGCATCCTGGACACCTACCTGCCGGCCAAGATGGACGAGGCCTCGGTGCAGGCGGCGATCGATGCCGCCGTCGCCGAAACGGGCGCTTCCGGTCCTGCGGACATGGGCAAGCTGATGGCCGTGCTCAAGCCCCGGCTCGCTGGCCAGGCCGACATGGGGCTCGTGTCGCAGCTGGTGAAGAAGAAGCTCGCTGGCTGAAACGCGCCGCGCCGGTTTTTCGGTGCCGGGATCGTGCACGGCGATAGGCCGCCGCACGAGGAAACTTTCCCGGACACGCCGCAAGTACGTCCATGTAGGCTCTTCAGCGACGTCCGTGTCGCTGAAGGTCCGGAAAAGTTCCCTCGCACGACGGCCTGTGACGTTTCCGGGCCGGTGATCGATGAGGAAAAGGCTGAGGAAGCTTGCGAACTGAGGGTTCTGGACCACCCAATTGCGTTGACTGCTGCCGCAGCCGCTTTTTTACCGCCAGCACCAATCTGCGGCCTGCCTGCCCTTCGGGCGCCCTCCGGAACTTCCGGCAGGGGCGTCGTGCGAGAGGTTTTTCTCCGGGGCTTCGAAAACATGGACGTTTTCGAAGAGCCTACATGGACGTATTCACGGCGTCCCCGGAAAAAAACCTCTCGTGCGGCGCCCCGTTCGCCATAACCGATCCAGGCGCCCGCGGCGCAGCCCGCCCAGCACATGGCATCCTAGGCACCCATGGCCCGCATCCCCGACGCCTTCATCGACGACCTGCTCGCCCGGACGGACATCGTCGAGGTGGTGGGGTCGCGCGTGCCGCTGAAGCGGCAGGGGCGCGAGTATTCGGCGCGCTGCCCGTTCCATGACGAACGCTCGCCCTCGTTCACGGTGTCGCCGACCAAACAGTTCTACCACTGCTTCGGCTGCGGCGCGCACGGCACCGCCATCAGCTTCCTGATGAACTACGACCGCCTCGAGTTCCTCGATGCGGTCGAGGAACTGGCCAAACGCTGCGGCCTCGAAGTGCCGCGCGACACCCAGCAGCGCAACCAGAGCGGCGAATCGCGCGAACTGTATTCGGCGCTGGAGGCCGCCGCGCGGTTCTTCCAGCAGCAGCTCGCCGGCAGCCAGAAGGCGCGCGCCTACCTCGAGCGGCGCGGCGTGGATGCCGAGAACCAGGCGCGTTTCGGCATCGGCTACGCGCCCGACGGCTTCAACGGGCTGAAGGATGCGCTGGGCACGGACGAGCGCCGGCTGTCGCTGCTGGACAAGACCGGCATGCTGTCCAGGAGCGACAGCGGCCGCGTCTACGACAAGTTCCGCGACCGGGTGATGTTCCCCATCCACGACCGCCGCGGCCGCGTCATCGCCTTCGGCGGGCGCGTGCTGGAGAAGGATGACGGCCCGAAGTACCTCAACTCGCCGGAGACCGTTCTGTTCCACAAGGGCCGCGAGCTGTACGGCCTGTGGCAGGTGCGGCAGGCGCATTCGAAGATCCCGCGGCTGGTGGTGGTCGAGGGCTACATGGACGTGGTGGCGCTGTTCCAGTACGGCGTGAACACCGCCGTGGCCACGCTGGGCACGGCGACCACGCCCGACCACGCCGAGCTGCTGTTCCGCAACGCGGCCGACGTGTATTTCTGTTTCGACGGCGACCGCGCCGGCCGCGGCGCGGCCTGGAAGGCGCTGGAGTCGGTGCTGCCGCGCATGCGCGACGGCCGGCAGGCGTTTTTCCTGTTCCTGCCCGAAGGCGAGGACCCGGACACCATCGTGCGCAAGGAAGGCGCCGGCGGCTTCGACGCGCGCCTGGCCCAGGCGACGCCGCTGTCGGAGTTCTTCTACAACGAGCTGTCCAAGGACGTGAACCTGGCCGGCATGGAGGGCAAGGCGCGGCTGGCGGAACGCGCGAAGCCGCTGCTGGCCAATATTCCCGACGGCGCGTTCCGCGACCTGATGCAGCAGCGGCTGACCGAACTGACCGGCGTCGGCCAGCGCGCGGCGCCGGCGCCGCCGGCGGCCCCGACGCCCTCGATGCGCGGACGCAGCGGCACGCCCGCGCCCAAACGCAGCCTGGTGCGCACCGCGATCGCACTGCTGCTTCAGCAGCCGGCGCTGGCCGACGCGATCGAGCCGCCCTACCAGTTCGGCGTGTTGCGGCAGCCGGGCATCCCGCTGCTGATGGAACTGATCGGGCTGGCGCGTTCGCGGCCGGGCATCACCACCGGCGCGGTGCTGGAGCATTTCGGCGAGCGCGAGGAAGGCGTGGCGCTGCAGAAGCTGGCCACCCAGGCCTTCCCGGGCGAGGCGTCGGCCTGGCGCAGCGAGTTCCTGGACGCGCTGGCGCAGCTGGACCGGCAGACGCGCCAGCAGCGTATCGAGGAGCTGCAGGCGCGCATCAACGAAGTGGGCATGTCGGGCCTCAGCGACTCCGAGAAAGCCGAACTGCGCGAGCTGCACGCGGCGCGCTGAACCCGGCGGCCGGCACGCAGTAGACATCCCGTAGACCGGCCGGCGACTATCGTCCCGGTCACGAACCCCGGGGAGCCTCCGATGCGCACCACCCTGCTCTGCCTGTCGCTGGCGCTGTCCGCGCCCGCCTTCGCCGCCGAACCCGCCGCCGTCGCGCGCGTGGAAGTCGGCAACCGCATCACCGAAAACGTGCCGGCGGTGCCGGCCGAGCTGGTCGAGCGGCTCAACCGCTACCAGAACACGCGCGGCGCCAGCTTCGCCGGCTGGCTGCCGGACGGCAGCCTGGTGGTCACCACGCGGTTCGGCGAAACCAACCAGGCGCATCGCGTGCAGGCGCCGCTGGGCATGCGTGAGCAGCTCACCTTCTACCCGGAACCGATCAGCGCCGTGGATGCCGCGCCCGCGGCCGCCGGCAACGGCTTCGTGTTCGGCAAGGACGTCGGCGGCTCGGAGTTCTGGCAGCTGTTCTGGTACGACCTGGACAAGCGCGAAGCGACCATGTTCACCGACGGCAAGCGCAGCCAGAACACCGCCCCGCTGTGGTCGCGCGACGGCCGCCAGCTGGCCTGGGCCAGCACCTCGCGCAACGGCACCGACTACGACCTGTGGGTGCGCGACACCGGCACCGGCCAGGCGCGCCAGGTGCTGGCCGAAGGCGGCCTGTGGACGCCGATGGACTTCTCGCCCGACGGCAAGCGCCTGCTGGTGCTCAGGTACGTCTCCATCAACGAGGCCTACCCGGGCGAGCTGGACCTCGCGACCGGCAAGCTCGAGCTGTTCCCGGTGGACGGCGGCAGGGCGGCCTTCAACACCTTCAAGTACGCGCCCGATGGCCGCAGCGTCTACTTCGTCTCGGACGAGGAGCGCGAGTTCCTGACCCTGCGCCACCACGATCCGGCCGGCGGCGCGCCGACCCTGGTCAGCGGCGACGTGCCCTGGGACGTGGAAGCGGTCGAGATCAGCAGCGACGGCAAGCACCTGGCCTACGTCGCCAACGAGGACGGCATCAGCCGGCTGAGGGTGCTGACGATCCCCGGCCACCGCGAGATCGCCCTGCCGGCGCTGCCGATCGGCGTCATCGGCAACCTGGGCTTCTCCCCGGACGGCAAACAGCTGGCGCTGACGCTCAACAGCGCCACCGCGCCCAGCGACGTCTACGTGATCACCCTGGCGGACGCCACGCT
>CBFGOZ010000075.1:0-9882 GCA_965650505.1 uncultured Arenimonas sp.
GTGCTCGACCTCGACTACGCCGAGGACAGCAGCTGCGACACCGACATGAACGTGGTGATGAACGACGGCGGGGGCTTCATCGAACTGCAGGGCACGGCCGAGGGCCATGCGTTCCGCCGCGACGAACTCGACGCCCTGTTGGCCCTGGCGTCGAAGGGCGTCAGCGAACTGATCGCCGCCCAGCGCGCTGCGCTGGCCAGATAAACCATGCGCAAGCTCGTCCTGGCCACCTCCAACCGCGGCAAGCTGGCCGAGCTGCAGCCGCTGCTCGGCGATGCCGGCTTCGACCTGGTCGCCCAGGGTGAGCTGGGCGTCGAGGATGCGGTCGAGGACGGCCTGACCTTCGTCGAGAACGCCCTCATCAAGGCCCGCCACGCCTGCCGCGCCACCGGCCTGCCTGCGCTGGGCGACGACTCGGGCCTGGTGGTGGACGCGCTGGGCGGCGCGCCGGGCCTGTACAGCGCCCGCTACGCCGGCGGACACGGCAACGCCAGGGCCAACATCGACAAACTGCTGCAGGAGATGCGCGGCCTCGAAGGCGAGCAGCGCCGCGCCCACTTCTACTGCGTGCTGGTGGCGCTGCGCCACGCCGACGACCCGCAGCCCCTGATCATCGAGGGCGCCTGGCACGGCCTGGTGCTGGACACCCCACGCGGCGAGGGCGGCTTCGGTTACGACCCGGTGTTCCTGGATCCGGAGCGCGGCCTCAGCGCCGCGGAAATCGATGCGCCGACCAAGAACCGCATCAGCCATCGCGGCATCGCCCTCGCCCGCCTGCGCGAACGCCTGCCGGAACTGTGAGCGCGCTGGTCCCGCCGCCACTGTCGCTGTACATCCACATCCCGTGGTGCGTGAAGAAGTGCCCGTACTGCGACTTCAACTCGCACGGCCAGACCGGCGCACTGCCGGTCGACGACTACGTGGCGGCCCTGGTGCGCGACCTGGAGCACGACCTGCCCCTGGTCTGGGGCCGGCCGGTGCACAGCGTGTTCTTCGGCGGCGGCACGCCCAGCCTGTTCCCGCCCGAAGCCATCGGCGCCATCCTCGACGCCTGCAGCGCCCGGCTCAAGTTCCATCCGGCCGCCGAAATCACGATGGAATGCAATCCCGGCACCGCCGAACACGGCCGCTTCGAGGGCTACCGCGCCGCCGGCGTGAACCGGATCAGCTTCGGCATCCAGAGCTTCGACGACGGCTGCCTGCAGCGCCTGGGCCGCATCCACGACAGCGCCGACGCCGAGCGCGCGGTGAAGCTGGCGCAAGACGCCGGCCTGGACAACCTCAATCTCGACCTGATGTACGCCCTGCCCGGCCAGGACTTGGCGATGGCCCTGCACGACGTCGAGCGCGCGATCGCCCTGCGGCCCGCCCACCTGTCGCACTACCAGCTGACGATGGAGCCCAACACGGCCTTCTTCGCGCGGCCGCCGCAGGGCCTGCCGGACGAGGACACCGCCTGGGACATCCAGGAGCGCTGCATCGAGGCCATGGCCGCCGCCGGCTATGCGCAGTACGAAGTCAGCGCCTACGCCCGCGCGGGCCGCCAGTGCGCGCACAACCTCAACTACTGGCGCTTCGGCGACTACCTGGGCATCGGCGCGGGCGCCCACGGCAAGATCAGCAGCGGCGCCACCGGCGAGGTCCGCCGGCGCTGGAAACCCAAGAACCCGCGCGACTACCTGGCCGCCGCCGGAACCGCCGCCGGCGTCGGCGGCGACGACCCGATCGCGCCCGCCAACCTGCCCTTCGACTACATGCTCAATGCGCTGCGCCTCGTGGAAGGTTTTTCCCTGGCCGACTTCGAAGCGCGCACCGGGCTCGACCGCACCGTGATCGCCGGCGAACTGGCCGACGCCGCGCGGCGCGGCTGGCTGGAGTCCTCGGGCGAGCGGATCGTCCCGACGGAGTTGGGGCGGCGGTTCACCAATGACGTGATCGGGTTGTTCCTGAAATAGGACCTTTCATCCGCTCACTCCAGGCAAACGCGCACGCAGGCATCCTCTCCCCATGCTCGATGCCATCCAGATCACCTGCCCCCACTGCGGCGAACGCTTCGAGGCCCTGGCCGACGCCTCGGCCGGCGACGCCGACTACGTCGAGGACTGCCCGGTCTGCTGCCGGCCGATCCGCCTGCGCCTGCAGGCCGGCCTGGACGGCGAAACCCTGGGCCTGGACGCCGACCGCGACGACTGACCCGGTCTTGATCTAGAATTCACGGGCCCCAGGTGCTCGGGAAGCCGGTCCAAATCCGGCACTGCCCCCGCAACGGTAGGCCAGAAACCCCTCCAGCAAGCCACTGTGCCCCCGGGCATGGGAAGGCGGAGGACCGGCGCGGATCCCGCGCCGCTGGCAAGTCCGGAGACCGGCCTGGCGCTTTGGCTGCACGGGCGTCCGTGCGGCCACCACGGCACGTTGCGGAGGGCGACGGGGCGGCGTTCCGGCCGACGTTCCCGCGTTGCGCCCATGACGTTGTTCCCCTGCGTTCCCCGCCGCGCGCTCCATCGATCCGCGGGTGAGCGTTCCAGGAGGATTTCCATGTACCCCGTTTTCCGCACCACCGCGCTGTGCGCGGCGATCTCGCTTTCCCTCGTCCCGGCGGCCCAGGCCCAGGACGCCACCACCCTGGACACGGTCCAGGTCACCGCCACCCGCATCGAGCGGCCGCTGGACGAGGCCCTGGCCTCGGTCACCGTGCTCGCGCGTGCCGACATCGAAGCCAGCCAGGCCCCGGACCTGCTCGACCTGCTCGGCCGCCAGGTCGGCGTCGACATCGCCCGCACCGGCGGCCCGGGCGGCGGCAGCGCGCTGTTCCTGCGCGGTGGCAACTCCAACCACGCCCTGATCCTGATCGACGGCATCCGGGTCGGGTCCACCGGCCAGGGCGTGTTCGACTTCGCGCACCTGCCGCTGGAGCAGATCGAGCGCATCGAGATCGTGCGCGGACCACGCGCGGCGCTGTGGGGTTCGGACGCGATCGGCGGCGTCGTGCACATCTTCACCCGCGACCCGTCCCGGGCCTCGGTGCGCGCCACCGCCGGCAGCTACGGCCGGGCCGGGGCCAGCGCCGGCGCCGGCTTCGGCGACGATCGCCGGGGCTTCGGCTTCACCGCGGGTTACCAGCGCCTGCGCGGCTTTTCGGCCACCAACCCCGACTCGGTCTTCTCCTATGACCCGGACGAGGACGGCTACCGCAACCGCAACCTGAGCCTGCGCGGCCGCACCACCCTGGGCAACCAGGTACTGGCTTTCCAGGCCATCGGCACAAATGCCGACGTCGAGTTCGACCGCGGCACCACCGAAGCGCGCAACAGCTCGGGCGGCGTCACGCTCGCCGGCGAGCTCGGCGACCGCTGGAGCCACCAGCTCACCCTGGGCCACGCCCGCGAGGACCTCGACACCGCCAGCAGCTTCAGCAACACCTTCCAGAGCCGGCGCACCAGCCTGGACTGGATCAACACCCTGCAGGTCGGGGCCGACGCCCGCCTGAACCTGGGCGTGAACTGGCAGCAGGAGGACGGCGCCTCCGGCAACGCCTTCGCCGGCCGCATCTTCGACGAGCAGCGCATCAGCAAGGCCCTGTTCGCCGGCTACGGCGGCCGCTTCGGCGCCCACGTGCTCGATTTTTCGCTGCGCCGCGACGACAGCAGCCAGTACGGCGGCGAAACCACCGGCAACGCCGCCTGGGGCTGGGACATCAACGAAGCGGTCCAGGTGCGCCTGTCCTGGGGCGAAGGCTTCCGCGCCCCGAACTTCAACGAGCTTTATTACCCCGACGGCGGCTTCGGCTTCGCCGGCAACCCGGACCTGCGCCCGGAGTCCTCGCGGACCTGGGAAACCGGCCTGGCCTTCCGCCCGGCCGATGGCCACCGCCTCGGCCTGTCGGCCTACCGCTCCCGCGTCCGCGACCTGATCGCCTTCGCCGCGCCGGTGACCAACAACGCCATCAACATCAACCGCGCCGAGCTTGAGGGCGTGGAGCTGGAGTACCGCTTCGACCGCGGCGCCTGGACCGCCGGCGGCAACTTCACCTGGCAGGACGCCGTGGATGCGCGCACCGGCGCGCCGCTGCTGCGCCGCGCCGAGCGCAAGGCCCACGCCGGGGTCGGCTACCGCTTCGGCAACGGGCTGGAGCTGGGGCTGGACGGCGATTACGTCTCGGGCCGGGCCGATTTCGGCGCCGACCTGGCCGCCTACGCCCTGGCCCACCTGCGGCTGGCATGGCAGTTCAACCGGGCCTGGCGGCTCGAGGCGCGGATCGAGAACCTGGCCGACCGGGACTACACCCTGGTCTACGGCTACAACACGCCCGGCCGCAGCGGTCTGGTGAACCGGGTGTGGAACGGCGAAGACTGAACGCCCAGGCCAGGCCCGCCATTCCGGCGGGCCCGGCCCGGCGGCCCTAGGCGATAGGGCGCGGCTGTGCCTAGAATCGGGCTGGGGAATCACACGGAGCGCCGCATGTCCGCATCGGCCACACCTCCGCACGCGTCGGCGCCGACGCTGGCGTCGCGGCCATTGCCGGAGCGCGTACGCGGCCTGCTGGGAGGCATCCTTGAATACGCCTCCGACGAGATCGAGCGCACGCTGGTCTCGATGCTCAACGAGTTCGAGCAGCAGCTGTTCAAGTACGCCGAACAGGCCCGCAGCAACCTGGTGCAGACCCGGTGGCTGGAAGCCCAGCGCCTGGTCAAGCGCACGCGGCCGGACCTGGTGCCGCGGTTCCTGATCGCGCTCGAGGCCGAACTGGCGTGCATCAAGGACCCGCCGGGACCCCGATCCATCATCGGCGGCCCGCGCATCACCCGCGGCGAGCTGTCCCTGGTCGAGAACCTCGACCTGGACGAAACCACCGTGCTGGCCGAAATCGCCGGCCGCGCCGAAGTCCGCAACAGCCTGCCGCTGTACCTGCTCGGCCAGCGCTTCGGCGTGCTGGCCGGAAAGCCCGCCTTCGATTCCGAGAACCTGCCGATCGGACCGCAGGCGCTGTGCCGGATGATCCGCCAGGCTTCGGTCTGCCTGGAGTTGAGCGGCGAACACCGCCAGCTGCTGTTCCGCACCTTCGAGCGTCACCTGATGCCGATCTACGGCGGCTTCGTCGAGTCGGTGAACACCTACCTGTCGCGCAACGGCGTGCTGCCGAACCTGCATTACGTACCGGTGCGCGCCCGCCCGGCGTCGCCGGCGTCGGCACCCGAGCGCAAGCCCCGCGGCCCGGCGACCGGCGATCCCGCCGACGCGGCGATGGGCCTCAGCGGCGGTGGGTCCGGTGGTGGTGGCGGAGCGGGCGGCGGCCGCCAGGTCGGCGGCGTGGCGCCGACCGACGGCGTCGCCGGCGCAGGCACCGGCGGTCCGGGCGGATCTCCGCGCGCGGGCGGCGCGGGCGCAGGCGGGTATGGCGGCGGCAGTCTGGCCGGCATGACCGCGAAGCAGGAAAGCGCCGCCGAAGACGCCTTCCTGCAGATGCGCCACCTGCTCGCCGGGCGTCGCCAGCTGCTGGGCAAGCTGGTCGGCGGCAAGGCCGGCAGCGCCGAAACCGGCCACCCGGTCACCACCGACCAGGTGCAGAACGTCCTGGGCGCGCTGCAGCACAAGGTCAGCCCGACCGTGATGGTCAACGGCAAGCCGGCGCCGCGCACCATCACCCACCTCAAGCAGGACCTGCTGGCCCAGCTGCGCCAGGCCACGCCCGACAACAAGGCCCCGGCCCTGGCCGAGGAGGACGGCGACGCCATCGACCTGGTCGGCATGCTGTTCGACCACATCATGAAGGACGTGCGGCCCAACAGCCCCGCGTCCACCCTGCTGGCCAAGCTGCAGGTGCCGCTGCTGCGCGTGGCGCTGCAGGACAAGGCCTTCTTCACCCGCCAGCAGCATCCCGCGCGGCAGATGCTCAACACCATCGCCGAGACCGGCGCCTACTGGCTCAGCGAAGACGATGCCGACCAGCAGCTGGTGGGCAAGATGCAGTCGGTGGTCGACCGGACCGTGCGCGATTTCGACGGCGACCTGGGCCTGTTCAACAACCTGCTGGAGGACCTCAGCGGGCACCTGCAGACGGTGTCGCGCAAGGCGGAGGTGGCCGAGAAGCGCCACGTCGAGGCCGCCCGCGGCAAGGAAAAGCTGGCGCTGGCGCGCGAACGCGCCTCGGCCGTGGTCGAGGGGCTGCTGAAGAAGCAGAACCTGCCCCGATTCACCCACACCCTGCTCAGCCAGGCCTGGACCGACGTGATGGCGCTGACCTCGCTGCGCCAGGGCGAGGACTCCGACGCCTGGAACCAGCATCTCGAAATCGCCGAACGCCTGATCAGCGTCGCCAAGGCGCCCCCCGGCAGCGCGCCGCTGCCGGCCGAGGAAGCCCTGGCGCTGCGCCAGGAGATCCAGGGCTCGCTGACCCAGGTCGGCTACCACGCCGAGGAGGCCGCGGCCATCGCCCAACGCCTGGTCGAGCCCCAGGCCGCGGCCGCGGTCGACGACGACTCCGCCGCCAGCCGCACCGAACTGACCATGCGCCTGAAGGCGCGCGCCCGCCTGGGCGAGGACCTGCAGCAGAACAAGAAGGCCAAGAAGGCCGTGCTGACGCCGGAGGAACAGATGCGCCTGGAGCAGATCCGGCACCTGCCCTTCGGCACCTGGTTCGAATTCGTGCTCAACCAGCAGGGCGAGAAGGTGCGCCGCCGCCTGTCCTGGTTCTCCACCGTCACCGGCCACGTGCTGTTCGTCAACCACCGCGGCCAGAAGGTCGGCGAGCACACGCTCGAAGGCCTGGCCAAGGCCATGGTCCAAGGCCAGGTGAAGGTGGTGGAGGAAGAAAAGGGCACGCTGATCGACCGCGCCTGGAACACGGTGATGAACGCGCTGCGTTCCTTCGCCGGCCAGGCCCCAGCCGAGGCCCCCAGCCGATGAGCGAATACCGCCGCGCCAAACGCCGCAAGGTCGGCAACGCCATCGACGTGGTCGACACCATGACTGGCCAGGCCATCGGCCGGCTCAGCAACCTCTCCGAGACCGGGATGCTTCTGATCCTGGGGCAGGCGGTCACCAGTGACGGCCTGTACCAGCTGCGCTTCGCGCTGCCGGACGAAGGCGGAGGCGCCCGCAGCGTCGAGGTCGGCGCGCACGAGCTGTGGTCGGACGAAGCCGCCGCGCCCGGCCAGGTCTGGACCGGTTTCCGTTTCATCGACGTGGCGCCGGAAGACGTGGCCTACATCCGCGAGTGGGTGGATGCCCCGGGCAGCCAGTACGTCTAGCGCGCCGCGCCGCCGGCGACGGCCGCGCCCGGCCCTGCTGGTCCTGCTGCTTCTGGCCGCCTGTTCGCAGGGGCCAGAAGCGCGGCTGGAAACGCTGCACGTGTTCGGCACCACCGCCGAGATCGAACTGCGCGGCGCCGATCCCGCCGCCGCCCAGGCCGCGCTGGCCGAGGTGTCGGACCAGCTCAACCAGCGCCACCGGGAATGGCATGCCTGGGAAAGCTCGGACCTGACGCGCATCAACGCCGCGCTGGCCGCCGGCGAGGCGGCGCCGGCGCCCGCGTCGGTGATCGACCTGGTCGAGCGCGCGCGGCCGCTTTCGGAAGAATCCGAGGGACTGTTCGATCCGGCCATCGGCGGATTGATCCGCGACTGGGGCTTCCACACCTCGACGTTCCCCGTGCAGTCGCCCGCGCCGCGCGCCGAGGACCTGGCCCGCTGGCGCGAGCAGCGCCCGCGCCTGGCCGACGTGGTCGTCGCCGACGGCAGGCTGTCGAGCCGCAACCCGCGCGTGCAGCTGGATTTCGGGGCACTGGCGGAAGGCGTGGCGGGAGAGCTGATGCTCGGCATCCTGCGCCGGCACGGCATCGAACACGCGCTGATCAGCCTGGGTGGCGACGTGGTCGCGCTGGGCGACGGCGACGGCCGGCCCTGGGAGGTCGGCATCCGCGACCCCTTCGGCGGCGTGCTCGGCGGCGTCGAACTGGGCGACGGCGAGGCGCTGTTCAGTACCGGCAACTACAACAAGTTCCGCGCCTCGCCGTCCGGGGCGCGCTGGGGCCACATCCTGGACCCGCGCACGGGGCATCCGGCGCGTGGCGCCGCCGCCGTGGTGGTGCTGCATCCGGACCCGGTGCGCGCCGACGCCGGCGCCACCGCGCTGTTCGTCGCCGGTCCGGCCGGCTTCGAACACATCGCCCGGCGCATGGGCCTGGCCTGCGCCCTGATGGTCACCGAGGAGAACGAGATGCTGGTGACCGTGGCGATGAAGGCCCGGCTGGCGCTGCTGCGCGATCCGGTGCCGCTGGGGGCGCCGGTGGACCTGGGCCCGGAATGCGGGCCTAGGTCCTGAAGCAGAGCGCCGCCTCCGGCTTGTGCACCGCAAACCCCTGGGCATAGTCCACGCTCAGGCCACGCAGCAGGTCGCGGGCCCGTTCGTCGGCCACCCATTCGGCGACCACCTGCAGGCCCAGCTGGTGGCCGATGTCGGTCACCGCGCGCACGATCGAATAACTCACCGGGTCGGTCTCGATGTTGCGGATGAAGCTGCCGTCGATCTTGATGAAGTCCACCGGCAGGTTCTTCAGGTAGCCGAACGAAGCCATGCCGGAACCGAAATCGTCGAGCGAGAACTTGCAGCCGGCGCTGCGCAGCTTCTGCATGAACTCCACCGCCCGGGCCATGTTGCTGACCGCCGCGGTCTCGGTGATCTCGAAGCAGATGCGCTGCGGCGAGACACCGTAGTCCTCGAGCCGCTTGAGCACGAAGTCGGCAAAACTGTCGTCCTCGAAGGTGGGGCCCGACAGGTTGATAGCGCACAGCTTCACCGGCTTCCCGGACGGGTGCAGCCGGCTGAAGTTCGCCAGCGCGGTGTCCACCACCCAGCGGTCGAGCTGCGGCATCAGGCCGAATCGCTCGGCGGCGGGGATGAAGGCGCCGGGCGGCACCATGTTGCCATTTTCGTCGCGCAGGCGGATCAGCAGCTCCATGTGCACGCCTTCGGCCTGTTCGCCGTACCACAGCGGCGCCAGCTCCTGGAAATGCAGGATGAAGCGGCCCTCGCCGATCGCCTCACGGATGCGCCCGGCCCATTCCATCTCGGACCGGCGCTTGGAGGTTTCCGAATCGTCCTCCGAGAACAGGTGCACGCGGTTGCGGCCGCGCTCCTTGGCCATGTAGCAGGCGGTGTCGGCGTGCGCCAGCAGCGCGCGCTGGCTCAGTCCCGGGCCCTGCAGCATCACCACGCCCATGCTGGCGCTGACGGTGTAGTTGCGCTGCTCCCAGCCGAACACGTAACCGTCGATCTCCAGTCGCACGCGCTCGGCCAGGGCCATCGCCCGCGCCTCGTCGGTGCGCTCGAGCAGGATCGCGAACTCGTCGCCGCCCAGCCGCGCCACCATCGCATCGGCCGGCAGGATGCCGGCGAACAGGGCCGCCAGCTGGGCCAGCAGCTGGTCGCCGGCGAAGTGGCCCGAGGTGTCGTTGATCAGCTTGAACTGGTCCAGGTCCATGTACAGCAGCGCCGCCGGTGGGCCGCCGGCGTCGAGCGCGGCGATGGCGGCGTCGAGCCGGCGCTCGAACTCGCGCCGGTTGTACAGGCCGGTGAGCGAGTCGTGCGTGGCCTGGTAGCTCAGCTCCTCGCTGAGCACGCGCAGCTCGGTGATGTCGTTGGCCACCGCCAGCAGGTGCGGCCGGTCGCCCAGCTCGATGCGCGACACCGACAGCGTGGCCCAGAACGCCGCCTGCCCGCGCGCCCGCAGCCGCGCCGTTTCGTTGAGGATGGCGCCGGGCTCTTCGACCATGCCCTCGATGCGCTGGCGCAGCGGCAGGTCCTCGACCAGATCGGCCAGGTGCACCAGCCGGGTATCCTCGCCGATCGAGAAGCGGTCGCGGCAGGCCTGGTTGGCGTAGACGA
>CBFGOZ010000076.1:0-9854 GCA_965650505.1 uncultured Arenimonas sp.
TGGTGCCGCCGCGCAGCATCTCGGCCACCGCCAGCTCGATGCCGTCGGCGACGAAGTCCGGGCCGATCACCTGGCCCTCGATGGGCCAGATGTGCTGCTGCAGCCAGGTCATCAGCGGCAGGTCGTCGGCGACGCCGCGCAGCAGGGTCATCGGGTTGTGGCAGTGGGCGTTGACAAGGCCGGGGATCAGCACCGAGCCCGGGCGGCTCACCACCTCGCGCGCGGCGAAGCGGGCGCGGGCCTCGGCCCGGGGCAGCACCGCCAGGATGACGCCGTCGCGGAGCGCGACGGCGTGGTCTTCCAGCACGACCGCGTGCGGCTCGACCGGCACGACCCAGCCGGCTTCGATCAGCAGGTCGCAGGCTTGCGGCGCGGCCGTGGTCATGCGGTCACTTCACCCGCGAGACGTATTCGCCGGAGCGGGTGTCGACCTTGATGATCTCGTCCTGGTTCACGAACAGCGGCACGCGCACCACGGCGCCGGTCTCGAGCTTGGCCGGCTTGCCGCCGCCGCCCGAGGTGTCGCCGCGCACGCCCGGGTCGGTCTCGACGATCTTGAGCTCGACGAAGTTCGGCGCCTGCACCGCGATCGGGGTGCCGTTCCACAGGGTGACCACGCAGGCCTCCTCGCCCTTGAGCCAGTTCTTGGTCTCGCCAATGCCGGCGGCGTCGGCCTGGACCTGCTCGAAGGTCTCCTGCTGCATGAAGTGCCAGTATTCGCCGTCGGAATAGAGGAACTGCATGTCGGTGTCGATGACGTCGGCGGCTTCCAGCGAGTCGGTCGCCTTCATCGTCAGCTCGACCACGCGGCCGGTCTTGATGAAGCGGTACTTCACCCGGGTGAAGGCCTGGCCCTTGCCCGGCTTGACGTACTCGGTGTCGGTGATCACGCACGGCTCGTTGTTGACGATGATCTTCATGCCGTTCTTGACGTCGTTCATGCCATAGCTGGCCATGCGTGCTGCTCCTGGGTGGAAGGCCGTGCCGCCGGTTCAGGGGGCGGCTGCGGCTACAATGGTGACCGTATCGGGACCCGCGGGGTCCGGTTCAAGCCCGACATGATAACCGCCCAGCCCCATCCTCCGCAGCTGAACACCGCACCGGCCACCGCCCGGTGGCAGGCGCTTTGGCGCGACGCCATCCGCGACCCCCGCGAACTGCTGGACCTGCTGGGCCTTCCGGAGCTGGCTTCGCGGCTGTCCGACCAGGCGGCCGCGCAGTTCCCGCTGCGCGTGCCGCGCGGATTCGCGGCGCGCATGCGCCCGGGCGATCCGGCCGACCCGCTGCTGCGCCAGGTGCTGCCGATCGACGACGAGGACCGCGTGGTGCCGGGCTTCGGGCTGGACGCCGTCGGCGACCGCGATGCCAGGGGCGGCACCGGCATCATCCACAAGTACGAGGGACGGGCCCTGCTGGTGGCCACCGGCAGCTGCGCCGTTCACTGCCGCTACTGTTTCCGGCGTCATTTCCCCTACGGAGAGGAAACCGCCGCGGCCAACCAGTGGCGCGAGGCCCTGGACTACCTGGCAGGCGATCCGGGCGTGCACGAAGTGCTGCTGTCGGGCGGCGACCCGCTGTCCCTGGCCACCACCAAGCTGGCGGAGTTCACCCGCGGCCTGGCCGCCCTGCCCCAGGTCCGGCGCCTGCGCCTGCACACCCGCCTGCCGGTGGTCCTGCCCGAACGGGTGGATGCCGAACTGCTGGCCTGGCTCGCGGGCCTGCCCCAGCAGGTGGTGGTCGTGATCCATGCCAACCACGCCCGCGAGATTGACGCTCCCGCGGCCCGGGCCCTGGCCGACCTGCGCGGCGCCGGCGCCACCCTGCTCAACCAGACCGTGCTGCTGCGCGGGGTCAACGACGATGCCGCCGTCCTCGCCGAGCTGTCGGAACGGCTGTTCGAGGCCGGGGTCCTGCCCTATTACCTGCACCAGCTGGACCGGGTGGCCGGGACCGCCCATTTCGAGGTCCCTGACGACCGGGCCCGGGCCCTGCACGCCGGACTCGCGGCCCGGCTGCCCGGCTACCTGGTGCCCCGGCTGGTCCGGGAAGTGGCCGGTGCGCCCGCCAAACTGCCCCTGTAGTGGTGTTGACCGGCGGACATTCTGGTATTGTCTCAATCCCCCCGTGCAAGCCCTTGATACGTAAAGGAGTACCTCTGGATGGCACAGCAGGACGCCGTGATCCGCTTGCTCCTGGTGGAAGACCGCCTCGAGGACGCTGAACAGCTCATCAGCCATCTGCGCAATGGCGGCATGGCCGTGCGCCCGCAGCGTCCGGAATCCGAGGACGAACTGGTCCAGCTGCTCGCCAGCCAGAGCATCGACCTGGTGCTGGCCGCGTTCGAGGCCAAATACCTGCCGCTGGCCACCGTGGTCGAGCGCGTCAATGCCACCGGCAAGGACATCCCGGTGCTGGCCTCCACGCATACGCTCGACGAGAAGACCGCGCTGGCCGCGCTGGCCGCGGGCACCCGCGACGTCGCCCTGCGCAACCATGCCGGCCACGTGCAGGCGGTGGTGCGCAGCGAGTTCGCCGCCCTGCTGGCCCGCCGCGGCCTGCGCCACCTGGAAGCTTCGCTGCGCGAGACCGAACGCCGCTGCGACGCGCTGATCGCCTCGTCGCGCGACCCGATCGCCTACGTGCACGAGGGCATGCACATCCGCGCCAACGACGCCTACCTGGAGATGTTCGGCTTCGAGGGCTTCGACGAGATCGAAGGCCTGTCGGTGCTCGACCTGATCGCGCCCCAGCACGCCGACACCTTCAAGCAGGTGCTCAAGAAGCTGACCAAGGGCGAAGCGCCTCCGCGGCAGCTGGAGCTGCAGGCGCAGCGCGCCGACGGCAGCACCTTCGACGCGGTGATGGAGTTCACCCCGGCCACCTACGAAGGCGAGGCCTGCCTGCAGATCGTCTTCCGCCAGCAGACGGTGGACGCCGAGATGGTGAAGGAGCTGGACACCCTGCGCCAGCGCGACACCCTGACCGGCCTGTTCAACCGCCAGCATTTCATGACCGAGCTGGAGGCCGCGGTGGCGCGCGCGGCCGACGGCAAGGGCCAGCAGGCCTTCCTGCTGGTGGAACCGGACCACTACGAAAACCTGCTGGGCGAGATCGGACTGGCGCACGCCGACGACCTGATCAAGGGCATCGCCGAGCGCCTGCAGTCGGCGCTGGACGAAAACACCCTGGCCGCGCGCCTGAGCGACCACAGCTTCGTGGTGCTGTGCCTCGCGCACGACCACAAGCACAGCCAGGCCCAGGCCGAGCGCATCCGCGACGCCTTCCACGGCCACATCCTCGAGGTCGGCGACCGCTCGGTGAACCTGGGCGTCAGCATCGGCGGCGTGCAGATCGGCGAGCGCGTCGCCAGCGTCTCGCAGGTGATGGGCAAGTCCAGCCAGTGCCTGGCCTCCTGCGTCGGCATGGGCGGCAACCGCATCGAGATCTTCGACCCGGCCGCGCGCGACCGCGCCGAGGAAGAGCGCATCCAGGCCTGGGTCGAGCGCATCCGCGAGGCGCTCAGCGGCGACCAGTTCGTGCTGCACTACCAGCCGATCATCAGCCTGACCGGCGCCGAGGAAGAGAACTACGACGTCTACCTGCGCATGAAGGGGCCCGGCGGCGAGATCATCCCGCCGATGACCTACCTGTCCATCGCCGAGGAACACGGCCTGCTGGACGACATCGACCGGTGGGTGGTCAAGCACGCCATCGAGGTGATCGCCGAACGCATGAAGGCCGGCAAGCACACCAACCTGTTCGTCAAGGTCACCCCGGCCTCGCTGACCGAGGGCGGCCTGGACGCCTTCATCGGCGAACAGCTGGCGGCCTGCGACGTGCCCGGCGACCGGCTGGTGCTGCAGATCCCGGAGTCGAAGGTCTTCACCCACCTCAAGGCCGTGCAGTCGTTCCAGAAGTCGGTGTCGGCGGTGGGTTGCCGGATCGCGCTGGAACAGTTCGGCTCGGGCCTGAACTCGTTCCAGATGCTCAGCCACTTCGACCCGGCCATCCTGAAGATCGACCGCGGCTTCATCACCGAGCTCGGCAAGAACGCCGAGGTTCAGAAGCAGGTGCGCGAGATGGTCAACAAGGCCCACGCCGCCGGCAAGCTGACGGTGGCCGAATTCGTGTCCGACGCCACCACGATGAGCGTGCTGTTCGGAATGGGCATGGACTTCGTCGAGGGCAACTTCCTCGCCGCCGCCGGCCCCGCGATGAACTACGACTTCGGTTGAGGTCCCGCGGCACCACAAACAGGAAGCCCGCCTTTCGGCGGGCTTCCGTTTTTCTGCCTCGCGCGGATCAACCGCGGACGGTGGCGGCCTGCGCCGGGGCGTCGCGCAGGGCCTGGATGCGCTCGGCCAGCGGCGGGTGGCTCATGAACAGGCGCTTGAGGCCGCCGCCGACGCTGCCGGAGATTCCGAAGGCGCGCACCTGGCTGGGCAGGGTGCTCTGGCCGTAGGTGCTGGCCAGCTTCTGCAGGGCGGCGATCATCTTCTCGCGGCCGGCCAGGCTGGCGCCGCCGGCATCGGCGCGGAACTCGCGCCAGCGGCTGAACCACATGGCGATCACCGACGCGAACAGGCCGAACACGATGTCGAGCACGAAGACGATGGCGTAATAGGCCAGGCCGCCGCCCTCGCGGTTGCCGCTGATGGCCGAATCGATGATGCGGCCGACCACGCGCGCCAGGAAGATGACGAAGGTGTTGAGTACACCCTGGATCAGGGCCATGGTCACCATGTCGCCGTTGGCGACGTGGCTGACCTCGTGCGCGAGCACCGCCTCGGCCTCGTCGCGGTTCATCGCCCGCAGCAGGCCGGTGGACACCGCCACCAGCGAATTGTTGCGGCTGGGGCCGGTGGCGAAGGCGTTGATCTCGGGCGCGTCGTAGATGCCGACCTCGGGCATCCTGATGCCGGCGGCCTGGGCCTGGCGTTGCACGGTGCCGTAAAGCCAGGCCTCGGCCTCGTTGCGGGGCTGCTCGATCAGGTGCATGCCGGTGGTGCGCTTGGCCACCCACTTGGAGATGGCCAGCGAGAACAGCGAGCCGCCGAAGCCGAAGACGGCGGCGAACACCAGCAGCACGCCGTTGTTGCCCAGGGTGACGCCGAACACGTTCTGCAGCACGCTCAGCACGATGCCGAGCAGCACCATCACGGCGAAGTTGGTGGCGAGGAACAGGGCGATTCGCTTGAACATGGGGGTCGGGTCCGTGGTTTCGTGGGGAGCGGGCTGTCGCACGCCCTGGGCTTAAATGTACGCTGGGCCTGTTAATTTCAAGTCGCCATGAGCCCAGACCCCCGACCCCGCGGCCGTTTCGCGCCCTCGCCCACCGGCCCCCTGCACTTCGGCTCGCTGGTCGCGGCCCTGGGCAGCTGGATGATGGCGCGCCGCGCGGGCGGCGACTGGCTCGTGCGCATCGAAGACCTCGACCCGCCGCGTGAAGTTCCCGGCGCCGCTGAAGGACAGCTGCGGACCCTGCAGGGGTTCGGCATGACGCCGGACGGACCGGTGCTGCGCCAGAGCGATCGCGGCGCAATCTATGCGCAGGCGCTGCAGCGGCTGCTCGATGCGGGCGAGGCCTTCGAGTGCCGGTGCAGCCGCAGCGAACTCGAAGCCGTCGGCGGCATCCACCGACGCTGCGTCGACCGGGCGACCGACCGGCCGCCGGCCATACGGCTGCGGGTGCCGGACGGGCCGCTGGGCTTCGAGGACGGCCTGCAGGGCTGGTTCGCGCAGGACCTGGGCCGGGAGGTGGGCGACGTAGTGCTGCGGCGCGCCGACGGCTACTGGGCCTACCAGCTCGCCGTGGTGGTGGACGACGCCGCCCAGGGCATCACCCAGGTGGTGCGGGGCGCCGACCTGCTGGATTCGACGCCGCGCCAGATCCTGCTGCAGCAGCGGCTCGGCCTGCGCACGCCGACCTACCTGCACCTGCCGCTGGCGCTGGACGACGCCGGCCACAAGCTCGGCAAATCGCTGCAGGCGCTGCCGGTGGATGCCACCGATCCCTGGCCGGCGCTGTCGGCGGCGTGGTCATTCCTGGGCCAGGACGCCGCGGCGCTTCCGCGCGCCGGCGCACCGGAAGCCGCCTTGCCGCGCGCGCTCGAACGGTTCGATCCGGCGCGGATTCCGCGGGTCCCGGGCCGCGCCGTTAGCGCCGTTGTCGCTGGCGCGTGAAGGCCGGCGCGCGGGCGCTCCCGGTCGCTTGCGCGCGCCCCCGGGCTGGAGGATGCTTCGGGGCCCAACCGTCGCCGCCGCGGCGCGAACTTCCGGTGCCCTTCATGTCGCAAGTCCGCATCATCAAGAAGTACCCGAACCGCCGGCTGTACGACACCGAGATATCCAGTTACATCACCCTCGAAGACGTGCGCCAGCTGATCGTGGACCGCGAAGAGTTCACCGTGCGCGACGCCCGGACCGGCAACGACCTCACCCGCACCGTGCTGATGCAGATCATCGCCGAGCACGAGGAGCACGGGCAGCCGATCTTCACCACCGAACTGCTGACCCAGGTGATCCGTTTCCGCGGCGATTCGCTGCAGGGGATCATGGGCAACTTCCTCGAGCGCAGCCTGCAGTTCTTCCTCGACCAGCAGCAGCAGTTCCGCGGCACCGTCGGCAGCCTGGTCGGCCAGGCGCCCTGGGCCCTGCTCAACCAGCTGGCCGAACGCAACATGGAGCTGTGGAAATCGTTCCAACAGGGGCTGGGCGGCGGCAGCGCGGCGCCGCCCGCCAAGGGCAAGGCCGCCGGCAAGTCCGGTCCACGCGCCCGCGCGCGCTGAGCCTTCCCGATGAGCGCACGCATCGCCCTGGTGACCGGCGGCAGCGGTGGCATCGGCCGCGAAACCTGCCGTCAGCTGGCCCAGGCCGGTTGCCGCGTGATCGCCGGCGACCTGCCCGCCGACGCCGCCCGGCTCGGGGATTTCCGCCGCGCGATGGCCGGGCTGGACGTGCACTTCCAGGCGATGGACGTCGCCGACCCGGCGTCCTGCGATGCCGCGATCACCGCGATCGAGACCGGCCACGGCCCGGTGGACGTGCTGGTGAACGGCGCCGGCATCACCCGCGACGCCACCCTGCGCAAGATGAGCCGCGAGCAGTGGGACGCCGTGCTGTCGGTCAACCTCGACAGCGTTTTCACCCTGTGCAAGCGCGTGGTGGACGGCATGTGCGAGCGCGGTTACGGCCGCATCGTCAACATCAGCTCGGTGAACGGCCAGACCGGCCAGTTCGGCCAGACCAACTACGCCGCCGCCAAGGCCGGCATGCACGGCTTCACGATGGCGCTGGCGCGCGAGGTCGCGCGCAAGGGCGTCACCGTGAACTCGATCAGCCCCGGCTACATCCGCACGGCGATGACCGACGCCATGCCGGACGAGGTGAAGCAGCAGGTGCTGGCGATGGTGCCGGCCGGCCGCATCGGCGAGCCCGCCGACATCGCCCGCGCGGTGGTGTTCCTGTGCGACGAGAACGCCGGTTACCTCACCGGCATCAACCTGCCGGTGAACGGCGGATTGTTCATCAGTTTCTGATCGCTCAGAGCTCGCGCACCACGCGGAAGCCCAGGCGCGCGTGCGTGGTGTCGGCCGGCGACGGCTGGCGGTAGGCCGAACGCGCGCGGTCGAGCGTGCTGGCCCAGGACGCGCCGCGGATCACCCGCTCCTCGCAGCCGGGATTGACCCAGGCCGTGCCGTCGCCGGGTGCGCGCCGGTAGCTGTCGTGCCAGCAGTCCTGGACCCACTCCGAGACGTTGCCGACCAGGTCGAAGGTGCCGAAGGCCTCGGCCGGATAGCTGCGCACCGGCGCCGGACCCCAGTGGCCGTCGCTGTAGCCGGCGATGGCATTGGACCAGCGCCGCCTGAGCTGGGACTGGTCGCCGTCGCCGGTCAGGTTGCCGACCACGCGCGCGGGCGCACCCGCGCCCCAGGGATAGGCCTCGGCGCGGCCGCCGCGCAGCGCGTACTCGAACTCGGCCTCGCTGGGCAGCCGGTAGCGCTGCCCGGTCTGGGCCGAGAGCCAGGCGACGTAGGCCTCGGCATCCTCGAAGGCGACGTGCACCACCGGCAGGTCGGCGGCGGCCGGGCGGCCGGCGTGGTCGCGGCGCCAGTCCACGCCCGCGTGTTCGCTCATCGCGCCGCCGCGTTCGTCGTAGACGGTGGAGCGGCCACGCCGGGTCGCCAGGCTGCGGTACTTGGTGGCGGCCACGAATCGGCCGAATTCGCCGACCGTGGTCTCGGCGCGGGCGATGGCGAAACCGCGGGTGAACTCCACGGCGTGCTGCGGGCCTTCGTTGTCGCTGCGCGCCGGCTCGTCCTCGGGCGATCCCATCCGGAACTCGCCGTGGGCCAGCACCACCATCTCCGGGCCTTCGCCGCCGGAGGCCAGCGGTTCGCTGAAGACCTGGCCGGGGCGGAACCGGCCGTAGTGGCGCGCCAGCTCGATGCGCTCGCTCAGCGCGTCCAGGCCGCGCGCCTGCACCGACACGCGCTCGGCTTCAGCCAGGCGGCGCGCGGCGAGTTCGAGGTCGAGCGCGTCCACCGCGGCGTCGCCCTGGGCCAGCAGCTGGTCGGTGCGCGCCTGGCGCAGTTCGACGATGCGCGCGGCCATGTCCTGGGCCGCGGGCGAATCCGGGAGCACCCGCAGCGCCTCGGCCTGCAGGCGCTCGGATTCGACGTATTCGCCGGCCTGCGCCGCCGCCAGGGCGCGGTTGAGGCGGTCGGCCTGCAGCCGCACCAGGCCGTCGCGTGCGGGCAGGAAATCCGGATAGGCCTTCAGCGCCTCGCGGTAGGCCGCGACGGCGCCCTGCCCCTCGGGCTTGAAGATGCGGCCCGCGCGGGCGCGGATGTCGCCCTTGCGCACCAGCGACTGCGCGCGCAGCGCGGCCTCGACCGCCTCGCGGTAGGACGCCAGGCCGGCGTGCCGGGGCCGGGCGCGCGCCAGCACGCGCTCGAAGAACCGGCCGTCGCCGACCCGGCCCTGCGCCAGTGCGTCTCGGCCGCGCGCCATCAGTTCGACCGCGATCGCGTCCACGCCGGCATTGGCCTCGACGTGCTCGGGATCGGTGGCGAGGATGCCGAGGTAGGTCTCGAGCGCGCCCGCCTCGGAGACCTGGCCGGCGTTACCGGTGGTGTCGTCGGCGGCATCGTCGTTGGCCGTCGGCACCGGATCGCCGTCGGCCGCCGGCCCGCGGCGCAGCAGGCGCCCGGCCTCGTGCGCGGCGGTCGCGCGGCGCAGGGCCGCACGCAATCCATCCGGGGGCACCGGTTCGATCTGCGGCTGCCAGTCGGGGCTCTCGGTCGGCTGGTCGGCCTGCGCTTCCTCGGACGCGATGGCGGCCTCGAGCTCGGCCGGGTCCACCGTCTGCACGGCCGGCGCCGTTTCCGGCTCGGCCGGCGGCGATGCCCCGCAGGCCGAGACCAGGACACCGGCGAGCAGCAGGCCGGGCAACCGATTTCGCAGGGGCTGGGTCATACGGTGAAGAGGCTCGCCCGTGGCGTCGGATCGACCTGGGCGCCCCGAACTTAGGCTAAGGTGCCGGCTCCTGGCAACCGCGACGCCCCACTTGAGCACCTGGATCGATTCCCCGCAGACCCTGTCCGAACGCCTGGCCCGATGGTCCGGCCAGCCGCTGGTGGCCCTGGACACCGAGTTCATCCGCGAACGCACGTTCTATCCGCAGCTGGCCCTGGTGCAGCTGGCGGTCCCGGGCGACATCCTGCTGGTGGACCCGCTGGTCCCGGGCATGGATGCCGCCCTGCGTCCGCTGCTGACCGACCCGGCCGTCACCAAGCTGATGCACAGCGCCAGCGAGGACCTGCAGGCCCTGCAGCGCGGCTGCGGCGCCCTGC
>CBFGOZ010000077.1:0-9846 GCA_965650505.1 uncultured Arenimonas sp.
GGGGCGTGGGTTTCCGACAGGCGGGTCAGCGCTTCGGTCCAGGCCAGGGCCGCGCGCTCGCGCTCGGTGAAAAACGGCGACTCGCGCCAGACCGCCAGCGCGTGCAGCCGGCGGTCGGTTTCGCCCTGCCGCTTCGCGTCGCGGCTGTGCAGGTCCACGCAGTAGGCACAGCCGTTGAGCTGCGACGCGCGCAGCTTCACCAGTTCGACCAGGGACGGCTCCAGCGCCAGGGCCTTGACCGCCGTGTCGAACGCGACCATGGCCTGGGTGGCGGCCGGCGAGGCCGAATAGAAGTCGAGTCGGGATTGCATCGATGTCCTCCGTTGAGGGTTGGGAAGCCTGGGGATCAACGGGCGGGAAGCACCAGCGGCCGGCCGGTTTCGACGACATAGGTCGCCAGTTCGGCCGCGGGGCCGTCGCCGACATTGAGCACTTCATGGTCGACGCCATGGGGAATGAAAAGTACGTCACCCGCGCGCAGCACGACCGGCGCGCGACCTGCGAGCCGGTATTCCAGCACGCCTTCGGTGACATAGACGATCTCTTCGCCGGGATGGTGATGCGCGGCGGCGGTGGCGCCGTGTGCGAATCGGACCAATACCTGCACCACCTCGCGGCCGGGCGCGGACAGCGGATGCTGCTGCAGGTCGTGACGAGTGATGCCGACGTTCTGCGCGGACAGCGGTGCGGACGCCAGGCTGCCGGCCGCGAGCAGCGCCGCGGCCATCGTGGATCGGAACAGGTTCATGGAAGCTCCTTTTGAGGGCACGCGCCCGAGGGCGGGCGCGCGCATGGGGTCAAGCGAGGGAGATCGCGACGTCGATGTTGCCGCGGCTGGCCTTGGAGTACGGGCAGATCTGGTGCGCCGTCTCGATCAGCGACTGCGCGACGGCGCGGTCGACGCCCGGCAGGCTGACGCGGAGCCGCGCGGCCAGGAAATAGGCGTCGCCGCCGGCGCCCAGGTCGATCTCGGCCTCGACCGCGGCATCGGCCGGCAGCTTCACCTTCGCGGCCTGCGCCGCCTTGCCCACGGCGCTGAGGAAACAGGCCGACCAGCCTGCGCCGAACAGCTGCTCGGGATTGGTGCCGGGGCCGTTGCTGCCGGGCGGGGAAAGTTCGATGGCCAGGCGGCCGTCGTCGCTGCGGGCCTGGCCGTGGCGGCCGCCGGTGGTGCGGGTCTTGCCGGTGTAAACGACGGAATCGATGACATTGATCATGAGGGTTCTCGGTGGGGTTTCAGGGGAGGAGACGATCGATCCGCGCCTGAAGCCGCGGTCCGATCAACAGGATCGCCGGGATGACGATCAGGTAGGCCGCGCCCCAGGAGCGCAGCCAGGCGAACAGGAAACCTTCCGCCAGGCCGCGGTTGAGCGCGATGAGCACGAAGGAAATGATCCCCGTGGTGACGACGCCCATGGAAAGGGCGAAGGCGATCTTGCGTTTGATCAGGTTGTCCATGGCAGCACTCCGGTGCGCGGTGCGCGTCAGGACGCGGCGGCGCCGTAACGCGCCGCCGGCACTGAACGCGACAGCCCCGGCGCCAACGCCTTGCGGGCCTGTTCGAAGGCGTCCCAGTCGGCGGCCTCGGGCAGCGAGGGAATGGTCACGACCTCGCCCAGCGCCAGGCCGGCCAGCGCGGCATCGACCATCGCCGACGCCGGCATCACGATTTCCTTGGGCAAGTGTTCGAGCGGCGTGCCGGCATCGGCCCAGAAATCGGTGGCGGTGGCGCCCGGCAGCACGGCCTGGACGCGCACGCCCTTGTCGGCCAGCTCGTGCTGCAGCGACTGCGTCAGCGCCAGCAGGAAGGCCTTGCTGGCGCCGTAGACGCCGTTGAGCAGCTCCGGCGCCACGGCGACGATCGAGGCGATGTTGATGATGCTTCCGGCGCCGCGGGCGACGAAGGCCGGTGCCACGGCATAGGCCAGGCGCATCGGCACGGTGACATTGAGCGCCACCATGCGCGCCATGTCGTCCACGTCGGACTGCAGCAGCGGCGCGGTGGCGCCGACGCCGGCATTGTTGACCAGCAGGGTGATGCTGGCGTCGGTGCGCAGCACGTCCTCGACGCTGGCGAGCTCGTCCGGGTCGGTGAGGTCGGCGGCCAGGGTCTCGATGGAACGGCCGGTGGCGGTGGTGAGGGCCTGCGCCAGGTCGCGCAGTTTGTCGGCGCGGCGGGCGACCAGGATCAGGTCGTAACCGGCGCGGGCCAGGCGGTCGGCGTACAGGGCGCCGATGCCGGAGGAGGCACCGGTGATCAGGGCGGTACCGAGGTGGGTGCGGGTGTTCATGGCGGACTCCAGTTCCGGGGGCTCCCGGTGTGGCGCAGAATCTAGGCCCGCTTGCGGATGGCGTAAATGTCGTATATACCTCGTTTCCTGCCATACGAGGTTCCGGCCATGCTCACCGTCGGTTTCGTGCTTCCCCGGGGCTTCCAGGTCATGGGCCTGGCCGCGGCCTCGGCCTTCGAGCTGGCCAACGTCACCGCGAAGGAATCGCTGTACGGGCTGCGCTTCCTGTCTGAAAACGGCGGCCTGCTGCCCAACTCCTTCGGCGTCTCGGTCGAGACGCGGGCGATGGCGCGGCAGAAGCTCGACACGCTGATCGTCGCTGGCCTGCTGTACCCGCGGCCGTCCAGCCCGGGGCTGATCGCGCAGCTGCAGAAGCTGTCGCGCGGCGCGCGGCGCACGGCCTCGGTCTGCACCGGCGCCTTCCTGCTGGGCGAAGCCGGCCTGCTCGACGGCCGGCGCGTCACCACGCACTGGATCCACGCCCGCGCCCTGCAGCGACAGTTCCCGCAGGCGCGGGTGGAAGAGGACCGCATCTACATCATCGACGGCGGGCTATGGACCTCGGCCGGCATGAGCGCCGGCGTGGACCTGGCCCTGGGCATGATCGAGAAGGACTTCGGCGCCGAGCTGGCGCGCGCCGTGGCGCAGAAGCTGGTGGTGCACCACCGCCGCGCCGGCGGCCAGTCGCAGCATTCGGCGCTGCTGGAGCTGGACCCGAAGTCCGACCGCATCCAGACCGCGCTGGCCTACGCCCGGCGCAACCTGCGGGCGCCGCTGACGGTGGAGGAACTGGCTGCTGCCGCCCACCTGAGCCCGCGCCAGTTCAGCCGCGCCTTCCGCACCGAAACCGGCCAGTCGCCGGCCAAGGCCGTCGAGCACCTGCGCGTGGAAGCCGCGCGCGTGATGGTCGAACAGAGCCGCCACACCATCGACGAGATCGCCGCCGAAACCGGCTTCGCCGACCCCGAGCGCATGCGCCGCGCCTTCCTGCGCAACTTCGGGCAACCGCCGCAGGTGCTGCGGCGAACGGCCCGGCAGTCAGCCTGAGCCCGGATCTGACGAACCGCAATAAGGCTGCAGCCGCTGCAGCGCATTGGCGACGTAGGCGTCCTTCTCGCCTACCGGCGCCACGTAGCGCAGGGCCTCGGCGGCGGCGTCCAGGCCGAGGCGCCGGGCGATCAGCCATCCGGCCAGGTAGGCCGAGGCCAGGCAGCCGCCGGCGGTGGCGACGTTGCCGCGCGCGAACAGCGGCTGGTCGAGCACCTCCACGCCCGCGGCCAGCACCCAGGGCCGCGTGACCAGGTCGGTGCAGGCGGGCACGCCGTCCAGCAGCCCGAGTTTCGCCAGCACCAGGGTGCCCGAGCACTGCGCCGCGACCAGCTGGCGCGCCGGGTCCAGCGCCAGCCGCGACATCAGCGCGGCATCCTCGACCAGCTCGCGCGTGCGGGCGCCGCTGCCGACGATGACCGCGTCGGCCGACGTGGCATCCTCGAGCCGCGACTGCGCCTTTACCGTCACGCCGTTCATCGACGTCACCTCCGCCGCGGGGCAGCAAAGGCTCACCCGCCATCCGGGCTGCCTGATCCGGTTCAACACGCCCAGCGCGATCAGCGAGTCGAGTTCGTTGAAGGCCTCGAAGGTGAGGATGGCGATGTGCATGGGCAGCCCCGGCGACAGGTGGACAGGGTGCCCAGTCTGCGGTCGACTTCTGTCCTTCTGCAGGCCGTTGCGGTCGAAACGCGGGCTATCCGGTAATGCGGTTGCTTACTTGGCCCGCGACCCGCGGCGACGCCTCCCGTTCGGAACGCGACTCCACGCGCAGCAGCGCATGCGCGAGCGCCGCCAGCGCCAGCAGCAGCGCGGCCAACGCCGCCAGCACGACGGGCGCACCGGCGATGGCGGCCAGGGCCACGGCCAGCACGGGGCCGAGGGCGCGGGCGAACCCCTGCACCCGCGCCACCTGGCCGTTCCAATAGCCCGACGCCGACGCGCCGTACAGGCGCTGCACCAGCCAGGGCCGCGCCAACGTATGCAGGCCGGCACCAAGGCCGAAGACGGCCACCGCGGCCGCGGCGAGGCCGATGCCGGGCGCGAACGCCATGCCCGCCAGGCCAGCACCCTGCAGGACCAGCGGCAGCGCGGCGAAATGGCCGGGCGAAGGCTGCGCGCCGCCGCGCAGCATCCACAGCCGGCCCGGAAGCTGGGCGATGCCGAGCATTGCCAGCACGGTCGCCGCCAGCGGCGCGGACACCTGCCGCTGGATCAGCAGCGGAATCAGCAGCGTCGTCACCGCCATCGCCGCGATGCTGGATGCGGAAAAGCAGGCCAGCAGCGCCAGAAAGCGCGGTTCGCGCCGCGAGCGGCGGACCGGATCGGCCTGCGTCGACGGCCGTGCATGGGCAGGCAGCGCCGGAAAGACGAATCGCTCCATCACCGCCGCCGCCAGCAGTACCGCGCACGCGGCCACCAGCTGCGCCTTCCGCCATCCCAGGTGTTCGACCGCCAGGGCCAGCAGCGGCAGGAAAAGGGTGCTCGCCAGTCCGCCCATCACCGTCACCGCGGCCAGGGCGCGCAGGCGATCGCCGGCGTCGTCGACGGCGCGGACCACCAGCGCGAAGGCCGACTCATACAGCAGCGCCGCCATCGCCAGGCCCAGCACCACCCACGCGGCGTAAAGGCCCGCGACCGAAACAACCTGCGACAGCAGGACCAATCCGACGACCGCAAGCCCGACACCCAGCCGGACCACGGTCGGCCCCCGGCCCCGGTCGAGCCAGCGCCCGAAACGCGGCGCGACCAGGGCCATCACCAGCAGGCCGGCGGAGAACGCACCGGCCACCATCGCCTGCGGCGCCACCAGCGCCCGGTCCATCGGCACCAGCACCACGGAGAATCCGTAGTACAGCACGCCCCAGAACACGCATTGGCAGGCGCCCAGCCACCACACCGCGCGTCGCAGGGCCGGGGTCATCGGGCGGTCAGCGGCAGCACGTCGACGCTGCGACGGGCGCCGCGATTGCGGGCGGCATTGCGACGGCCACCGGCGCGGCGGCACGGGTGCCGCAACCGCAGCCCGATGCGCCTGACGCCTTGGCGTCCTCGTCCTTCACGCAGCAGGCCTCGGCGTTGGCCTTGGGCGGACCGCCGCAGCAACCGGCTTTCGCGTCTTCCGCAACGGCAACGACGACTGCCCCCATCGGCGTCGCGGTGTCGACGGATGCCGGACCACAGCAGGACGAGGCGGCACCGGCCGGAGCCTCCTCGTCGGCGAACTGGGTGATGCACACGCCCGTCTCCGGCAGCACCAGCTCGACGCGACGCGCCGATTCCCAGTCGCCGGCGATGGCGGCGACGACGGAGCGCACCTGCTCGTAGCCGGTCAGCAGCAGGAAGGTTGGCGCCCGGCCATAACTTTTCATGCCGACGATGTAGACGTTGGCGTCGGGGTGGCGCAGCTGCTCGGCGCCGTGCGGGCGCACGCTGCCGCAGCTGTGCTGGTTCGGGTCGATCAGCGGCGCCAGCGCCACCGGCGCCTGCGTGCCGGCATCGAGCGCGATGCGCAGCTCGGACAGCAGGTCCACGTCCGGCCGGAACCCGGTCGCGGCGACGATCTGGTCCACCGGCGCCAGCGCCGTGTCGCCGCTGTACGCCACCCAGCCGTCGGCCGTGCGTTCGATGCGGTCGAGCTGGAACGAGGTCGCCACCGTCAGGGCGCCCTCCTTCACCAGCCGCGCCACCGTCAGCCCGAGCCGGCCGCGTTCGGCCAGCTGGTCGTTCTCGCCGCCGCCGAGCACACGGTTCAAGGACGGGCGACGTATCGCCCACTGGATCTGCGTCCCCGGCGCCTGCTGCGCCAGCCGCGCCAGGTCCTGGAGCACGTTGAAGGCCGAGTGGCCGCTGCCGACCACCAGCACGCGCTTGCCGGCGTAACGGTCGCGATGCACGCCCAGCACGTCGGGCATGCCGTAGAACACCTGGGCCTGCGCGCCGCGCTCGCCCAGCGCCGGCAGGCCGGAAGCCCCCAGCGGGTTGGGCGTTCCGGTGGTGCCCGACGCATCGATGACCGCCTGCGCCAGCAGCTCGTGTTCGCCTTCGCCGTCCTCGTAGCGCACGACGAAGGGCACGTCGTCGCGCTGCGCATCCTTCATGCGGTCGCGGCGCTGTTTGCTGACCGCCGTCACGCGGGTGCCCAGGCGCAGGTGCGGCGCGATCTCCGGCGTGCGCGCCAGCGGCTCGAGGTAACGCTGCGCCACTTCGCCGCCGGTGGGGAAAGCCGACAACTCGGGCGCGGTCCAGCCGTGGCGCGCCAGCAGGCGCGCGGCGGCCTGGTCGAGGGTGAACTGCCAGGGCGAGAACATGCGCACATGCGCCCACGTGCGCATGCCGGCGCCGACGCTGGCGCCGGCCTCGAACACGACCGGCGTGAATCCACGCTCGAGCAGGTGCGCGGCAGCCGCCAGGCCGACGGGGCCGGCACCGATGACGATCACGGGCAGGGATTGGGTATTCATCAGGAACTCCTTCCGGACGGACCGGGTTGGGCTGAAGGGACGAGGCAGCGTTCGACGATGACCACGTCCAGCCACTGGCCATCGAGCTGGGCGTGTTTTTCGTAGGTGCCGACTTCGCGGAAGCCGCAGGCCCGGCACAGCGCCCGGCTTGCTGTGTTGAAGGGGAAGATGCGCGAGACGAGTTTCCAGAAGCCGCGCTGTTCCGCGGTTTCGACCAGTGCGCCCAGCAGCCGCCGGCCGATGCCCTGCCCGCGCGCGTCGCGGTCGAGGTAGATCGAGAACTCGGCGATGCCGGCGTAACACTCGCGCGGGCGGTAGCTGCCCAGGCTGGCCCAGCCCAGCACCCTGCCCGCTTCGTCGGTGGCGACCAGCACCGGATAACGGTCCTGGTCCGACAGGCGCGCGGCCAGGTCGGCCTCGGTGCGCGGCACCGTTTCGAAGGTGGCGCCGCGGTCGGCGATACCCTGGTTGTAGATCGCGGCGATGACGGCGGCGTCGGTGGTGCGTGCGTTGCGTATCGTGGTCATGGACTTATGTTGGTAGTAGCAACTATTTGGGCAAAAAAAATCAGCCGCACTTTCCCTTGGCGACCGCATCCGGCGCGCAAACGAGCTCGCCGGCGCCGACGCTGACGCCGGAGACAAAACGCGCCTCGGCGGCCACGGCCAGGCGGCGGATGATCTCGGTGGCGCCGGCGCGCACGTCGGCGTCGAGGCCGCGCAGCAGGTCGGCCTCCTGTTCGATCAGTTCGCCATTGATGCGCTCGTAAAGGGCGCGGCCTGACCGGGTGACCCGCAGCGACACCGCGCGCGCGTCCTCGCCATCGGCGGCCTTGCCGACATAACCCTTGCGCACCAGGGCATCGACCACGCGGGAGGTGGTGCTCTTGTCGAGCTTCAGGGCCTCCGCCAGCGCGTTGCTGCGCAGCGGGCCGCGTTCGACCAGCACCTCGAGCGCATAACACTGGGTGACCGAGACGTCGTGGCAGCAGATCTTGTCGCGGTCGCGGAACTGGTAGACCCGCACCAGGTGCGACAAAGCCTCGTGCAGCGCCTGTGCGTCCTGCTGCAGGCGGGTATCGGAGGCGGGGCGGCGGGCGGTCTGGGTCGGCATGGTCATTCCGTTGTTGGTGACAACCATATTCCCCGGCCGCGGGTCTTGTCAACCACTTTTCGGGTATCCCGGCCACGCCACGAGGACATGCCCAGGGACCTTCCGGAACTCCTCGCTTGGGCCGCCTGGGCTGGCACCGATCTTGCTGCCCCTGTCGGGCGCGTGGCGCGTACCGCGCCTCGCCTTCCCCATCGCGAACAGGAGACGCCCATGCACCGCAACGATTCCGAACTGATGGCCTGCATCCGCACCTGCCTGGACTGCTACACCCACTGCCAGCACACGGCCCTCAGTACCTGCCTGGAAACCGGCGGCGAACACCTTGAGCCGGAACACTTCCGGACCATGATCGGCTGCGCCGAGATCTGCCGCGCCGCCGCCGCGCTGATGGCCAGCCACTCGCCCCACCACCTCGAATCGTGCCGGCTGTGCGCCCAGGTCTGCCGCGACTGCGCCGACAGCTGCGAGAAGATCGGCGGCATGGAGGACTGCGTGAAGGCATGCCGCGAATGCGCCCGGTCCTGCGAGGCGATGGCCGCGTCCGCATAGATCGTGTCGCCCGGCGGGGGGCGGAAATCGCTTCACGAAAGGGAAAACCGTTCCTGCACCCGTGCGATCGTCCAGTGGATCCTCAGCCGCGGGTCCGAGTGGTACGAGGCCGGGTCGTGCCCTCAGCGATGATGCACGCCCCCCGCGCACCCGGCACACTGCCTCGATGCGCAAACGCCCACCCACCCTCGACGGCCTGCCCGCCAGCAGCCTGCAGCTGCCGCCGGGCCCGTGGCCGACGGTGCTGGACGGCCTGTGCGAACGTTTCCCGGCGGTGCCGCGCGCCACCTGGCTGGACCGCATGGCGCGCGGCCGCGTCGTGGACGACGCCGGGCGCTGGCTGACGCCGGACACGCCCCACCGCGTCGGACTGGAAGTGCACTACTACCGAGAAGTGGCCGACGAAGCGCACATCCCGTTCGAGGAAACCGTGCTGTTCGCCGACGCCGACCTGCTGGTGGCGGACAAGCCGCATTTCCTGCCGGTCACGCCGTCCGGCGGCCATGTGCACGAAACCCTGCTGGGCCGCCTGATCCGCCGCACCGGCAACCCCGACCTGGTGCCCCTGCACCGCATCGACCGCGAGACCGCCGGCCTGGTGCTGTTCTCGACCAACCCCAAGACCCGCGCGCGGTACCAGGCGCTGTTCCGCGAGCGGCGGATCCAGAAGACCTACGAGGCGATCGCGCCGCCGCTGCCGGATCTCGCCTTTCCGCACACCCGCAGCAGCCGCATCGTGGCCGGCGAGCCGTTCTTTCGCATGCGGGAAGTGGAAGGGCCGGCGAACAGCGAGACCCGGATTGATGTCATTACGCGTGAGGATGGGATCTGGCGTTACGAGTTGATGCCGGTAACGGGGCGAAAACACCAGCTGCGGGTGCATATGGCGGCCTTGGGCGCGCCACTGCTGAACGATCCTCTGTATCCGGAAATATCACATCGCGCGGCGGAGGACTACGCATCACCACTGCAGTTGCTGGCGAAAAGTCTTGCTTTCACCGATCCGCTAAGTGGCGAAGCGCGCTGTTTCTCCACTGGACTCCGGCTTGACCGGCGCTGCGCCTGACGGGACAAACTCGGGATCAGATGCCCACCATGTCATGCGCCGCGCGCGGTGCCGACGAGGCCTTGCCTGAAACGTTCTTGCCGTCCCCGGCCAGAATCCGCTCCGCCATGCACCAGGCTTCCGTGACCAGGCCATTCCTGACCCGGTAGAGGAAGACGCCCTCGGCCACGGTTCCATCCGCTCGCGTGGTCCGGCGAAGGGCAGCCGTCCACTCGCCCACCGCGAAGCCATCCAGCCACTGCTGCGCCACCGGTCCATCGGCGGTGAAGGCCCCACCCGACGGTTTGCTGGCCATCGTGTCCGCTCCGCTGCTGGA
>CBFGOZ010000078.1:0-9784 GCA_965650505.1 uncultured Arenimonas sp.
GCGCCACGTCCAGGCCGACTTCTTCGCGCTGCCGGCGCCGCCCGGCGCCGACCCGGTCCGGCTGCAGCGCCTGCCGACCGGGCGCGACTGCCGGATGCGCGCGCACATCGGCGTTCCGCGGCAGGACAGCACGGTGGTCGCGCCCCAGCACCTCGACGAAGGCCAGCTGCCCGACAGCGACACCGGCCACACCCTGAGCCTGGTCTATTGCCCGCTCACCGCCGTCACCGACGGCCACGGCGGCCGCACGATCCCGCCGCCGGTGCAAGCCGCCGTGCATCTGCCGGGCCGCGGCGACAGCACTGCCGCCGAGTTCATCGTCAACATCGGCGACCGGCCGGAACGTTTCCGCGCGCGGCTGATCGTGCTGCACGAGAACCGCGTGCTGCAGACCCTGCTGCTGCGCTGCGACGCCGAGGGCCGGCCGGCGCTGGAACAGGAGAACGTCTACACCCCGGCGCTGCGGTCGAGCAGCGCCGACGCGCCGGCCGACCTGGCCTTCGTGATCAACCACAACCTCGACGGCGAACCCGGCCTGGCCGCGGTGCGCAAACAGGGCGCGTCCTACCTGGAGCCAGATGGCCTGCGCGAATCCACCCGGATCATGCGCCAGGCGCTGTCGCGGGCCGCGGTCGCGGCGGTGGGCGAAGAGGACCGTCGGCTCGACTCCGAGGCCAACCTCAAGCTGATGCGCCTGCTGGCCACGCACGGCGCCATGATCGTCAAGGACCTGCAGCGCGACCATCCGGAGAACACGCTGCAGGAGGCCCTGCGCATCCAGATGGTGGAGGCCAAGACCCAGAGCTATTTCCCCATCGAGTTCCTGTATTCGGGCCCCGCGCCGCGGCCGACTGCCGCGCTCTGCCCGAACGCGGTGGCGGCGCTGTCGGCCGAGACGCGCGACAGCCATCGCGGCTGCCCGAATCATTCGAGCCGCGACTTCGTCTGCCCGGCGGCGTTCTGGGGTTTCGAAAAATGCATCGAACGGCACCCGGCGGTCGGCAAGGCGACCCACGACCTGTCCGTGCCCGAGCCCGGCCAGGACACGCTGGGGCCCTTCAGCTCGGCCCTGCTGGCGGCCAGCGACCGCGCGAAGTCGCAGATGACCGGCGCCGACGGACTGCCGGCCACCGTGGCCAGGCACGTGGCCACCGTCACCGAGGCGGCGTCCTGGGCCGAGTGGGAGCAGCAGGTGGCGGCGCGCAAGCCCGACCTGATGGTGCTGATGCCACATTCCGCGCAGTCCGAGCAGGAGCAGGTCGCCACGCTGGAGGTGTCGAAGGACGAGCTGCTGGTCAGCCTGCTCGACGACCGCCTGGTGCGCGGCGAGCCGCCGCCGGCGAAAGGGCCGCTGGTGATGCTGCTGGGCTGCGCCACCCAGATCGCCGACATCCCCTTCCTGAACTTCGTGAAGGAGTTCCACCTCAACGGCGCGCCGGTGGTCATCGGCACCCTGTCCACCATCCATGGCACCCAGGCGGCGCTGCTGGCCGAGCGCCTGCTCGGCCTGATCGCCGACCCGCAGCACCGCGCCGAGCGCATCGACGAGGCCCTGCTGAAGGTCAAGCGCGGCCTGCTGGCCGAGGGCCACGGCGTCGCCTTCACCCTGGTCAGCTACGGGCACAGCTCGTGGCGCCTCTGAAACGGAGTCCGGAAATGTTCACCATCCACATGCTTGAAGCGGGCCACGGCGACTGCCTCTGGGTCGAATACGGCGACGCCGACGCGCCCAAGCGCCTGCTGATCGACGCCGGCCCGCCGTCGACCTGGGCCAAGGCCCTGCACCCCAAGATCCAGGCGGTGGTGGACGCCGAGGGCAAGTGCGTGTTCGAGCTGTTCGTCATCACCCACATCGACGACGACCACATCGGCGGCGCGCTGCGTTTCCTCGACGAGATCGACCCGGCCGTGGTCCGGATCAAGGAAATCTGGTTCAACGGCTATTTCCACCTGTCGGACCAGGAGCCGGCCGAGCTGGGTCCGATGCAGGGCGAGAAGCTGACCGAGTTGATCCGGCGCGGCGGCTGGGACTGGAACGAGCGCTTCGGCCGCCGCGCGGCGATGGTGCCGCGCGAGGGCGAGCTGAAGACGGTCAGCGTCGGCGGCATGAAGCTCACCCTGCTGTCGCCCAGCTTCGAGAAACTCCAGACCCTGAAGCAGACCTGGGAGGCGGTGATCCTGGCCGAAGGCCTGGTGCCCGGCCATGCCCTGGCCGAAGCCGAGACCGTGCTGCCGGGCGGTTTCCTGGGCGACGACGTCGAGCTGATGGCCGAGACGCCGTTCAAGCAGGATTCGACCCCGGCCAACGGCTCCAGCATCGCCTTCCTGGCCGAGTTCGAAGGCGTGCGGGTGCTGTTCGGCGCCGACGCCCACCCCTCGGTGCTGATCGATAGCCTGCAGCGTCCGCCCTTCCGCGGCGAGCCGCTGCAGGTGGACGCTTTCAAGCTGCCGCACCACGGCAGCGCCAAGAACGTATCGACGCCGATGCTGGAGGCTTTTCCCGCCACCCGCTACCTGGTGTCCACCGACGGCGCGCGTTTCCAGCATCCGGACGACGAGGCGATGGCGCGGGTGGTGGTGAACGCCCGCAACCAGGACGCGGTGCTGATGTTCAACTGCAAGAGCGAGTTCAACCGCTCCTGGGGCCGGGAGTCGCGCCAGGGGAAATTCGGCTACACCACCGAGTACGGCCGGCCGGGCGAAGGCCTGCAGGTCGTGCTCGCCTGACCGGCCCGGAGGCCGACCCATGAAACGCATCGTCATCTGCGCCGACGGTACCTGGAACCTGCGCGACCAGGTCGAGGAGAAGACCGGCAAGCGCCGGCCCACCAACGTCACCAAGCTGGCGCGCGCGGTGCGCGCCCAGGACGGACGCGGCATCGACCAGGTGGTCTGTTACATCGACGGCGTCGGCACCGACGGTGGCCTGGACAAGTTCACCGGCGGCGCCTTCGGCCGCGGCATCGAGGACAACATCCGCAACCTCTACCGCTTCCTGCTCTACAACTACGTGCCCGGCGACGAGATCTACCTGTTCGGCTTCAGCCGCGGCGCCTTCACCGTGCGCACCCTGGCCGGCTTCATCCACCAGGTCGGGCTGCTGCAGAAGGACGACGACTACTACGTGCCGGAGATCTACGCCTGTTACGAGAGCCGGCATGCGCCGGGTTCGGCGGAATGGAAACACGCCTTCCGCAAGGTCAAGGACGTGCAGCCGGCACCGCCGATCCGCATGGTCGGGGTCTGGGACACGGTCGGTGCGCTGGGCGCGCCGGGCCTGCTGGGCCAGGTCTTCAACCGCGACAAATACGCCTACCACGAGGTCGGGCTGACCCCGCAGATCCAGCATGCCTACCACGCGATGGCCATCGACGAGCGCCGCAAGGCCTTCAAGGTGAACCTGTGGCAGCGCCCGGCCGGCTGGCCGGGCGTGCTGGAGCAGGCCTGGTTCTGCGGCGTGCACAGCAATGTCGGCGGCAGCTACAACCCCGACGGCCTGGCCAACGAGGCCCTGCACTGGATGGTGGAGAAAGCCGAGGGCCTGGGCCTGCAGTTCGACGAAAAATACCTGGGCTTCTTCCGGCCCTGCTTCAACGCCACGCTCAACGACTCGATGACGCTCGCGTACAAGGCCATGGGCGCGGTGATCCGCGAGCTGGGCCGGCACCTGGCGCATGGCGAATGCCTGCACCAATCGGTGCTCGACCGCATGGCGCACGCACCGTCGGCCTATGCGCCGAAGAACGTGCCCGCGGCGGGCGCGCTGCCGGTGGTCACCACGCGGCGCGTCGCCCGCGGCACGCCCTGCTGACGGCGCTCAGCTCCTGAGCCGCCAGCCGCTGCGGAAGATCCACCACACCGCGGTGAGGCAGGCGGCCAGGAAGCCGAGGATGGCGACGAAGCTCACCACCACGTTCACGTCGGCCGCGCCGTAGAAGCTCCAGCGGAAGCCGCTGATCAGGTAGACCACCGGGTTGAACAGGGCGACCTTCTGCCAGACCGGCGGCAGCATGTCGATCGAATAGAAGGCGCCGCCCAGGAAGGTCAGCGGCGTCAGCACCATCAGCGGGATCACCTGCAGCTTCTGGAAGTCGTTCGCCCACAGGCCGATGATGAAGCCGAACAGGCTGAAGCTGAGCGCGGTCAGCACCAGGAACATCACCATCCACACCGGGTGCGCGATCTCGTAGGGCACGAAGAAGCGCGCGGTGACCAGGATCAGCAGGCCCAGCATCACCGACTTGGTGGCCGCCGCGCCCACGTAGCCCAGCACCGCCTCGCCCCAGCCCACCGGCGCCGACAGCAGCTCGAAGATGGTGCCGGCCCACTTGGGCATGTAGATGCCGAAGGATGCGTTGGAGACGCTTTCGTTCAGCAGGGTCAGCATCACCAGACCGGGGATGATGAAGGCGCCGTAGCTGACGCCGCCGATGTCGCCCATGCGGGCGCCGATCGCCGCGCCGAACACCACGAAATAAAGCGAAGTCGACAGCACCGGCGAGGCGATCGACTGGGTGAGCGTGCGGAAGGTGCGCGCCATCTCGAAACGGTAGATGGCGCGGACGCCGTGCCAGTTCATGCCGCACCTCCTTTCTTGCCGTGCACCAGGCTGACGAAGATCTCCTCGAGCGAACTCTCGCTCGAATGCAGGTCCTTGAAGTCGATGCCGTGTTCGTTGAGCCGGCGCAGCAGGGCGGCGATGCCGGTTTCCTCGGCCTGCACGTCGAAGGTGTAGACCAGGGAATGGCCGTCCCCGGCCAGTTCCAGCGGCAGCGCCGCCAGCGCCGGCGGGATCGCCGCCAGCGGCGTCTGCAGCTGCAGGGTCAGCTGCTTCTTGCCCAGCTTGCGCATCAGCACGTGCTTGTCCTCGACGATGACCAGCTCGCCCTTGTTGATCACGCCGATGCGGTCGGCCATCTCCTCGGCCTCCTCGATGTAGTGCGTGGTCAGGATGATCGTGACGCCCTGGTCGCGCAGCTCGCGCACCAGCCGCCACATGTCGCGGCGCAGCTCGACGTCGACGCCCGCGGTGGGTTCGTCCAGGAACAGGATGCGCGGTTCATGCGACAGCGCCTTGGCGATCAGCACGCGCCGCTTCATGCCGCCGGACAGGGTCATGATCTTGCTGTCGCGCTTGTCCCACAGCGACAGCTCGCGCAGCACCCGCTCCAGGTGCGCGTCGTCGGGCGCCTTGCCGAACAGGCCGCGGCTGAACCTCATCGTCGCCCAGACGCTTTCGAAGGCGTCGGTGCTCAGCTCCTGCGGCACCAGGCCGATCTTGGCCCGGGCCTGGCGCGGCTCGCCGACGATGTCGTGGCCGTCGGCCAGCACGCTGCCGGTGCTGGCGTTGACGATGCCGCAGATGATGCTGATCAGCGTGGTCTTGCCGGCGCCGTTGGGGCCGAGCAGGGCGAAGATCTCGCCGCGGCGGATGTCCAGGTCGACGTTCTTCAGCGCCTGGAAGCCGGAGGCGTAGGTCTTGCTGATGCCGCGGATGGAAAGGATGGGATCCATGGTCGGGCTCGGGTGGAAACCGGGCCATGCTAGCCGACCCGGCGTGTGCGGACCCAGCCATCCTGGAGGGAAAGACTTTCCCGAAATCCGGGGGCGGGCCGTGGGCCCGGCCGGCGCGGCCGCCTGTCGGGTCGGGGCGGCCGGGCGTAAGCTCCGGATACCCCCAACCTGGAGTCTCGCCATGATCCGTTTGCTCGGCATTTCCGGCAGCCTGCGCCGCGGCTCCTTCAACGCCGCCCTGCTGCGCGCCGCCGCCGGGCTGGTGGGCGAGGGCGTGCAGCTGGAGCGCGAGGGCGTGCACGGCATCCCGCTCTACGACGCCGACCTGGAGTCGGCCCAGGGCCTGCCGGAGACGGTGGTCGCGCTGAAGGAGAAGGTCGCTGCCTGCGACGGCCTGCTGCTGGTGACGCCGGAGTACAACAACGGCATCCCCGGCGTGTTCAAGAACACCATCGACTGGCTGTCGCGCCCGAACGAGGACGTGTCGCGGGTGTTCGGCGACCGCGCGGTGGCGGTGATCGGCGCCTCGCCCGGCGGCTTCGGCACCATCCTGGCGCAGAACGCCTGGTGGCCGGTGCTGCGCACCCTGGGCACGCGCCCCTATTTCGGCGGCCGGCTGATGCTGTCGCGCGCCGGCAAGGCCTTCGACGCGGATGGCAACCTGGTGGACGAGGCCGCGCGCGAGAACCTGCGCGGTTTCCTGGCGGGTTTCGCCGCATTCTGCCGGCGGCCCTAGTCCGGCGGGGACGCCTGTCGCGCGCATACGCGCCGCTGGCTGAACCCGGACCTGGGTCGTCTGGCCCGGATAACACAAAGCTCACAGGCCCGCGCGCACTGTGCACTGGCACCGCGGCGCAATGCCGCGACGGCCATTCAGCGCTGAAAGCCAACATCCCGCCCTGAACCTCCTGCCCCCGTTGACGCGGGGGCCTGGCTTCGGCCATCCGCGTGCCGCCACCTTGCACGCACCCAGAGGAATCCCCCCATGAACCATTCCCCGAGTGCCAACACCACCATCGCCACCAAGAACGTGGTGGACAACGCCGCCGCCGCCGGCTCCTTCAAGACCTTCGGCAAGGCCCTGCGCGAGTCCGGCCTGGCCGACACCCTGCGCGGCGCGGGTCCGTTCACCGTGCTGGCGCCGACCGACGCCGCTTTCGAGCAGCTGCCCGCCGGCAAGCTCGACAGCCTGCTGAAGCCGGAGAACAAGCAGGAGCTGATCTCGATCCTGAACTACCACGTGCTCGCCGGCCGCTCCAGCGCCGCCGAGATCGGCAAGATGAGCGAAGCCAAGACCGTCAATGGCGCGGTGGCCCCGGTCAAGCTGGCCGACGGCAAGATCAGCTTCGGCGAGGCGACCTTCGTCACCTCCGACATCGCGTCGAGCAATGGCGTGGTGCACGGCATCGACAAGGTCAATATCCCGACCAGGCAGTAAATCGTCCGGCGCAGGGACGCGTGGAGACGGCGGGGCCTTGGCCCCGCCGTTTTTTTTGCCCATGCCATCCACCGGGCCCAGGGCGCGGACAGGAATGCAATGCCGCCCCGCGCAATCCCTTCCTGCTGCGCGATGGGGCTGGCACGGAACCTGCAACACCTCGACTGCCCAACCAGCGAGGAGTACCCCATGTCCCTGACCATGATCCTGTTGATCGTCCTGATCCTGATCCTCATCGGTTCCGTCCCGGCCTGGCCCTACAGCCGCGGCTGGGGCTACGGGCCCAGCGGCATCGTCGGCGCCATCGTGCTGGTGCTGGTGATCCTGTGGCTGATGGGACGCCTCTGATCCCGGCACCGGTTCCCGCGTCGCCGCGTTTTACCGGCCGCCGCGGACGATGGCATGCACATTGCAACGATCCTCCTGGCCGCGGTCTTCGCCGCGGCCATCCCCCCAAGGAGAACACCATGACCCAGCACACGCCAGGCAAGACGCAGTCCGGCAAGCCGCAGAACGCCAACATCACCGGCCTGGACTTCGCCGCCGAGGACAAACACTGGCGCGACCAGTACAAGAACGAGCCCTACTACGCGGCCGACCATGCCTACGAGGACTACGCGCCGGCCTATCGCGTCGGCTACGAGGGTGCGGGGCGCTACGCCGGCCGCCGCTTCGACGAGGTCGAGACCGACCTGCGGCGCGACTACGACAGCGTGCGCGGCAGCTCCCGGCTCGGCTGGGAGAAGGCCAAGTCGGCGGCACGCGCCGCCTGGGACCGGATCGAACGGGCCATGCCCGGCGATGCCGACGGCGACGGCCGCTGACACCGTCTTTGCCGCGTCCACACCGGCCGGGCGCGGCAAGGGAACTGCGGAGCGCAAGCTCCGCAGTTTTTTTATTTCTTGTTGACGCTGAAGTTGCCGGGGCCGAGCAGGGCCACCGCGACGGCGCCGAACAGGAACATGCCCTGCAGCTCCAGCGCCCAGCCGCCGGTCTGGTTGAGCGCGAACAGCTCGGCCGTATGCACCAGGAAGATCGCCACCGCCATGTTCAGCGCGATCACCGCCGCGCCCAGCCGGGCATGCAGGCCCAGGATCACCAGCACCGGCGCCACCACTTCGCCGATGTAGACGCCGTAGGCGACGAAACCCGGCAGCCCTGCATCCTGCACGACCTGGGTGATGAAGCCGATGCCGCCGGTGATCTTGGCCACGCCGTGCAGCAGCACCAGCAGGCCCAGCGACAGCCGCAGCACGAGTTTTCCCAGGTCCTGGTTGTTCTGGTTCATGGCCCCTCCCCGGGGTGTTGGATGGTGGTCGCCGGCATCATACGCCCGGCCGGCGGGGCGGCCGGATCAGGCCTTGGCCGTGTCCAGGAACCAGACCTCGACGGTCCCGTTCGCCTTCATGGTCATGGCGTTGCCGCGGCGGTCGAGCGACTTGCCGACCGGCAGCCGCACCCAGCCCTCGCTGACGCAGTATTCCTCCACGTTGTGGCGCTCGGTGCCGTTGAAGCGCACGCCGATGCCGCGTTCCAGCGCGGCTTCGTCGTAGAAGGGGCTGCGCGGGTTGACGCAGAGGCGGTCGGGCGGGGTGTCGCTCATGATGGGTTCCGGATTCGTGGGTCTGGACGGCATTTTAGCCCCGCTTGACGAGGGGCGGGGGCGGCCCGTGGATCTGGCGCCGTCGGCACCACGAAAAAACGCCGCCCCCCGAAAGGGGGGCGGCGAAGTCAACCCTTGATGCAGACCACCTGCCGCAGCGTATGCACCACCTCCACCAGGTCCGACTGCGCGGCCATGACCGCGTCGATGGACTTGTAGGCGGCCGGGGACTCGTCCACCACGCCGGCGTCCTTGCGGCATTCGACGTGGGCGGTCGCTTCCCGGTGCTGCTTGAGCGTGATCTGCGCCTTGGCCTGGGTCCGGCTCATCACGCGGCCGGCACCGTGGCTGCAGCTGTGGAAGCTGTCGGCGTCGCCCTTGCCCCGCACGATGTAGCTGCGGGTGCCCATGCTGCCCGGGATGATGCCCAGCTCGCCGGCGCGGGCGCTGACGGCGCCCTTGCGGGTCACCAGCAGCTCCTCGCCGAAGTGGGTCTCGCGGTTGACATAGTTGTGGTGGCAGTTGACCGCCATCTTCTCCAGCTGGAACTTCGGCAGCCTGTGCCGCAGGTCGTGCAGCACCCGCGCCATCATCGCCTCGCGGTTGTGGCGCGCGTAGTCCTGCGCCCACGACACGGCTTCCACGTAATCCTCGAACAGCGGCTCGCCCTCCATGAAGAAGGCCAGGTCCTGGTCGGGCAGGTGGAAGCCGAGCACCCGCTTCTCAAGCTGGCGGCGCGCCAGCTCGATGAAGTAGGTGCCGATCAGGTTGCCGGTGCCGCGCGAACCCGAGTGCAGCATCACCCACACCTGGTCGGCCTCGTCGAGGCAGAGTTCGATGAAGTGGTTGCCGCCGCCGAGCGTGCCCAGCTGCCTGTCCAGCTTGTCGGGGCGGATCTTCGGATGCCTGGCCCGGATGGCCTGCAGCCGCGTCTCCAGCCCCGAGTCCACCAGCCGCGTGCCGATGCTGTCCGGGATCTTCCCGTGCTCGCCGCCGCGGCCGTTGCCGACCGGGATGGCGCGCTCGAGCGAGGCGCGGATCGGCGCCAGGTCGTCGGGCAGCTGGTGGGCGCGCAGCGTGGTCCGCACCGCGGCCATGCCGCAGCCGATGTCGACGCCGACCGCCGCCGGGATGATCGCGCCGCGGGTCGGGATCACCGAACCCACGGTCGCGCCCTTGCCCAGGTGCACGTCGGGCATCACCGCCACCCACGGCCCCACGAAGGGGAT
>CBFGOZ010000079.1:0-9722 GCA_965650505.1 uncultured Arenimonas sp.
CCAGCGCGGTATCGGCGGTCGACTGCGCGGTGCCGGCCGCCGTGAGCGCCGAGTTGGCGGTGGACTGCGCGGTCCCGGCCGCGGCCAGCGCCGTATCCGCCGTGGCCTGGGCCGTGCCTGCGGCCGCGAGCGCCGTATCCGCCGTCGACTGCGCGTTGGCGGCCGCGGCACCGTTGCCGGTCGCGGCGGCCAGGGCCGCGTCGGCGGTGGACTGCGCCGACGCGGCCGCCGACAGCGCGGTGTCGGCCGTGGCCTGGGCGGTGCCCGCGGCGGAAAGCGCGTTGGCCGCAAGCGCCTGCGCCCCGGTGGCGGTCGCGTTCGCCGCCTGCGCGGCGGACTCCGCGCCGGTGGCGGCCGCAGCGGCGGTCTGGGCCACGGATTGCGCGCCCGTGGCGGCGGTGACAGCCGACTGCGCCGTGGCCAGCGCCTGGTCGGCCGAGCCCTGGGCAGCGACGGCGGCCGCATGGGCCCCGCCCACCAGCGACTGCGCGGCGCTGGCCGCGGTCTGGGCGCTGCTGGCCACGGCCGCGACGACGTTGAGCTGGTTGAGGTTCACGGCGTCGGTGCCCACGGTGCCGGCCGCGACGTGGACCAGCTGGCGCTCGTTGCCGGAGGACCCGAAGGACACGGTCCAGGCCCGATCGGCGTTCGAGCGCCAGCCGATGGCGACCGCATTGGCCGCGACGACGGTGGTCCCCGCCCCCAGAGCAAGGCTGTTCTGGCCGTGGGCCCAGGCATCGCGGCCGAGCGCGACCGAGAACGAGCCCTTGGCCTCGCTGTAATGGCCTATCGCGATGCTGCCGTCGGCGATCGAGTAGCTGTCGTCGCCGATGGCGATGGCGCCGTAACCGGACGCCTGGGAGGTGGCCCCGAGGGCGATCGAACTTTCACCGGTGGCATCCGCGGTGTAGCCGACGGCGATCGCACGCAGGCCGCGCGCCTCGGCGAACGCCCCCAGCGCGATGGCGCCGGGCAGGCTGGCCAGCGCGAAGTTGCCGCAGGCGACGGTGTTGTAGGCCTCGGTCGTCTGGTTCGCCCCGCCGACGCAGGACACCTGCGCCCACGCCATGCCGGTCGGCAGGCAGAACGCGGCCAGGCAGGCCAGGGACAGGCTGCGGGCGGGGATTGTGTTCGGATGCATGGCTGGGCTCCTGCGGTGCCCGCCACCGGGCACTCACGGAGACAACCGGGGAAAGGGGGCGCCGCCTATCACGGGGCCGGCGGCGGCTCCGCGGCGGGAGCCAGCAGGGCCTGGATGCGGCGGGCCGCGGGGCTGTCGGCGCCGGTTAGGGCGGTCTGGGCGGCCAGCGCGCGTTCGCGGCTGGCGCGGGCGGCGGCGGCGTCGCCGCGCCGGGCCGCGATGTCCGCCAGCAGCAGTTCGCGGGTGATCTGCAGCGGCCGATGGCCCGGCGAGTCGTCGAGCGCGAGGTCGGCCAGCAGCGCCTCGGCCTGGTCGGGTGCGCCGCGGCGCAGGCGCAGCTCGGCGATCAGCAGCCGGGTGCGCAAGGCCTCGTGGCCCGTGGCCAGGCCGCTGGACTGCAGCGCGTCCAGCAGCGCGCCGGCGGCGTCCAGGCGGCCCGTGCGCAGCAGCAGGCGCGCCAGGTTCAGCTGGCCGCGCAGCACCGAGGTGTCGCCCGCCGGCAGCGCCGCTTCGCGGATCGCCAGCGACTGCCGGAAATAGGCCTCGGCCGCGGCGGGGTCGCCGCGGTCTTCGGCCAGCGCGCCGAGGTTGTTCAGTACCACCGCGTAGCGCGGGCTGTCCTGTCCCGACACGGCCGCCTCGATGTCGAGCGAGGCGCGGTAGTGGCGCTCGGCGTCGTCCCAGCGGCCCAGGTCGTGCAGCAGGTTGGCCAGTTCGTTGTGGGCGCCCGCCACCGCGTTGCTCTGCGGGCCATAGAGTCCGGCGGCGAGCGCGAGGCTGCGTTCGAACACCGGCCAGGCCTCGTCCCGGCGGCCGGCCATCAGCAGCGCACGTGCGATGCCGTCGAGCGAAAGCTGGGCCATCGGTTGCCCCACCGGTCCCAGCGACTGCGCCAACGACAGGGCCTCGCGATGGCTGGCTTCCGACGCCGCCGCGTCGCCATGCAGGCGCTGCGCTCGGCCCAGGTTGTTGAGCGTGGCCACCACGGCTGCCGCGCCCGCGGCACCCTCGGCGCGACGCAGGGTTAATGCGTCCCGCAACGCGACCATGGCGGCAGGCAGGTCGCCCTTCGCCGTCAGGGCGATGCCCAGGGAATTGAGCGTGTCTGCCTGTTCGGCCGGCGTCGGCCGCGGACCGCGCAGGCGCTGGGCCTCGCGCGCGGCGGCCACCGCTTCGTCGCCGCGACGGTCGTTGGCCAGCAGGGTGGCGAGCTGGCTCCAGGCCGAGGCGGCCTGCGCCGGCTGGTCCAGGCCCTCCGACGAAAAGCCGGCGGCGGCCGCGCGCAGCAGCGCCTCGGCCTGACGGGGCTGGCCCAGGCTGCGATAGGCGCGGCCGAGCACCAGGCGCAGTTCGGCGGCGATATCGGGGCTGGCGGACAGTTCGTCGTCGATGCGTCGCGCGCTGGCGTCGAGTACTTCGCGCGCCGACATCTCGTGGCTGCCGGCGGTGCGGCGCGGATCCGCGGCGTCGAAGGCGCCCACCAGCAGCTCGCTGACCTGGCGCGCGGTGGCGGCGGCCCGTTCGGCGCGATCGCGTTCCTCGGCCAGGCGCCAGGTGAACACCAGGGCCGCGATCGCCATCGCCGCCGCGACCGTGCCGCCCCGCCAGTGCCGCTGCATCCAGCGTCGCGCGCGGTAGGCAGCGCCGCCGCCACGCGCAGCCACCGGTTCGCGGCGCTGCCAGCGCTCCAGGTCGTCCACCAGGGCGTCGACGCCGGGGTAGCGCGCGGCCGGGTCGAGCGCCGTGGCGCGCATCGTGATGGCGTCGAGGTCGCCATGCAGGCGACGGGCCCAGGGCAGCGCGCCGGCGCGCTGCGAGGGCGGCGGCGGTGGCCGGTCCACGTCGTCCGGGCCGCGGCCCGGCGGTGCGTCGGTCAACAGTTCGCCCAGCATCATGCCCAGGCCGAACACGTCGGCGGCCACGCCCACGCGTTCGCCGCGCAGCTGCTCGGGCGCGGCATAGGCCGGCGTGCAGTAGCGCAGGCCATCGTCGCCCTCCGCGGCGATGGCGCGGGCGATGCCGAAGTCCAGCAGCGACGGGTGCCCGCCCTCGCGCACCAGCACGTTGCCGGGCTTGAGGTCGCAGTGCACCACCAGCTGGCGATGGGCGTGGGCGACCGCGCGGCAGATGCGCAGGAACAGCACGAGGCGCTCTTCCAGTCCGGGGCGGTGCCGGGCGAGGTAGCGGTCGAGCGGCAGGCCGGCGACGAATTCCATCACCAGGTAGGGCTGGCCCGCCGGTGTCGTGCCGCCATCGTAGAGCCGGGCGATGCCGGGATGCTGCAGGCTGGCCAGGATCTGGCGTTCGGCGGCCAGCCGTTCGGCCACGGCGGGATCGGGGCGGCCCCGCAGCAGCTTCACCGCCACGCGCTGGCGGTACAGGCCATCGGCGCGTTCGGCCACGAACACCGTGCCCATGCCGCCGCTGGCCAGGCGTTCGACCAGGCGCCACTGGCCCAGCGACTCGCCTTCGGCCAGCTCGGTCTCGGGCAGGCTGGCCATCAGTTCACCCAGCGGGCGCAGCGCGCGGCCCAGGGCTTCGGTCTGGGCCGCGAGCAGGGCCTCCACCTCGCGCCGCAGCGCCGGGTCGTCAGTGAGCCCGTGCAGGGCCGGGGCCTGCTGCTCGGCCGGCAGGTCGCAGACCGCTTCGAACAGGCGGCGCACCGCCTGCAGGGAATTCACGCCAGCGCCTTGTTGAGCCATGCCCGGGCGAAACGAAGGTCGCGGTCCACGGTGGGCACCGACACGCCGAGCACGGCGGCGATCTCGTCGCGCTCCATGCCGCCGAAGCAGGCCATCTCCAGCGCGCGTGCGGCACGCGGTTCGGCGGCGGCCAGCTGTTCCAGCGCCTGGTGCAGGCCCAGCACCTCGATGCCGGCGGGGCTTCCGGCCTGCGCGTCGGCCTGCGACAGCGTGACGAAGGTGGGGGCACCGCCGCGCTTCTCGGCGGCGCGGGCGCGGGCGTGGTCCACCAGCACGGCGCGCATCTTCAGCGCCGCGATCGCGAGGAAATGCGCGCGGTCGTTCCAGTCGGCGTCGCGGCCCAGCATGCGCAGCAGCGCCTCGTTCACCACGGCGGTCGGCTGCAGCGTCGCCGAAGGCGCCGCCTGGCGCATGCGCGCCGAGGCCATGTGCCGGAGCGTGTCGTAGACCAGCGGCAGCAGCTGGTCCATGGCGCGGGCGTCGCCGCCCCGCCATTCACGCAGCAAGACCGTCACCTCCGACATGCCCATCCCTCCGGGGCGTTCCCCGGCCCATGATGCCAAGGCCGGGCGCAAGGGGGAACGACGGCGGCCTCAGGTCCCGCGCGGCTTGGCGCGGTGGGTGGCGGTGGCGGTCCAGGGGTCGTCGGGCCAGGGATGGCGCGGGTAGCGGCCCTTCATTTCCTTCTTCACTTCCGGATAGGTGTTGGCCCAGAAGCTGCGCAGGTCCTGGGTCACCTGCAGCGGTTTGCCTCCCGGCGACAGCAGGTGCAGGGTCAGCGGCACGCGGCCGTCGGCGATGCGCGGCGTATCGGCCAGGCCGAACAGCTCCTGCAGCTTCACCGCCAGCACCGGCGCGTGGCCGTGGACGTAGTGGATGCCGCGCTCCATGCCCGACGGCACCGTTATCCGGCGCGGCGCGAGGGTGTCGAGCTTCTGCCGCAGCGACCAGTCGAGGCCCGACTTCAGGGCTTCGCCCAGCTCCTGCTCGCCCAGGGCGTCCAGCCGGGTCTTGCCGGCGAAGGCGGGTTTCAGCCACTGCTCGCGGGCCGCCAGCAGGGCGTCATCGGACAGGTCGGGCAGGCCGAGTTCGGGCATCCAGCCGCGCAGGCAGCGCACGCGCTCCAGCCACTGCCGCAGGCCCTCGGTCCAGGGCAGGGCGTCGAGCCCGAGCTCGCCGACCGCATCGGTGAGCGCCTGCGCGGCGAGCGCGGGATCAGGGCGGCCCGCCGGTTTGCTTTCGAGGGTGATCCGGTCGAAGCGGCGTTCGCGGCGGCTGACCAGGGCGCGGGCCTCCGCGTCCCAGCGCACCACGTCGCCTTCGAAGAACCGGTCCGGGAAGTCGCGCTGCAGCCGCGCCTCGTCCACCGGCGCGGCGCGCTGCACCAGCGAATCGCGCGCTTCGAAGCGCAGCTCGCTGGCGACGATCCAGGGTTCCCCGAAGATCGCGCTGTCGTCGAAGATGCGGGCCATGCGGCCGTTCGCCAGCTGGTAGCGGCGCGGATCGCTGGGATGCTGGCGGGCGATGCGGTCGGGGAAGGCGTGCGCAAGCAGGTCGCCGATCAGATGCGCGGGCGCGTCTTCCGGCGGCGGCGTGTCGCAGCGCAGGCGCCGGCGCCACTGCTTGGCGGCGGCGTCGATGGCGGCGAGCGCACCGCGGTTGGCGTTTCCGCCGATCCGTCCGCGCCGCGAGGCCGCCAGCGCCTGCCAGCGCATCGCCAGGCCGTCGGACCGCTCGCGGATCGGATCTCTCGCTTCGATCAAGGCCGCGAGGTCGCAGGCCAGCGCACGCTCCGAGGGGTCGCGCGGCGCTTTGAGCATCGCCGCCAGCCGCGGGTGCGTGCCCAGGGCCAGCAGCTCGCGGCCGAAGGCGGTGATGCGCCGGGCATCGTCGAGCGCGCCGAGCCGCTGCAGCAGCTCGCGCGCCGCCGATAGCGCGCCGGGCGGCGGCGCATCGACAAAGCGCAGGGCGCTCTCGCCCCAGGCCGCGAGCTCGAGCGCGAGCCCGGCGAGTTCCACCTGGGCGATTTCCGGCGTGCGCATCGGCTCCAGCCGCTGCGACTGCGGCCACAGGCGGTAGGCCCAGCCCTCGGCGACACGCCCGGCGCGGCCGGCGCGCTGGTCGGCCGAGGCCTGCGAGATGGCCACCGTGTCCAGCCGCGCGAAGCCGGAGTTCGGGTCGTAGCGCGGTTCGCGCGCCAGGCCCGCGTCGATGACCACGCGCACGCCCGGCAGGGTGACCGAACTTTCCGCCACGTTGGTGGCCAGCACGATGCGGCGGCGCCCCTGCGGGTCGGGCGCGAGCGCGGCGGACTGGGCTTCGACCGGCAGTTCGCCGTGCAGGGGCAGCAGCACGGCACCGTGGTCCTGCGCAGCGTCTGCAAGGGCGGACTGCGCATCGCCGATCTCGCGCTGGCCCGGCAGGAACACCAGCAGGTCGCCAGGATGTTTCGCCAGCGCCTCCTCGACGCAGCGGCGCAGCTGGGCGGTCAGCGGCTCGTCGCGGCGCGCCGGGAAATGCGCGATGGCCACCGGGAAACTGCGGCCGGCGCTGGTCAGCCGGGGCGCGTCGAGGAAACGCGCCAGCTTCTCGCCGTCGAGCGTGGCGGACATCACGACGATGCGCAGGTCCTCGCGCAGCTGCGCCTGCACGTCCAGCGCCAGGGCCAGGCCCAGGTCGCCGGCGAGGTGGCGTTCGTGGAATTCATCGAACAGGATCGCCGCCACGCCCTCGAGCGTCGGGTCGTCCTGGATCATGCGGGTGAGGATGCCCTCGGTGACGACTTCGATCCGCGTGCGCGCGCTGACCCTGGCTTCGAAGCGGATGCGGTAGCCGACGGTGTCGCCCGGCTGTTCGCCCAGCTGCTTCGCCATGAAGCCGGCGGCGGCACGCGCGGCCACGCGGCGCGGTTCCAGCATCAGGATGCGCCCGTCGCCGCGCCAGGGCGCGTCGAGCAGGGCCAGCGGCACCTGGGTGGTCTTGCCGGCGCCGGGCGGCGCTTCCAGCACCAGGCGCGGGTGGGCCGCCAGGCTTTCGAGCAGGCCCGGCAGCAGTTCGGCGATGGGGAAGTCGGGGCGGGACGGGGGATTCACCGCGCTAGGCTAGTGAGCGCGGCGCTCCGCGTCGAGCGGCGCGCGCCGCATGGAGGCCGCGGGCTTAACACGCCCTGGAGGTGTTGCCGGGCGCTGGATGCGCCGCACGAAATCGAGCTGGCGCAGGCAAAGGTTCTCCAGCGCGGTCAGGTCGTCGCGCATCGCAGAGCCGTTGCCGGACACCAGGATCACGCCATTGCTGCCGCTGCGCCAATCCACCCACGGCGTGAAGCCGAAGGCGCCCGGGCTGGACACGCGGTAGGTGGCGCCACTGGCATCCCTGGCTTCGACCCATTGGCCGAACCCGTAGCCGAAGCCGTACTCGGTCACCGGGCTGGCGGCGATCACCAGGCCGACCGTGCGGTCGAGCGCCATCGTCGCCAGCGTCTGCGGCTGCAGGAAGCTCGTGCCCTCGTGCAGGCCGCCGGCCAGCAGCATGTCGAGCACGCGGCCGTAGTCGTCCAGGGTGGAGCGCGCGCCGCCGCCGATGCGCGGGTTCGGGTTCGGCACATAACCCGTCGCCGCCGCGCCGGCGGTCCAGTCGGTGGCGGACAGGCCGAGCGGTTCGACCATCTCGCGCAGGAAGAGCGCATCCCAGGACCGGCCGCTGGCGATCTCGGCCATCGCGCCGGCCACCTGCATCGAGTTGCCGCCGTAGGCGAAGGTGGTGCCAGGCGTCCATTGCAGCGGCAGCCCGAGGATCTGCCGGGCGCAGGCCTGCAGGGTCGTGCGGCGGTCCGACAGGCAGCCGGCGTCGTCGATCGGGATGCCGCTGGTGTGCGAGAACAGCTGGGTCAGCGTGATGTCGCGCGTGGCCGCCGGCGCGTCCGGGAAGTAGTCGCCGACGCGGCTGTCCCAGCGCAGGACGCCGGCTTCGACCAGCCGCGCCAGCGTCAGCGCCGACAGCCATTTGCTGGCGGAGGCGATCGCGAGCCGGGTCTGGGGGCCGTAGCTTCCGACGTGGTCCAGGTGCAGCAGCTGCCCGCCGCGCGCCAGCCGCACCGAGGCGCCGTCGAGGCCGTACCCGGCCACCAGGGTGCGGGTGGCCTCGCGGACCGGCGCCAGGTCCGGCTTCGCCCGCGCAAACGCGCCGGGAGCCAGAAGGATGGCCATCACCAGGCAGGCGATCAACGGAATGGAATGCATGCGAACCATGCACACAGGAACGCCCGGCGCCGGAACGCGTTGACAGGTCCGGTACACTTCCGGCCCTTCCCGGCCGCTCACGGAACCGTCCGAACCCATGTGGCTGTTCATCGGCGCGATCACACTGCTCTGCGCCTGCGTCTACGCCGGGCGCAAACGTTTTGCGGCGCGCTGGAGCGGGTTGCCCTACTCGGTGCGGGACATGGCGTTCCTCGCCTCGCTCGAGGGCCGGGGCAGCCTGCGTTTCCGGCCCAGCCTCGGGCTCGCCACGCCGTCGCCGCTGGAATTCGAGTGCAAGGCCGAGTCCTGGCTCGACCGCTTCTTCAAGTGGACCGGCCTGTCGGTCGAACTGCAGCTGGGCCACGACGCCTTCGATCGCGCCGTTTACCTGATCGCCGACAATCCGGCGGTGCTCGAGACGCTGCGGCGGGAACCGGACCTGTGCGACCGCCTGGTCGAACTGTTCCGCAAGCCGCTCGATGAGGGGTTCCGCGTGCACCGGGTGGTCTGCCGGCGCGGCAAGTTCCGGGTCGAGTTCCGGCAGACCTCGATCGGATCCTCGGAGTACGTGCTGTTCACGAAGGTGGCGCCCTTGGTCCGGCGCATGTGGGCGGCGCTGCCCGAACGCCTGCCCGAAGGCCACTCCGGCAAGGACCCGCTGTTCCTGCGCTCGGTGATCGTGCTGGCGTTTTCGACCGGCCTGGCCATCCACGGCGGCGTGCACCTGTACCGTCTGCTGCTTTTCGACGGCGCGGTCACCTTGGACCGATGGCCGCTGATGACGGTCGGACTGCTCGCCGGCGGTTTCCTGCTCGCGCTGCAGCTGGTCTTCGCCACGCTGCTGCTGGCGCGCAGCTCGCGCCTGCACCTGATCATGCTGGAACTTCTGCTCGTGGGAAGTTTCGGCGCACTCAGCACCGGCGTGGTCGAAGTGCGCGACATCAACATCGACCTCGACACCAGCCAGTCGACGCCCCATGCCACCCAGGTGCTGGACCTGCGGACCAGCCGTTCGCGGCGCGGCGGCACCCGGCGCTACGCGGTCGTTGCCCCCTGGGCCGACCAGGAGGGCGGCAGGTTGCGCGTGGGCTACGCCGACTACCGCGCGCTCAGCATCGGCCAGCCGGCGACGATCCACGTGCGCGAGGGCTATTTCGGCATCCGCTGGATCGAGAGTGTGCGCCCCGGCGCGCCCATCGCCGACGCCCGGTAGAATCGCGGCCGGTTCGCAGGAAAGACGCGGCATGGACCTGATCGACATCGGCGCCAACCTGGGCCACGAAAGCTTCGACCACGACCTGGACGCCGTGCTGGCGCGGGCGCGCCTGGCCGGCGTGTCGCGGCTGGTGGTCACCGGCGCCAGCCGCCAGGGCGCGGTGCGCGCGCTCGAACTGGCGCAGGCGTTTCCGGGCCACCTGTTCGCCACCGCCGGCGTGCATCCGCACCACGCCATCGAATACACCGACGAAGCCGACGCCGAGATGCGCAGCCTGCTGGCGCATCCCGAGGTCGTCGCGGTCGGCGAATGCGGGCTCGACTACCACCGCGACTTCTCGCCGCGCCCGGCCCAGCGCCGGGCCTTCGAGCGCCAGCTGCAGCTGGCGGTGGACACCGGCAAGCCGCTGTTCCTGCACCAGCGCG
>CBFGOZ010000080.1:0-9562 GCA_965650505.1 uncultured Arenimonas sp.
GGAAGCCGGTGATCAAGGGCGACAAGCTCTACGGCCGCGGCGGCGCCGACGACGGTTATGCGCTGTTCGGTTCGCTCACCGCGATCCGCGCGCTGAAGGAACAGGGCAAGCCGCACAGCCGCTGCGTGATCCTGATCGAAGCCTGCGAGGAATCGGGCAGCTACGACCTGCCCTTCTACGTTGACCACCTGGCCGAGCGCATCGGCAAGCCGTCCCTGGTGGTCTGCCTGGATTCGGGCTGCGCCAACTACGACCAGCTCTGGTGCACCACCTCGCTGCGCGGCCTGGCCGGCGGCAACCTGAAGGTGAGCGTGCTCAGCGAAGGCGTGCACAGCGGCGACGCCAGCGGCATCGTGCCCTCGAGCTTCCGCATCCTGCGCCAGCTGCTCTCGCGCCTGGAGGACGAAGCCACCGGCAAGATCCTGGTGCAGGACCTGTACGTGGACATCCCCGAGCAGCGCCTGGCCCAGGCCGGCCGTGCCGCCGAGGTGCTGGGCAGCGAAATCTGGGACAAGTTCCCGTTCCTGCCCGGCATGACGCCGATGAACCCCGACCTCACCGAGCTGGTGCTCAACCGCACCTGGCGCCCGGCCCTGTCGATCACCGGCGTGGACGGCATGCCGCCGCTCAACAGCGCCGGCAACGTGCTGCGCCCGCACACCGCGGTGAAGCTGAGCCTGCGCCTGCCGCCGACGCTGGAGCCGAAGAAGGCCGGCGAGATCCTCAAGCGCGTGCTCGAGGCCAACCCGCCGAACGGCTGCAAGGTGGAAGTGGAGCTGGAGAAGGCCTCCACCGGCTGGAACGCGCCGGCGCTGGCGCCCTGGCTGGAACACGCCATCGACACCGCCAGCCAGGAGTTCTTCGGCGCCCCGGCCATGTACATGGGCGAAGGCGGCACCATTCCGTTCATGGGCATGCTGGGCGAGAAGTTCCCCGGCGCGCAGTTCATGATCACCGGCGTGCTGGGGCCGCATTCGAACGCGCACGGCCCGAACGAGTTCCTGCACATCCCCACCGGCAAGCGCGTCACCGCCGCCGTCGCCCGCGTCATCGCCGACCACTACGCCGCCAGCGAAAAGGGCCTGACCCGCGGCGTCGGCGTGCACGAGGGCAAGGCGCAGTTCGGCGACCACGGCTGCTGCTGACACCCACGGGCCCGACATGGCGGCGAACGCTCCCACGATGAACCCGCAGGCCGAGGCGCTGGCCGCCGAGGCCGAACGGCTGGCCCGCAGCGGCCAGCCCGCCGCCGCCGCCCGCGCCTGGGACCAGGTGCTGGCGCTGGCGCCGGAACACGGCGGGGCGCTGAACTTCCAGGGCCAGGCGGCGCTGGCCCGCGGCGACCTGGCCGAAGCGCGCCGGCTGCTGGAGCGCGCCGCGCGCGGCCAGCCCCGGCTGGCGATCGCCTCGGCCAACCTGGCGCGCGTGCTGCGCGCGGAAGGCGACCTGCGCGGCGCCCTGCGCGCCCTGGACGAGGCCGGCAAGCTCGAACCCTCCGCCTATGCGGTGCACTTCGAGAAGGCGGCGATCTACGAGCAGCTGGGCCGCGGGAAGGACGCCGCCCTCGCCTACGAGATGGCGCTGCAGATGCTGCCGCCCCAGCATGCGCAGGCGCCCCAGCTGCAGCCGCTGGTCGCGCGCGCGCGCGCCAGCGTGACGGCCAACAAGGACCAGCTGGCCGCCTTCCTGGAGGACCGGCTGTCGGGCCTGCGCGGCCCGGCCGGAAGCCGCGCGATGCGCCGCTTCGAGGAAAGCCTGGACATCAACCTCGGCCGCAAGCCCGCCTACGTGGCCCGGCCGCTGATGTTCAATTTCCCGGGCCTGCCGGCGATCGCCTTCTTCGACCGCGAGGATTTCGACTGGGCGCCGGCGATGGAGGCGCAGACGGCGGCCATCCAGGCCGAACTGCGGGCGGTGATCGCCGACGACGGCGCCGGCTTCGAGCCCTACGTGCAGACCCTGGCCGACGAACCCGCCGGCCAGTTCGCGCCGCTGGACCGCAACCCGGACTGGAGCGCGTACTTCCTCTGGAAACACGGTCAGCGCATCGAGGAACACGCGCGCCGCTGCCCGGCCACCATGGCCGCGCTGGACGCGGTACCGCAGATCCACGTCGACCACCGGGCGCCGGCGGCGCTGTTCTCGGCGCTCAAGCCGCACACGCACATCCCGGCGCACAACGGCGCCACCAACTGCCGGCTCACCGTGCACCTTCCGCTGATCGTGCCCGACCGCTGCCGCTTCCGGGTCGGCAACCACGTGCGCAGCTGGACGCCGGGCGAGCTGCTGATCTTCGACGACACCATCGAACACGAGGCCTGGAACGACAGCGACCAGCTGCGCGTGGTGATGATCTTCGACATCTGGCACCCGATGCTGACCGAGGCCGAACGCCTGCTGGTGAAGGCCACGCAGGAGGGCATGATGGCCTACTACGGCACCGACGCCCCGCTGGGCGAACTCTGAGACCGCGAGCGCCGGATCAGCCGGCGCGGATCGCCCAGGCCATCAGCCGGCCGTCCTGGTGCAGTGGTGCCGCGTGGGCCTGGCGCCGCCCCGACTGCTCCAACTGATCGCAGAGCGCGCGCGCGCCGGCCGCGTCCAGCGCATGGTCGCGCAGCTCCTGCAGGCGAAGGCGGGCGTCGTCCAGCGAACGCGCGACCCGGGCCAGCGCCTCGCGGCCGCGGGTCTCGCCGCCGGCATGCGCGGCCTGGAATACCTGGGCGATCCAGGCAGCGGCCTCGTGCAGGATGTCCGGGCAGTTGCTGGCCGCCGCCCGTGCCTCGCGTTCGGCCTGGCATCGGTCGAAGGCCTCGCGCGCGGCTTGCGCGGTGGCATCGGTCCGCAGCGCCGCCCGGCCTTCCGGGGTTGCAGCACGGGCCATCGGGCCCAGCATGGGGGCGGCCGCGGCCAGCAGGCCGGACGGCGAATGCAGCCAGTCGATCTCGCGCAGCTCCTCGGCCGCGAGCGTCACCGGCACCGAACCGGCGTGGTGCACCAGCAGCCGCACCCGGCCCGCGGGCTTGAGCACGCGCAGCAGTTCCGGCACCGAACGCGCCAGGTCGCTGTACTCCAGGCCGTACTGGCTGACCACCAGGTCGAAACAGGCATCGTCGAAGGGCAAGGCCTCGGCTTCGACGCGCGGGTGGAAACGCAGCCGACCGCGCTCGTGTGCGGCCAGGTCGGCGGGCCAGGCCGGCGCGACCGCCGCCAGGTCGACGGCGTCGCATTCGATGGCCGCCGTCGGGCGCAGCGTCAGCATCAGTTTCGGGATCGGCCCGTTGCCGGTGGCGATGTCGAGCATCCGGGCATCGTCGGCGAGCGGCGCGAAAGCCTCGCGCCAGAACTCGCGGATGTCGCCGCTGTAGTTGCCGTCGAAGGAGCTGCCGCAGGAATGCAGCGCGCCGCCGGCCCAGTAGCGTGACCAGACGGCGCGACGATCGTCGCGGTTTCCAGGGTGTGCGCCGGAGACGGTCATGGGGCGCACTCAGCTCTTGATCACGCCGTCGGCGCCGGCGGCCAGGGATAGCGTTTCGGTCAATGGCGACAGCCAGGGCGCGTAGTTGCGCCAGCGGCCGATCGAACCGGTGTGGGCCGGGCGCCGCACCTGCCAGCGGCTCGGCGTCTGCACCGCGCGTTCGCTGGCGTGGAAGTCGAGGCAGGCGTCGTGCCAGGGCAGGCCCAGGAAGTCGATGATCCGGCGGATGCCCGGCTCGATGTCGCTCACCAGCGCCTCGTAGTCCACTTCCAGCACCGGGAGCGGCAGCGTCGCCTGCCAATGCCGCATCAGCCGGTGCTGGGCATTCACCGTCAGGCCGATGTCGGCCAGGTCGGTCGCGAAGCGGGAGTCGAGCGCGAAGTTCTCGCTGAAGATGGACAGGCCGATGTCGCGGGCATCGCGCCGGCACCACAACACCCGGGCGTCCGGGAACAGCTGCGCGGCCAGGCCGAGATGGAAGAAGTTCAGGGGCGCCTTGTCGACCAGGCGCTGGGCGCCGGCCCGCGAGGCGTGGCGCTCGGCGCTGGCCAGGAACCGCGCGGCCTCGTCCCGCAGCCGGCTGGCGTCGGCGATCGGCTGCACGGGCAGCGCGTCGGCCAGGCGCCCCAGGTCGGGCAGCTCGCCGCAGCCGGCCGCCAGCGGGTGCGAGGCGATGATCTGTTCGACCAGGGTGGTGCCGCTGCGCGGCATGCCGACGACGAACACCGGCCGCGGATCGGCGGCGCCGCGCGGAGCAACGGCCACGGCGCCCGCCGGATAGCCCGCGAGGATGCGTTCGACGGCGGCCGCGAACTGCGACCGGTCCAATGGCCCGGTCTCGCGCCGGCGCGCGGCGTTGGCGTCCTGCCAGCTCGCCATGGCCCGTGCGTAGTCGCCGCGGCCGTCGTGGACCTTGCCGAGCGAATAGCCGAGCAGTGCGCGCTCCGGATCGCTCAGGGCATCGCCGAGCTGCAGCGCCTGCGCCTCCTGGACCCGGGGCTCGGCCGATTTCGCGCGATGCAGGCCCAGCAGCCCGCTCAGCGGGAACGCCCAGCCGGGCCGCAGGGCCAGGGCACGTTCGTAGGCCTGTTCGGCCTGCCCGCGGTCGCCGGCGTCTTCTTCGGCCTGGCCAAGCGCCATCCACAGGCCGGCCGATTCCGGCAGCACCATGAGCGCCGCGCGGAACGCCTCGCGCGCATCGGCGTGGCGGCCGAGCCGGGTCAGGGTCTCGCCCAGTTTCAGGTGGGCGTCCTCTTCGCGGGGACGCTGTTGCACCAGGGCCTGCCAAAGCGGCAGCGCGGCGGCGTCATTGCCTGCCCGGAACTCCAGGTCGGCCAGGGGGGCGAGGATCTGCACCTGGTCGGGCGCCAGCGCAAGCGCCTGGCGCAGCGCGGGCATCGCTTCCGCGCCGCGGTCCAGGCGGACCAGGGTGATGCCGAGGAAAAACCAGGCCTCGACCAGGCCGGGCTCGAGCGCCGCGGCTTCGCGGAAATGGTCCAGGGACTCCGCCAGCCTGCCCTGGCCCGCAAGCAGGCGCCCGAGCTCACAGCGCAGCAGGCCCGAGCCTGGGGCCAGGCGGATGGCGACCGCCATGTGCCGCAGGGCCAGTTCGCCGCGCGCGGTCTGGGCCGCCAGCAGGGCCAGGCCGCGGTGGACGGCGGGGTCGTCGGGATGGCGGTCCGCCAGGGTCGACAGGCGCTGTTCGGCTTCGGCGTAACGGCCCTGGCGCTGCAGTTCCATGGCTTCGCGCAGCCCGGCGCCGGACGCGCCCGGGGCCGCCGGGGAGGTGTGCGGATTCATGGGCCGGAAGTATAGGCGCCGGCCCCTGCCCGCGTATCGCGCGGACAAAAAAAGGGAGGGGCCCGAAGGCCCCTCCCCGCAACACTCAACCGTTGACGCAGGGGTTCTTAGAACTCCTGGGTGTAACGGATGTACGGCGTGCGGCCGTAGGCATCGTACAGGTTGAAGTTGTAGTTACGGCTACCGAAGGCGAACAGCTCCGGGAGGTCGTTCTCAACGTTGGTCACGCCAACGGTGATGCGGCCGTTCCACGGGGCCATCCAGCTGCCCTGCAGGTCGTGCAGCGTCTGCGAGCTGTAGCGGCCGTTCTCGTCGATGTGACGGATGTTCCAGTTGAACGAGAAATCGCTGATGGCCCACTGGGTCATCAGGTTCGCGCGGAACTCCGGCACGCCTTCGTTGCCGACGGCATTCGGGCCACCGTCGACGGTCTGGCTGTTGAGCCAGGACACGTCGAGCTGGTTGTTGATGGAACCCCAGCTGCCGATGTCGAAGTTGGTGCGGATCTTCAGATCGGCGCCGTCGGTTTCGATCTCACCCTGGTTGAAGTAGCAGTTCTGGATCACGTCAACCATGTTGCCGTTGAGCGGATCGCGGGTCAGCGAGCAGGGGGCGCCCGGGAACGGACGGTTCAGGGGGTCCTGACCGATGTCGATGTTCACGAGGGTCTGCGAGCTGAAGAACGCGATGCGGTCTTCGATCTTGATGTTGAAGTAATCAAGGGTGACGTTCAGCCAGTCGGTCGCGTCCCAGGCCACGCCCAGGGCGTACTGCTTGGACTGCTCCGAACCCAGGTTCGGGTTGGCGATGCGGAAGGCGTCGATCTGCACGCCGCCCTGGCCGCCGGTGCGGTTGCAGTAGTCGACGACCGATTCCGTCGCGCCACGGCCGCCGGTGCCGGCCGCCGGGTAGTCGCCTTCGGCCACGCAGGTCTGCGGGTCGAACACGGTGTCGGCGGAGAACGAGTCCTTCTGGGTCAGGATGTCCAGGGTCGGGGCAGCGAAGCCCTCGCCGTAGGAACCACGCAGGGTCAGGCTGTCCAGCGGCTGCCAGCGGAACGCGATCTTCGGGGCCAGGTCGTCGCCGTAGTCCGAGTAGTCCTCGTAGCGGGCGGCGATGCTGATTTCGAAGTTGGTCGTGATCGGGAACAGCCACTCGGCGTAGATCGCCGTGACGTCACGGCCACCGGCGGCGGAGTTGCCCGCCGAACCCGGGGTCAGACCGGCTTCCTGCAGCGAGTCGTACTGGTCGGAGTAGGTCTCGTCGCGGTACTCGGCGCCGACCGCCATGTTGGAGGTACCACCGCCCATCTCGAACACGTCGAAGTTGGCGACGGCGAACAGCTCCTGCGTCAGCCACTGGCTTTCGCGGTTGATGGTGGCCTTGATGCCGTTCAGCACGTCCGGATCGTTGTTGATCGGATCGTAGATGTCGTACGAACCGTCGGCGATGGCCTGCTCGGCCAGGGTGCTGATGACGTAGTTGCGGCCCAGTTCGAAGTACTTGAACTCGGACTGGCGGACGCCGAAGTCGACGTCGACCTTGTCGAACAGGCGACCCTGGAAGCCGACCATGATGTCGTACACGTTGGAGTCGATGTACGTATCGCGGTTACCCAGCGCGGCGAAGCGGTGGTACAGGTAGGCACTGTTGGTGCCGGTGCCGGTGACCGGGTTGTAGGTCGGGTTGTTCGGGCTGTCGATCGGGATGTACAGCGCGCCCAGGTCGGGAGCGTAACGGCCGAAGGACTCGACGCGCGACACGGTGGTGGACAGGTAGGTCGACCAGTTGTCGTTGATGTCGTATTCGCCGCGGGCGAAGGCGGACTGGTTGCCAACCTTGGCCTCGTCAGCAGCGACGAGGTTGAAGTTGAACACGCAGCGGCCGTTGGCCGGGTTGATGTAGAAGCCGGTGTTGGTGCAGCCACCCGGCACCGGCAGGTAGCCGGTGGTGAAGGCGGTCTCGGCGGCGTTCAGCAGACGGTAGTTGTTGCCGTACACCGAGGCGCCCGGGATCACGCCCCAGGGGCGCTCGCGGGTGAACACCATGCCGCGCTTGTTGAAGCCGGCGCCGGCCAGCATGCGGCCGCGGTCACCGGAGATGCCCATGATGACGGAGCCTTCTTCGGTCTCGCCGCCGTCGTACTTCGGCGTGCCGATGCCGTAGTTGATCTGGACGCCGTTGTAGTCCTTGCGGGTGATGATGTTCACCACGCCGCCGATCGCGTCGGAGCCGTAGATGGCCGAGGCGCCGTCGGACAGGATCTCGATGCGCTCAACCGCGGCCAGCGGGACCGAGTTCAGGTCGGCAGCGTTGCCGGTGAACGGGGACTTCGGGGCGCGACGGCCGTCAACCAGCACCAGGGTGCGGCTGGAGCCGAGGCCACGCAGGCTGATCTCGGCGCCGGACTGGGCCGACGAGCCGGACTGCGGGCGGAACGAACCGGTCGAGTTGAAGGTCGTGTCGCGGAGGAACTCGGCGACGGACACGTCACCGGAAGCGTCGATCTGCTGGCGGCTGATGACCGTGACCGGCAGGGCGCCTTCGATGTCGGCACGCTTAACGCGCGAACCGGTGACCTCGATGGTGTCGAGGGTGGCGGCGTCCTCTTCCGACTCCTGCGCGAAGGCGGGAACCGCCGCGAAGGTGGAAGCGGCGCCGGCGAGGAGCGCGAAACGGATCGCGCCGGACAGCTGATTGAAATTAGACATTTACTCTCTCTCCAACGTCAGAGTGATGGTGACTCTAGAGTTCGGGACAAAAGCCTAAGGGCGAAATTCGGACTGAAAGGCGCCCTGGCCTGCCGGAGCATAACGCAATCTTTACGGACCGCAAACTGGGTTAAGTCTCCGTAAAGGCAGTTTTGAGACGCCCCACGCAGAACACCCGGGGCAGTCGCCTGCCCCGGGTGTTCGTTTTTCTTACGAATCAGCAACTTACTTTATGACGACCCGGGCGTTCCCCGAGAACGATTCGATCCGGATGCGGCCCGAACCCGTGCCCAGACGGGCCTCCAGGGACTTGCCGGGGCCGTATTCCTCGGTCCGGACCTGGCCGACCGGGCTGCTGATGTTGCCGCTGAAGGTCTCGATCTGCAGCCGGGCCGAGGTGTCGGGGGGCAGGACCAGGTCAACGTTGCCGCTGACCGAGTCGGCCGTGATGCTGCCCGACGCGGCGAGCCCGACGCTGAGATGGCCATCGCCCGACACCGTGCTCAGGCTCAGGCGCTCGACCGCACCGGCCACGAGGGTCGCGTCGCCGGAGACGCTGTCGAGGCTGACGCGGCCGCCGATGCGCCCATTGACCACCAGGTCGCCGCTGACGGTTTCGGCGCTGACGTTGCTGCTGTCCACCTGCACGTCCACGTCGCCGCTGACGCTCTTGAAGTTCGCTTCTTCGGCCCGCGCACCGCGCACCAGCACGTCGCCGGCGACCGAGGCCAGCGACAGCCTGCGGCCGCCAGTGCCGGCGACATCGACATCGGCGCTTACGGCATCGACCGACACCGACGCCTTCGCAGGCAGGCTGATCTCCAGCGTCGTCGGCTCCGAACGGTCGTCGCCGCCGCCCCAGCCGAACCAGCTGCTCTCCCGCGGATGCCGCACTTCGATCCGCAGGCTCGAGGCATCGCCCTCGACCACCAGCTTCTCGACGCCTTCACCGAGGCTGCCGGTGATGCGCACTTCGGGGCGGTCCCAGGTGCGGACGGTGACCCGCCCCTTCACGTTCTCGATCGACACCGCGCCGTCGGATGCCAGCGGCCGGGTCTGGTTGATGGGCGTGGCGGCGAAGGCCACCGGCGAGGCCACCAGCGCGGCCAGGACGATCAGTCGGGAAACCATGGAACTCTCCTCATACATATATATACGTGCGGATCAGCCGGTGACCGCGCGCTGGGTCAGCGAAAGCCGGCGGGCGTAGGTGCGGCGGAGCTGGTCGAGCAGGAAGACCGCCTCGGGGTCGCTGGCGATGGCCTGGCGGATGTCCCTGGCGCTCTGGTCGAGCGTGGCCAGCGCCGGCGCCAGCGGTTCGGGCACCGGCGCACCCTGGAACTGGTCCAGCGCCGCCTGGTATTCCAGGGTCAGGGCCGCGGCTTCGCGCTGCACCAGCTCGGCCCGGAAGTCCGGAGCCGGCGCGGTCGGCGTGCGCAGCTGCCAGGCCAGGCCCACGGCGAGGCAGAGCGACGCGGCCATTGCCAGCGCGGCGAACCACGGGCGGCGGCGCGGCGCGGCGCGGCGCTGCAGGCGGTCGGCGATGCCGGGCCACAGGTCGCGCGGCGGGTCG
>CBFGOZ010000081.1:0-9519 GCA_965650505.1 uncultured Arenimonas sp.
GGTGCCGATGATGAACATCATCAACGGCGGTGCGCACGCCGACAACAACGTGGACATGCAGGAGTTCATGGTGCTGCCGGTGGGCTGCGACAGCTTCGCCGAGGCGCTGCGCTGCGGCACCGAGGTCTTCCACTCGCTCAAGTCCGTGCTCAAGGGCAGGGGGCTGGGCACCGCGGTCGGCGACGAGGGCGGTTTCGCGCCGGACCTGAAGTCGAACGAGGAAGCGATCGAAGTGATCCTCGAGGCCATCGGCAAGGCCGGCTACAGGGCTGGCGAAGACGTGCTGCTGGGCCTGGACGTGGCCAGCTCCGAGTTCTTCGAGAACGGCAAGTACAACCTGGTGGGCGAGGGCAAGCGCCTGACGTCCGAGCAGTTCGTCGATTTCCTGGCCGGGTGGAGCGCGCAGTACCCGATCATCACCATCGAGGATGGCATGGCCGAGAACGACTGGGCCGGCTGGAAGCTTCTTACCGAGCGGCTGGCGAGCAAGGTGCAGCTGGTCGGCGACGACCTGTTCGTGACCAATCCGAAGATCTTCAAGGACGGCATCGACCAGCGGGTCGCCAACGCCATCCTGATCAAGGTCAACCAGATCGGCACGCTCACCGAGACGCTGGAAGCCATCGCGATGGCCGACGCCAACCGCTACGCCGCCATCGTCTCGCACCGATCGGGCGAGACCGAGGACACCACCATCGCCGACATCTCGGTGGCCACCACCGCCACCCAGATCAAGACCGGTTCGCTCTGCCGCAGCGACCGCGTGGCCAAGTACAACCAGCTGCTGCGCATCGAGGAGGCGCTGGGCGCCAAGGCGCGCTACGCCGGCCGCGACGCCTTCGTCAGCCTCAAGCGCTGAGCCCGCGCCCTTGCGCCGCTGGTGGGTCCTCGCCCTCTTGCTGCTGGTCCTCGTGGCCCTGCAGGCGAAGCTGTGGTGGGGCGAGGGTGGCCTGGGCGAGGCGCGCGAGCTGCAGGCGCGGGTGGGCGAGCAGCGCAGCGAGAACGCGCGCCTGCAGCAGCGCAACGATGCGCTGGAGGCCGAGGTCGAGGACCTCAAGTCCGGCGAGGCCGCGGTCGAGGACCGCGCACGCAGCGAGCTGGGCATGATCAAGCCCGGCGAGACCTTCTACCGGGTGGTCGAGCCCGAGGCGGCGCGCAAGCCCCGGGCCGGCGACGCCGACGCCCCGGAGCCGGCGCAGTGACCTGGGCCGTCGTGCCGGCCGCGGGCCAGGGACGCCGGTTCGGCGGCGAGACCCCCAAGCAGTACCTCGCGCTGGCCGGCCGCCCGCTGATCGAGCACAGCCTGCGGGCGGTGCTCTCGCACGATGATGTCGACGGCGTCATGGTCGCTTTGGCGGCGGATGACCCCTGGTGGCCGGGCTGGCGCGAACTCGGCGGCAAGCCGGTGCTGACCTGCGTCGGCGGCGGCGAGCGCGCCGATTCGGTGCTGGCCGGCCTGCAGGCGCTGCCCGCGACCGTGGACGAGGACCAGTGGGTGCTGGTGCATGACGCCGCGCGCCCCTGCCTGCGCGCCGAAGACCTGGCGCGCCTGCTGGTGATCGGCCAGGCGCATCCGGTGGGCGCGCTGCTCGCCGCGCCGGTGCGCGACACGCTCAAGCGCGCCGACGCCACCGGCCACAGCCAGGCCACCGAGCCGCGCGAAGGCCTGTGGCGCGCCCTGACGCCCCAGTTGTTCCGCCGCGGCGGCCTGACCCGCGCGCTGCTGGCGGCGCTTCGTTCCGGCGTCCGGGCCACCGACGAGGCGATGGCGATGGAGCGCCTGGGGCTGCGGCCCTGCCTGGTCGAAGGTCGCGAGGACAACCTCAAGGTCACCACGCCCGCCGACCTGGCGCTGGCGGAGTTCCTGCTCGCGCGCGCCTCGACATAGGGACAGAACGATGAGCCACGACTTCCGGATCGGCCAGGGTTACGACGTGCATGCCTTCGGCGAGGGCGACCACGTGGTGATGGGCGGCGTGCACATCCCGCACGACCGCGGCGTGCTGGCCCACTCCGACGGCGACGTCGTGATCCACGCGCTCTGCGACGCCCTGCTGGGCGCATTGGCGCTGGGCGACATCGGCGTGCATTTCCCGCCCTCCGATCCGCGCTGGAAGGGGGCCGACAGCCGCGTCTTCCTGCGCCATTGCCAAAACCTGCTGGCGGAGCGCGGCTGGCGCCTGGGAAATGCCGACATCACCGTGGTCTGCGAACGGCCGAAGGTGGCGGCGCATGCGGCGGCGATGCGGGCGAACCTGGCCGCCGACCTCGGCGTCGCGCCCGACGCGGTCAGCGTCAAGGCCACAACCTCCGAGAAACTCGGTTTCACCGGCCGTGCCGAAGGCCTGGCGGCGATGGCCGTGGCCCTGCTGGTGCGCGCGTGAGCGGCCCGCGGGCGTTCGGCCCGCCGGTGCTGCAGGCGGTGTTCCGCAGCCGGCCCGAGGATTTCCAGGTCGAGGAGATGGATGGTTTCGAACCGGCCGGGCAGGGCGAACACCTGCTGCTGACGGTCGAGAAGCGCGGCATGAACACCGCGCACGCCGCCAAACGCATCGCCCGCTGGGCCGGCATTCCCGAGATGGGCGTCGGCTACGCCGGCATGAAGGACCGCCACGCCGTCACGCGGCAGCGGTTCTCGGTGCATTTGCCCAAGCGCGTGGCGCCCGACCTGGACGGCCTGGTTTCCGACGACCTGCGCGTGCTGGCGTCGGTCTGGCACAACCGCAAGCTGCCGCGCGGAGCGCTGAAGGGGAACCGCTTCGTGCTGGTGCTGCGCGAGGTCGCGGGCGAACGCGACGCGGTCGAGGCCCGGCTGCGCGCGATCGCCGCGGCCGGCCTGCCCAACTACTTCGGCGACCAGCGCTTCGGCCGCGACGGCGACAACGTCGAGTCGGCGCGCCGCATGTTCGCCGGTCAGCGGGTGCACCGGGACCAGAGGTCGATCTATCTTTCCGCCGCCCGCTCCGAACTGTTCAACGCGGTGCTGTCGGCGCGGGTCGCGGACGGCAGCTGGGCCGCCGGCGCCGAGGGCGAGGTGTGGATGCTGGACGGTACCCAGAGCGTGTTCGGCCCCGAGCCGGACGGCGCGGCCCTGGCCGGACGCGCCGCGCGCCAGGACATCCACCCCACCGGTCCGATGTGGGGCCTGGGCGAACTGCGCCCGACCGGGGCCGTGCGCGCGCTCGAGCTGGCTGCCGTCGAGCCCTTCGGCGACCTGCGGGCGGGCCTGGAGGCGGCGGGGCTGAAGCAGGAGCGTCGGGCCCTGCGCGTGCGGGTCGAGGGCCTGGCCTGGGCCTGGCCGGAACCGGGTTGCCTGCAGCTGGAATTCGGGCTGCCGCCGGGAGCGTATGCGACCGGCCTGCTGGCGGAAATCGGCGAGGTCCGGGAGGCCCGGCCGGGGGCGTGAAATGGCAGATCCGGCACTTGCGGCCGGCGGGGGCGGGAGTAGGCTGATCGCGCGGTTGTCCTTTCCTGAGGAGGTCGCCATGAACACCGCCCGCAAGTGTTTCAGCCTTGTCGTCGCCAGCCTGCTGCTCGCCGGCTGTGCCAGCACCGGAACGGCCGACCTGGCCGCCCGGCCCAGCGCCCGGGACCCGGGTTTCGACTATGACCGCGACTACATGATGGCCGTCGAGAAGGCGTCCAAGAGTGCGGGCGTGGACGTGGTCTGGGTCAACCCGCCGCGCAACCGCGACCGCGACGACAAGTAGTCAGGCCGACGGACCCTGCTCGCCCGCCCGGCGGCGGGCGAGCAGCACGAGCACGGCCCCGGTGCCGCCCATCGCCTCCGGCGCGGAGGCGAAGGCCAGCACGTCCGCACGCTGCCGCAGCATCCGGTCCACCAGGGCCTTGAGCACCGAGCCGCCCTCGGCGGCGCGCAACCCCTTGCCGTGAATGATGCGCACGCAGGCCAGGCCCTCGGCCCGCGATTGCGCCAGGAACTCGCGCAGCCACCGTTCGGCCTCGGGCGCCCGCAGCTGGTGCAGGTCGAGTTCGCCGCCGACGCTGTACTGACCGCGGCGCAGCGCCTTGAGCACCTTTTCCGGGACTTCGTCGCGCCGGTAGGCCAGGGCTTCGGCGGCGTCGATGGTCGCCTCCATCCAGCTCAGCGTGCGCGACTGCGCCAGCGCCTCGGCCTCGTCCCGGGCCTGCATGCGCGGCTCCGGCGCGGGCCGCGGGCGCTCCGGCGGCGCCGGCGCCGGATCCAGCGGCCGCACGTCGCCGATCGCCTCGCGGAACAGGGCGGCATCCTCGGTGGTGACCGCCGGCGGTTTTTTCTTCATCCGCGAAGCCTAACCCGACAGCGGTGACCGGGAGGTGGCCGCGCGGGCGGGCGCATCCGTTATCATGGCCTCCTTTCCGCGGGACCCCTGATGCGCGTACTGGTGAGCAATGACGATGGCGTGGAAGCCCCCGGCATCCGCGTCCTGGCCGAGGGGCTGCGCGCCGCCGGCCACGAAGTGACGGTGGTGGCGCCCGACCGGGACCGTTCCGGCGCCAGCAACTCCCTGACCCTGGATTCCCCGATCCGCGTGCGCGAGATCGGCGAGCGCATCTGGCGCGTCGGCGGCACCCCGACCGACTGCGTGCACCTGGCCCTGACCGGCCTGCTGGCCGAGGATCCGGACATCGTCGTCTCCGGCATCAACAGCGCCGCCAACCTGGGCGACGACGTCATCTATTCGGGCACCGTGGCCGCGGCGATGGAAGGCCGGTTCCTGGGCCTGCCGGCGATCGCGATGTCCCTGGTCACCCACGAATCCTCGGCCCGCCACTACGACACCGCGGCCCGCGCCGCGCTGGAGATCACCGCGCGCCTGCTGGTGGACCCGCTGCCGGCCGACACCATCCTCAACGTCAACGTGCCCGACCTGCCCTGGGACGCCGTGCGCGGCTATGAGGTCACGCGCCTGGGCCACCGGCACCGGGCCGAGGCCTGCATCGAGCAGGTGGACCCGCGCGGCCGGCCGCTGTGGTGGATCGGCCCGGCCGGTCCCGAACAGGACGCCGGCCCCGGCACCGACTTCCACGCGGTGCGCACCGGCCACATCTCGATCACCCCGATCCACGTCGACCTGACCCGCTACCAGGCCCTGGAAAAGGTCGCCAGCTGGGTCGGCGGCCTCGGCGAAGGACTGAAGTCTCCGGCATGACGCCCCGTTTCCACATCCAGCCCGCCAGCCAGGGCCAGGGCATGACCTCGCAGCGCGCCCGCGACCGCATGATCGAGCGCCTGCGCGCCGAAGGGGGCATCGGCGACGAGCGCGTGCTCACCGCGATGCGAACCGTGCCGCGCCACCTGTTCATCGACGAGGCGCTGGCCAGCCGCGCCTACGAGGACACCGCGCTGCCGATCGGCAACGGCCAGACGATTTCCCAGCCCTGGGTGGTGGCGCGCATGACCGCCGCCCTGATCGAACACGGCCTGCCCGGGCGCGTGCTCGAGGTCGGCACCGGTTCGGGCTACCAGGCGGCGGTGCTGGCCACCCTGGGGCTGGAGACCTACAGCGTCGAACGCATCGAGGAACTGCTTCGCGTCGCCCGCCGGCGTTTCCGCAACCTAGGCCTGAACGTGCGGACCAAACACGACGACGGCCGCGCCGGCTGGATCGAGTACGCGCCCTTCGACGGCATCCTCGTCACCGCCGGCGCCGCGGCGCTGGAGCCGGCCCTGTTCGAGCAGCTGGCCGAGGGCGGCACCCTGGTCGCGCCGATCGGCGCCGCCAACGGCCAGCGCCTGCTGCGCATCCGCCGCATCGAAGGCGAACTGGTGCGCGAGGACCTGGGCGCCGTGGTGTTCGTGCCCCTGTTGCCGGGGACGCTCTGATGGAGCTGTTCCGGCCCTGGTACGTACGCGCCCTGGGCTGGTCGCGGCATCCGCGGGCGCCGGCCCTGCTGACCGGCCTCAGCTTCATCGAGGCGATCTTCTTCCCGATCCCGCCCGAGGTGATGCTGGCGCCGATGTCGCTGGCCCAGCCGCGGCGCGCGTTCTGGTTCGCCACGCTCAGCCTGGCCGGTTCCATGGTCGGCATGTTCATCGGTTACGCGCTGGGGTATTTCGCGGTCGAGCTGGCGATGCCGCTGGTTGAAAAGCTCGGATACGCCGCCCAGTTCGAGGGCATCAAGCAGCAGGCGGCCGAGAACGGCTTCTGGCTGCTGCTGATCGCCGGCTTCACGCCGATCCCGTTCAAGGTGTTCACCATCGCCTCCGGCGCGGTGGGCATGCCGCTGCTGCCGTTCTTCTTCGGCGCGCTGATCGGCCGCGGCAAGCGCGTCTACCTGGTCGCCGGCGCGATCCGCCTGGGCGGCGAACGCGCCGAGAGGGCCCTGCACAAGCACATCGAGCCGGTCGGCTGGGCCGCCCTGGTGCTGCTGGTGGGCGTGGTGGGTTGGCTGTTCCTGCGGGGGCAGGGCGCGTGAACGCCGGCGTTATCATCCAGGCAGCCCGAACCCCGGCCCCGCGCATGCCCCGCCTGCTGACCCGCGCCCTGCTGCTGCTCACGATCGCCGCGCTGCTGTCGGCCTGCGGGCATTCGCGCGTGGTCAAGCGCGAGGGCGCGCGCTCCGACCGCCCGGTGCGGTCCGCGCCCGCCCCGACGCGGCCGGCGCCGCGCGGCGAGCGGGGCGAGGCCTATGTGGTCCGCCGGGGCGACACGATGTATGGCATCGCCTTCCGGCATGGCCTGGATTACCGGGAGGTCGCGGCCTGGAACCGGATCCCCGCGCCCTACACCATCTACCCGGGCCAGCGCCTGAGCCTGCGCGGTCCGCGCGCGACGGCCCCGGCCGGCGCGTCCGTCACCGGCATGCCTGCCCCGGGCCGTCCGGACGCGCCGACGCCCAATGGTCCGGCCGTTTCGCGGCCGCTGCCGCCGGACACCCCGTCCACCGGTCCGGCGATTGCCGCCGGCGGGCCGTCGCGGGCCGAGCCTGCCGTGGCGACGCCACCCGCCGCGGCGGGCACCACCCCGGCGCCGACGGGTCCGGGCGCGGCCGCGCCTGTGCTTCCCACGGCGCCCGTGGCCACGCCGCCCGCCGCGATCAGCGCCTCGGGCTGGCGCTGGCCGGCACGCGGCCAGCTGGTGGGCCGCTTCGTCGCGGGCGATCCCAAGCGGCAGGGCATCGACATCGCCGGCAGCGCCGGCCAGCCGGTGTTCGCGGCGGCCGATGGCGTGGTCGTGTACTCGGGCGCGGGCCTGGTTGGTTACGGCGAGCTGATCATCGTCAAGCACAGCGACGAATGGCTGTCGGCCTATGCCCACAACCGGCGCCGGCTGGTGGCCGAGGGCACGACCGTGAAGGGTGGCCAGCAGATCGCCGAGCTCGGCCGCAGCGGCACCAGCCGCGACATGCTCCATTTCGAGGTCCGCCGCAACGGCAAGCCGGTCGACCCCCTGCAGGTCCTCCCGCCCCCTTGAAATCTGGGGTCAGAGTCCATTTATCTGGATAAATGGACTCTGACCCCGGATTTCAGCCGGGCAGGATGAAGGCGGCGACGACGCGGCGGCCTTCGGTGGCCAGCACGTTGAAGGTGCGGGCGGCGGCCGCGCTTTCCATCACTTCGATGCCGATGCCGCGGGTGAGCAGGGCAGCCATCACGGCGGCGGCGGGAAACTTCTGGCGCGGGCCGGTGCCCAGCAGGACCAGGGCCGGCTGCAGGGCGAGCACGGCCTCCATGTCGGCCGGTTGCAGGTCGGCGGCCGAGGTCGGGCGCCAGTCTTCGACGATCTGGTTGGGCGTCAGCAGGAAGCTGCGGGACAGCGTCTCCTGGTTCACCAGCACGCCGGCCCCGCTGACGCCGCGGAGCACGTAGAGGAAATCCGGGTTTTCCTGCGACAGCTGCACGCGGGCCCCGCGGATCAGGCCTTGGGCAGCACGATCAGGGGCTTGTCCTGGCTGCGCTTGTACAGCACCGCGATGTTGCCGATGCGCGCGACCAGGGCGCCGCCGGTGCGTTCGCAGAGCAGGCCGATCCACTCGTCGCGCAGCTCGCGGTCGCCGGCGGCGACGCGGACCTTGATCAGCTCGTGGTGTTCCAGCGCCAGGCCGGTTTCGGCCGCGAGGTTGTCGGTGATGCCCTTGGCGCCGACCAGGATGACCGGCTTGAGGTCGTGGGCCAGGCCGCGCAGGTAACGCTTCTGGGGGTTGCTGAGGGCGGCGGCCATGACGTTCCGGACGGGTTCAAAAGGGGGCGTAGGGTATCATGGCGGCCACTTCCGCCCCGCCGACGGCATCCCGTCGAACCCCATGGCCCGCAGCAAAAGCAGCCCCCGCTGGCTCAAGGAACACTTCGACGACCCCTTCGTGAAGAAGGCCCAGGCCGAGGGAATGCGTTCGCGCGCCGCCTACAAGCTCGAGGAGCTGATCGAGCGCGACCGGCTGCTCAAGCCCGGCATGGTCGTCGTCGACCTGGGCGCGGCCCCGGGTGGCTGGTCCCAGGTGGTGCGCCGCGACCTGGGCGACCGCGGCCGGGTGGTCGCCCTGGACATCCTGGACATGCCGCCGATCGCCGGCGTGGAGTTCATTCACGGCGATTTCAGAGAGCCGGGGCCATTGTCCCAGCTGGAGTCCCTGCTGGCCGGCGCGCCGGTCGACCTTGTGCTTTCCGACATGGCCCCCAATATGACCGGCGTGGATACCGTGGACCAGGCAAGGGCGATGTACCTGTCCGAGCTGGCCCGCGATTTCGCGGAAACCCACCTCAAGCCGGGCGGCAACTTCCTGATCAAGCTGTTCCAGGGCGAGGGCTTCGATGCCTACGTCAAGGACCTCAGGACCCGCTACGACAAGCTGGTGATCCGCAAGCCGGCGGCCTCCCGCCGCCGGTCGAACGAAGTTTATGCGCTGGCCCTGGGCAAGCGCCGAGGAAAGAACTGATGAACGACCTGGCCAAAAACCTCCTGCTCTGGCTGATCGTCGCCGTGGTGCTGATGGCGGTGTTCCAGAGCTTCTCGGCCCCGGCCGGGGGCAGCACCGAGCTGTCCTACAACCAGTTCATCGAGGAAGTGAAAGCCGACCGGGTCGCCAAGGTGGTCATCGCCGACAACGGCCTGGCCATCACCGGCGAGCGCAAGGACGGCACGCGCTTCAGCACCAGCAACCCTCGCGACACCCGCCTGGTCGACACCCTGTTCGAGAACGACGTGGTGACGGTGCAGGAGAAGCCGTCCGAGCGCTCGCTGCTGTTCACCATCCTGCTCAACTTCCTGCCGGTGCTGCTGATCATCGGCTTCTGGTTCTTCATGATGCGGCAGATGCAGCAGGGCGGCGGCAAGGGCGCCATGTCCTTCGGCAAGTCGCGCGCCAAGCTGCAGGGCGAGAACGAGGTCAAGGTCACCCTGGCCGACGTCGCCGGCTGCGACGAGGCCAAGGAGGAAGTGGGCGAGCTGGTCGAGTTCCTGCGCGACCCGGGCAAGTTCCAGAAGCTGGGTGGCAAGATCCCGCGCGGCGTGCTGATGGTCGGTCCGCCGGGCACCGGCAAGACCCTGCTGGCGCGCGCCATCGCCGGCGAAGCCAAGG
>CBFGOZ010000082.1:0-9463 GCA_965650505.1 uncultured Arenimonas sp.
CGATTTCCGGGTGGTTGATGTTGGCCGGGATGATGGCGCGGCCGCGGGCCACCTCGTCGCGCACGAACTCGGGCGTGATCAGCTTCGGGATCGCGGCGCCGAAACTTTCGCCGGCGTGCTGGCGCAGCAGGTGTGCTTCCTTGATCGCCTCGATGCGCTGGTTCTCGCGGATGGCGATGTATTCCATCTCCGGCGTGACGATGCCGCGGCGCGCGTAGTGCATCTGGGTGACGTTGGCGCCGGCCTTGGCGCGCAGCGGAGGACGCAGCGCCGGGAAACGCACGGCGTCGAGCCGGTGGTCGGCGGCGCGGGCGCGGCCGAAGTCCGAGCTCAGGCCGGGCAGCGGCTCGACGTCGCCGCGTTCGGCGATCCAGCGCGCGCGCATCGCCGGCAGGCCGGCGCCCAGGTCGATCGCCGCGGCCGGATCGGTGTAGGGGCCCGAGGTGTCGTAGACGGTGAAGGGCGCGTTCGGCTCCTGGATGCCGTACATGCGCGGCGTCGGGTCGAGCGCGATCTCGCGCATCGGCACCTGCAGGTCGGGGCGCGAGCCTTCGACGTGGATCTTGCGCGAGCCGGGGATCGGCCGGGTGACGGATTCGGAGAGTTGCTGCGCCTGGCGCAGCAGTTCGGTGGGCAGGGCGTTCATGCGTTTCGTCCTCTATGGCCCCTGGCGGGGCGGAACGAAGCGGCGGCGCGATCAAATCCGGGGTCAGAGTGCATTTATCTGATGGCGGCCAGATAAATGCACTCTGACCCCGGATTTCATTGCGAAGCTTCCCTACGCCGGTACCAACCGGATCAGGTTCGAAGGGTATTTCTCAGCCCGCGTCCCGCCGGGCACCCCCGCTTCCGGCCGCCATTCTTCCACGGCTGGGCGGCGGGGACCAGACGCCCGGCAATCCCGCTCAGGGACGGGAAGAGTCGAAGGGCACGCGCGCGCCCGGCAACGGGGCCGGTTCCGGGGCCGGGGGCGGCACCTTGAACCAGGCCGCGTACAGGGCCGGCAGGAACAGCAGGGTCAGCGCCGTGGCGACGATGAGGCCGCCCATGATCGCGACCGCCATCGGCCCGAAGAACACGCTGCGCGACAGCGGGATCATCGCCAGCACCGCCGCCAGCGCGGTCAGCACGATCGGGCGGAAGCGGCGCACGGTGGCGTCGATCACCGCCTGCGTGGGCGGATGCCCGGCGGCGATGTCCTGTTCGATCTGGTCCACCAGGATCACCGAGTTGCGCATGATCATGCCGCTGAGCGCGATCGTTCCCAGCATCGCCACGAAACCGAAGGGCACCCGGAACACCAGCAGGAACAGCACCACGCCGATCAGCCCCAGCGGCGCCGTCAGCAGCACCATGGCCGTGCGCGGGAAGCTGCGCAGCTGCAGCATCAGCAGGGTCGTCACCACGCCCAGGAACAGAGGCACGCCGGCGGCGACCGACTTCGAGCCCCGGCCGGAATCCTCCACCGTGCCGCCGGTCTCGAGCAGGTAGCCCGGCGGCAGCGTGGCGCGGATCTCCTCCAGCGTCGGCAGGATCTGCGCGGTGACGCTGGGCGGCGTCTGCTCGCCGTAGATGTCGGCGCGCACGGTCACCGTCGGCAAGCGGTTGCGGTGCCAGATGATGCCGTCCTCGAATCCGTATTCCAGCGTGGCGATCTGCTCCAGCGGCACCGCGCGGCCGCTGGCCGAGGGCACGGCCAGGCTGCCGAGCAGGCTCAGGCGCTCGCGCTCCTCGGACGGGCCGCGCAGCAGGATCTCGATCAACTCGTTGCCGTCCCGGTAGGTGCTGACCGAGGTTCCCGACAGCGATCCGCGCAGGAAGGCCGCCACCTGCGCCGAACTGACGCCCAGCACGCGCGCGCGCTCCTGGTCGATGAGCAGGCGCACCACCTTGCTGGGTTCGTCCCAGTCCAGGTTGACGTTGGTGACGTGCTCGTTCGCGCGAACCTTGTCGGCGACCTGGCGCGCCAGCCGGCGAACCTCGTCCACGTGTTCGCCCGAGACGCGGAACTGGATCGGGAAGCCGACCGGCGGCCCGTTCTCCAGCCGCGACACGCGCGCCTGCACGTCGCTGAACTTCTCCTCGAACAGGCCGATCAGCCAGCCGCGCACGGCTTCGCGCGCTTCGATGTCCGGCGTCAGGATCACGAACTGGGCGAAGCTGGCCTGCGGCAGCTTCTGGTCCAGCGGCAAGTAGAAGCGCGGCGAACCGGTGCCGACATGGCCAACGTAGCTTTCGATGTCCGTGCGCGTGGCCAGCTCGGCCTCGAGCCGCCGGGCGACGGCCTCGGTGGCGTGCAGCGACGAACCTTCCGCCAGCTCCAGGTCCACCATCAGCTCCAGGCGGGTCGAGGACGGGAAGAATTGCTGCGGCACGAAGCGGAACATCAGGATCGAGGCGACGAAGGCCAGCACCGTCACCGCGATCACGGTCTTTCGGTAGCGCACGCACCAGGTCACCCAGCCGCGGAAGCGCCGGTAGAACTTCGACGCGTAGGGGTCGTGGGCCTGGCCCTGGTCGTCGTGCGGCTTGGGCGCCGGCAGCAGCTTGTAGCCCAGGTAGGGGATGAAGACCACGGCCGCGATCCAGGACAGGATCAGCGAGATCGTCACCACCTGGAAGATCGAGCGGGTGTATTCGCCGGTGCTCGAGGCCGCGGTGGCGATCGGCAGGAAACCCGCGGCGGTCACCAGGGTGCCGGTCAACATCGGGAAGGCGGTGGACTTGTACGCGAAGGCAGCCGCTTTCATGCGGTCGTAGCCCTGCTCCATCTTCACCGCCATCATCTCGACCGCGATGATCGCGTCGTCCACCAGCAGGCCCAGGCCCAGCACCAGGGCGCCGAGCGAGATCTTGTGCAGGCCGATGCCGAAGTAGTGCATCGCCGCGAAGGTCATCGCCAGCACCAGCGGGATCGACAGCGCCACCACCAGGCCGGTGCGGAAACCCAGCGAGAAGAAGCTGACCAGCAGCACGATCACCACCGCCTCGGTCAGCACCCGCACGAACTCGGCGACCGAGCTGCGCACGGCCTTGGGCTGGTCGGACACCTTCTTCAGGGTCATGCCGACCGGCAGGTTCTCCTGCAGCCGGGCGAACTCCTGGTCCAGCACGTCGCCCAGGCGGATGATGTCGCCGCCGGCGCGCATGGCCACGGCGATGCCGATGGCGTTTTCACCCATGAAGCGCATGCGCGGCGCCGCCGGATCGGCGAAGCCGCGCTTGATGTCGGCCACGTCGCCCAGCCGGAAGCTGCGGTCGCCGACCCGGATCGGGAAATCGCGGATCTGCTCGACGCTGTCGAATCGGCCGGACACGCGCAGCTGCACGCGGTCGGTGCCGGTTTCGAAGAAACTCGCCGGCGCGATCGCGTTCTGCTCGTCCATCGCCCGCTGCACCTGCTCCAGCGGCACGCCGAGCGTGGCCAGCTTGGTGTTCGAGAGTTCGATCCAGATCTTCTCGTCCTGCAGGCCGACCAGCTCGATCTTGCCGACGTCGGGTACGCGATGCAGCTCCAGCTCGATGCGCTCGGCATAGTCTTTCAGGGTGGCGTAGTCGAAGCCATCTCCCTGCAGCGCGTAGATGTTGCCGAAAGTGTCGCCGAACTCGTCGTTGAAGTAGGGGCCGACCACGCCCTGCGGCAGGGTCTGGCGGATGTCGCCGACCTTCTTGCGCACGTCGTACCAGAGCTGGGGCAGCTCGCGCGACACCATCGAGTCGCGCGCCATCAGCATCACCAGCGATTCGCCCGGCCGGGAGTACGAGCGCACGAATTCGTAGCGCCCGGTCTCCATCACTTCCTTCTCGATGCGGTCGGTGACCTGGCGCGCGACCTCCTCAGCCGTCGCGCCCGGCCAGAAGGTCCGCACCACCATAACCTTGAAGGTGAAAGGCGGATCCTCGGACTGGCCCAGGCGCTGGTAGCTGAAGAAACCGACAAAGGCCAGCACCAGCATCGCGTACAGCACCAGCGGCCGGTTGCGCAGCGCCCACTCGGAGAGATTGAAGTTGGAGGCCATGGCAGCCGCCCTCAGCGCGCTTCGGCGGCGCGAGCCGGCGTGTCGCCGCCCAGTGCGACCGGCCGGTTTTCGCGGTCGATCGGCTTGATGCGCTGGCCCTCCAGCAGCAGGTGCACGCCGGCCGCCACCACCCACTCGCCCGGCTCCAGCCCCGCCAGCACCGGGACCGACTGTTCGCCATAGGGCCCGACCTTGACCGGACGCAGGCTCACCCGCGCGCTGGCCGGGTCCACCACCCACAGCGCGGGTTGTCCATCCTTCTCGTGCAGCGCGGAGAGCGGCACCGCCAGGGCCTGGCTGTCTTCGGCCAGGGCGTAGACACGCGCACTCTGGCCGATCTCGGCGCGGGTGGCGCCGGCATCGAAGCTGACGCGGGCCGCGAAGGTGCGGGCCTGCGGATCCGCGGCCGGCGCGATCTCGCGCAGCTTGCCCGGGAAGCGCTTGCCGGGCGCGGACCACAGTTCGACCGCGAGCGCGCGGCCGGGCGTGAAATCCGCAGCGCTCTGCTCGGGCACGCTGATCGCGACCTCGCGTTCGCCGTCTTCGGCCAGCACGAATACCGTCTGCCCCGCCGCCACCACCTGCCCGGCCTCGGCCTGGCGCTGGGCGATCACGCCGTCCTTCGGCGCGCGCAGCACCGCATAGGTCGCCTGGTTGCCGGATACCGCGGCCTGCGCCTTGGCCTGCCGCACGCGCGCCTGCGCCGCCTGCTGCGCCGAGACGCGGGCGTCGTAGAGCGAACGGCTGACCAGCTGGCGATCGAGCAGGCTCTTGTAGCGTTCCAGTTCGGAGTCAGCCAGCGCGAGGTCGGATTCGGCCGAGGCCAGCTGGGCGCGGGCGGCCTCGAGCTGCAGGCCGACATCCGCGGCATCGAGCTCGGCCAGGGGCTGTCCCGCCTTGACGCGGTCACCGACGTCGACCAGGCGGCGGCTGATCTTGCCGCCGATGCGGAAGGCCAGGGCCGGTTCATGCTGGGCCCGCACCTCGCCCGGATAGGCGCTGGCGGCGGCACCGGCGGCCCCGGGCTGCACCACCATCGCGGGCCGGGCCGGGCCCTCCTCGGGGGCATCCTTGCTGCAGGCGGCGAGGGCCAGCAGGCCCGACACAAGGAAAATGCGGGAAATCAGGCTCGCGGCGCTCATCGGAGGGTCATCTAATTATTGAACCGGGGGTATACTATCTTTACAATACCGCCGAGTTCAATAATATTTTTCGCCATGACCCTGACCGCCAAGACCCCCTCCCCCGGCCGCCCCAAGGACCTCGAGAAGCGCGCCGCGATCCTCGAGGCCGCGAAGGTGCTGTTCCCGGCCCGGGGCTATGACGGCGTGAGCATGGACGCCATCGCCCAGGCCGCGGGCGTATCCAAGCTGACGGTCTACAGCCACTTCCAGGACAAGGACACCCTGTTCGTCGAGGCGGTGAAGGCCAAGTGCGAGGACCTGCTGCCCTCCGACCTGTTCGTGGCCCGCTTCGAGGGCCCGGTGCGCGAGCACCTTCTGCGGATCGCCCGCGCCTTCTTCCGCCTGATCACCAGCGAAGAGGCGATCTCGATCCACCGGATCATGTCGCGCCAGCTGCCGGGCGATTCCCATCTGCCCCGGATGTTCTGGGAGGCCGGCCCCAAGCGTACCCAAGAAGCGCTGGCCGCCTTCCTGCGGGCCGAGGACGCCGGCGGCGAACTGCGCGTGCCCGACTGCACCCTGGCCGCGTCGCAGTTCTTCTGCCTGCTCAAGGGCGAGTGCCATGCGCGCCTGCTCTGCGGCATCGCCGACCACTACTCGCCGGAGCAGGTCGAACGCCACATCGAAGCCACCGTCGACCTGTTCCTGCGCGCCTACGGTCCGGCCCGGCGATGAGCCCTGAACCCTCGCCCACCCTGTCCTCGGTCGCGGTGACTAATGGCACTACGGCCGTAGTTCAGGGCCCCAGCATCCTGTCCATGCCCGGAATCGATCCGCGCAGGTCAACGGTTTCATGTCCCTTCCGTTACCAGACCGAACGTCCGACTACCGCCGGGCGCCGGCCGGGGCGTAAAATCACGACCCTTGCGATTCAAGGATTTAGCCGTCATGCCCATTGATTTCCAGCAGGCCCGTTTTGCGATGGTCGAACAGCAGGTCCGCCCCTGGGACGTGCTCGACCCGCGCGTGCTCGAGACCCTGATGACCGTGCAGCGCGAGGACTTCGTGCCGGTGCGCCACCGCAAGCTGGCCTTCGCCGACCTGCCGCTGCCGCTGGAGCATGGCGAAGTGATGATGAAGCCGGTGGTCGAAGGCCGCCTGCTGCAGGCGCTGAACCTCGAAGCCAACGACGAGGTGCTGGAGATCGGCACCGGTTCGGGCTTCATCACCGCCTGCCTGGCGAAGCTCGCCCGCGACGTGGTCAGCATCGATCGCCATGCCGACTTCATCGAGCGCACCCGCGCCCGCCTGGTCGCCGACAACGTCACCAATGTCCGGCTGGAAACCGCCGACGTGTTCGACTGGCAGCCCGGCCGCCAGTTCGACGCCATCTGCGTCACCGGCGCGGTGGCCACCGACCCCGAACGTTTCGGCGCGTGGCTCAAGCCCGGCGGCCGCCTGTTCGTGATCCACGGCCAGTCGCCGGTGCAGGAGGCGCTGCGCATCACCCGCCGCGGCGAAGGCTTCCATCGCGAAAGCCTGTTCGAAACCGATGTTCCCTATCTGCACGGTGCCGCCCCGGCGCCGCATTTCTCTTTCTGAAAGACACCAGGACCCTCCCCAATGCGCCTGAGCCTCCGTCCCCTGAGCTTCGCCATCCTGCTGGCCGGCGCCACCGCCGGTTCCGCCAGCGCCGCCGACCTGATGCAGGCCTACGAGATGGCGCGCCAGAGCGATCCGCAGCTCGCCGCCGCCGAGTCGACCCGACAGGCCATCGGCGAGAACGTCGTGCAGAGCCGCGCCCGCCTGCTGCCCAACCTCACCGGCACGGCCAGCCTCACCGACAACCGCACCCGCGGCGATGACCTCTACAGCCGCGGCCGCAGCTACGGCCTGAGCCTCAGCCAGTCGATCTACGACCACGGCAACTACACCAGCCTCAGCGCCGCCAAGCTGCGCCGCGACCAGGCCGACGCCGACTACAAGGCCGCCGCCGACAACCTGCTGGTGCGCGTCGCCGACGCCTACTTCAACGTGCTGACCGCGATCGAGACGCTCGCGTCCTCGCGTGCCGAGGAGCGCTCGGTCAAGCGCCAGCTCGACCAGGCGGAGAAGCGCCTGGAAGTCGGCCTGGCGCCGATCACCGACGTGCACGAGGCCCGCGCCCGCTACGACACGGCGCGCGCCAACGCCATCGCCGCCGCCACCGCACTCGAGGACAGCCGCGAGGCCCTGGCCGAGATCACCGGCGAGCCGCTGGAGAACCTGATGGGCCTGTCGCCGGACTACAAGCCGGTGAACACCGAGGAACTGGCGGGCCAGGACTGGGTCGCCATCGCCACCGAACGCAACCCGACCCTGCTGTCGCGCGAGCTGGCCCTGGCGGCCGCCGAGCGCGACATCGCCACCGCCCGCTCCGGCCACCTGCCCACCCTGGGCCTGTCCGCGTCCATCGGCGACGAAGCCGGCTGGCAGAACCAGTACCCGGGCGGCCCGAACACCTCCGGCGGCGGCAGCACCGTCGGCGTGACCCTGAGCGTGCCGATCTTCAACGGCTTCGCCACCCAGTCGGGCGTGCGCCAGGCCGTGGACTACCGCGACGTCGCCGCCGACCAGCTTGAGCAGCAGCGCCGCGCCGTCGTGCGCCAGACCCGCAACGCCCAGCGTTCGCTGTCGGCGGGTGAGGCCGAGGTCGAGGCCCGCCGCCTGTCGGTGGTCTCCGCCCAGGCCGCCTACGAGGCCAGCGAAGCCGGCCTGGAAGTCGGCACCCGCACCATCGTGGACGTGCTGATCAGCCAGCAGGCGCTGTTCCAGGCCCAGCGCGAGTACGCCCGCGCGCGCCACGCCTTCCTGGTCAACACGCTGCGCCTGAAGCAGGCCGCCGGCACCATCGAGCTCAGCGACCTGCAGGAAGTGAACGCCGTCCTGGTCGCCGACGCCGAGGCCTCGCTCGCCGCCGACGCCAACGGCACCGCGGAATAAATCCACACCGCCGGCGCGCCGCTCAGGCGCGCCGGTCGGCCAACACCCCGTCTATCAGGGCCAGGGTCCGCGCCAGCGCGCCGGACAATTCGGCCATCTGGGTCCGGCCCGCGGACCCCATGCCGGCGCGTCGCGCCGGATCCGCCATCAGGTCCAGCACCGCGTCCGCCATCGCCGCCGCGTCGGCTACCTGCACCAGCGCACCCGCCTGGCGCATGCGCCGGGTGACTTCGGCGAAATTGAAGGTGTGGGGGCCGACCACGCTCGGCACGCCGAGGGCGGCCGGTTCCAGCACGTTGTGCCCGCCGACCTCGCACAGGCTGCCGCCGACGAAGGCGACGTCGGCCGCGGCGAAGAAGCCCAGCAGTTCGCCGATGGTGTCGATGACAAACACCTGGGTGGCGGGCGCCGGCAGGCCGTCGCCGCGCCGGGTGCGCACGACCAGACCCTGGGCCCGCGCCGTTTCGGCGGCCGGCGCGAACCGTTCCGGGTGCCGGGGCGCCCACAGCAGCAGCCCGTCCGGATGGCGCGCCAGGAACCGAGCATGCGCCTCCAGCACCGGCTCCTCTTCCGGCGGATGGGTGCTGGCCGCGATCCAGACCGGCCGCGCGGCACCCCAGGCCGCGCGCCAGGTCCGCGCCTGCGCCGCCAGGCCCGCCGGCACGTCCAGGTCGTACTTGAGGTTGCCGGTGACCACGATCCGCTCCGGATCGGCGCCGATGCGCGACAGCCGCTCGGCGTCCGCCGTCGACTGCGCGGCGACCAGGCGAACCGCCCGCATCGCCAGCCGCGCCAGGGCCCGCACCGGCAGGTAGCCACGCAGCGACCGCTGCGACAGGCGCGCGTTCACCATCACCAGCGGAATGCCGCGGCGGCCGCATTCGACGTAGAGGTTGAGCCAGATCTCGGTTTCGACGATGACCGCCAGCGCCGGCCGGGCGCGGTCGAGGAAACGCCGCACCATGCTGCGCAGGTCGTAGGGCAGGTAGACGTGGTGGACCCGGTCGCCCCACAGCGCGCGCACGCGTTCGGAACCGGTGGGCGTGATCGTGGTCACCAGCAGCGGGCGGTCCGGGTGGTTCGCGAGCAGGCCGTCCACCAGCGGACGCGCGGCCAGCACCTCGCCCACCGACACCGCATGCACCCAGATCGTGCCTTCCGGCAGCGGCTCGTCGCCGGGCCAGGCATAGCGTTCGTTCCAGCGGTGCAGGTATTCCCGCTGGCGCAGGCCGCGCCAGATCAGGTGGTAGAGGGTGACCGGGAAGGCGATGTGCAGGACCAGCGAATACAGGCCCAACATCAACCGCTGCCCGAAGGTGAGATGCATGGGCGAAGGAT
>CBFGOZ010000083.1:0-9460 GCA_965650505.1 uncultured Arenimonas sp.
CGGGCTGTTCAACGTGCGGCTGAGCGGCAGCGGGCTGGTGGCGATCACGTCGCACTACGAGCCGATGACGCTGCGGGTCTCGCGCAAGGACGGCCCCATCTTCACCGACCCCAACGCCACCGTCGCCTGGTCCGGCGGCCTGCGCCCCGAGGTCGCCACCGACATCACCGTCGGCACGCTGTTCGGCCGCGGCTCCGGCGAGAGCATTCAGCTGAAATTCCACGGCGAAGGCTGGGTGGTCGTCCAGCCCTACGAAGAAATCTACTTCCAGAGAACCAACGGCTGACGACGGCCAACAAAAAACCCCGCAAAATGCGGGGTTTTTTGTTCTCCGGATCCCGCCTGGAGCAAAGCCCCCTTGGTAAGGGGGCGCGCCGAAGGCGCGGGGATCGGAAGTGGTGAGGCCGGGGCCCGAGATACGCGCAGCGGATCTTGGGGGTGGTTGGGCGAATGCCCAACCATCGCCATCAGACCGCCATGGCCTTGGCGACTTCCGCGGCGTAGTCCTCGACGACCTTCTCGATGCCTTCGCCGACCGCCAGGCGCTGGAAGCCGACCACGTCGGCGCCGGCGGCCTTCAGGGCCTGCTCGACCGTCTGGTCGGTGTTGAGCACGTAGGGCTGGCCGTACAGGGTCACCTCGTTGACGATCTTGGCGACCTTGCCGCTGATGATCTTCTCGAGGATCTCGGCCGGCTTGGCCTTGTCCTTGTCCGACATCTTGGCCAGCTCGATTTCCTTTTCCTTGGCCAGGAACTCGGCCGGCACGTCGGCCGCCTTGTTGTAGGGCGGGTTCATCGCCGCGACGTGCATGGCGATGCCGCGGGCCAGCTCGGCGTCGCCGCCCTTGAGCTCGACCAGCACGCCGATGCGGCCGCCGTGGATGTAGGCGGCGACGTTGTTCGTGGTGTCCACCTTGGCCAGGCGGCGCACGTCCACCTTCTCGCCGACCTTGGCGATGACGGCGGCGCGGGCTTCCTCGACGGTCTCGCCGGACGGCAGCTTGGCCGACTTCAGCGCCTCGACATCGGTAGCGCCGGCGGTCAGCGCGGCCTGGGCCACGGCGTCGGTGAAGGCGATGAAGTTGGCGTCCTTGGCGACGAAGTCGGTTTCGGAATTGATCTCCACCAGCACGGCCTTGCCGCCGTCCTGGGCCACGGCGATGCGGCCTTCGGCGGTGACGCGGTCGGCCTTCTTGTCGGCCTTGGCCAGGCCCGACTTGCGCAGCCACTCGGCCGCGGCGTCGATGTCGCCGCCGGTGGTGGTGAGCGCCTTCTTGCACTCCATCATGCCGGCGCCGGTGCGCTCGCGCAGATCCTTCACGAGGGAAGCGGTGATTTCCATGGGGTTCTCCAGCTATTTGATTGGGCGCGCCGACGGTATCGGTGCGCTCGAAAGATGGGCCGCGGCGCAGTGTCGCGCCGCGGCATGACGCAGGTGTTGCTTAGCGCTTGTCGCCGGCCGGACGGCGGGCCGGGCGCTTGTCGTCGCGCGGGGGGCGCGGGCCACGCGGGGCGGCCTTCTTGTCTTCCTTGGCGACCGGGTTGCCTTCGGCGTCGAGCTCGACGAAGTCGTCGGCGGCGACGTGGGCCTGCGGCGAGGCGGCCTTGCCTTCGAGCACGGCGTCGGCGGCGGCGCGCACGTACAGCTGCACGGCGCGGATGGCGTCGTCGTTGCCCGGGATCGGGTAGTCCACCAGGTTCGGGTCGTAGTTGGTGTCGACCACGGCGATGACCGGGATGCCGAGCTTCTTGGCTTCCTGCACGGCGATGTTCTCGTGGCCGATGTCGATCACGAACAGCGCGTCCGGCAGGCGGTTCATCTCCTTGATGCCGCCCAGCGACGATTCCAGCTTGTCGCGCTCGCGGCGCAGGCCCAGCACTTCGTGCTTGACCAGCTTCTCGAAGGTGCCGTCGGTTTCGGCGGCCTCGAGCTCCTTCAGGCGGGCGACCGACTTCTTCACGGTGGCGAAGTTGGTCAGGGTGCCGCCCAGCCAGCGCATGCTCATGTACGGCTGGTTGCAGCGGGTCGCCTCTTCCTTGATGGACTCGCGGGCCGAACGCTTGGTGCCGACGAACAGGATGGTGCCGCGCTTCTGGGCGATGGCCGAGATGAAGTTCATCGCGTCCACGAACAGCGGCAGGGTCTTCTCGAGGTTGATGATGTGGATCTTGCCGCGGGCGCCGAAGATGTACGGGCCCATCTTGGGGTTCCAGTAGCGGGTCTGGTGGCCGAAGTGCACGCCGGCTTCCAGCATCTGGCGCATGGTGACCTGGGTCATAACGGTATTTCCTTTCACGACAGGGAGCCGGCCGCGCGCTGGCGGCTTCGGAGCTCCGGGGTTGGGCCTCCGCCAGGCTGCCGTCTCGAACCTCGGGAGGACCCGAGGCACCCCGGGACGGGGGAAGGCCTGGCGTGTGTATTCGCCGGTGACGCCCGGCGTGGGCGGTTCGAGGCCGGGCAAGCCGGTTTTCGAGCCGCGGGAGTATAGCCCGCTGGCCCAAGTACCCGCAAGTAAGGGATAATCCCGGCCCATGAGGATCACCATCAAGACCCCCGAGGACATCGAGCGCATGCGCGTGGCCGGCCGACTGGCCGCCGAGGTGCTGCAGGTGGTCGCCCCGCACGTGAAGCCGGGCGTGACCACCGCCGAACTGGACCGGATCTGCCACGACCACATCGTGGACGTGCAGAAGGCCATTCCGGCCAATGTCGGCTACAAGGGCTTCCCGGCCACCATCTGCACCTCGGTCAACAACGTCATCTGCCACGGCATCCCGTCCGAGGCCAAGGTCCTGAAGGACGGCGACATCGTCAACATCGACGTCACCGTGATCAAGGACGGCTGGCACGGCGACACCAGCCGCATGTATTTCGTCGGCGAGCCCAGCATCAAGGCCAAGCGCCTGGTCGAGGTGACGCGCGAGGCCATGTTCCGGGGCATCCGGGCGGTCAGGCCCGGCGCCACCCTGGGCGACATCGGCCACGCCATCCAGACCTATGCCGAGGCCCAGCGCTTCAGCGTGGTGCGCGAGTACTGCGGCCACGGCATCGGCCAGATCTACCACGAGGACCCGCAGGTCCTGCACTACGGCCAGCCGATGAGCGGCGTGGTGCTGCAGAAGGGCATGACCTTCACCATCGAGCCGATGATCAACGAGGGCAGCCGCCACACCAAGCTGCTCAACGACGGCTGGACCGTGGTGACCCGCGACAAGTCGCTGTCGGCGCAGTGGGAGCACACGGTGGCGGTCACCGACGACGGCGTCGAGATCCTGACCCGCCTGCCCGGCGACGACAACGAGCTGTGACCGGGGCCGGCCGATGAGCGCCGTCCCTGCCTCGCCCGAACTCCCGCTGTCCGCGGCCCTGGCCGCCGCCCCGGACGATGCCGCCTGGCGCGACACCGCCAGGGCCGGCCTGGCCGCGCGCCGCGCCGAACTGCGCCGCCGCTTCGAGGCCGGCGAGGCGATCGACCGACTGGTGTCGCTGTGCAACGAGGCCAGCGACACCGTCGTGGTCTCGGCCTGGACGCGCGACCTGCCCGCCGGCGCCGCGCTGGACCTGTTGGCCACCGGCGGCTACGGCCGGGCCGAACTCTATCCGCAATCCGACATCGACCTGCTGGTGCTGGGCGAGCCGGAGGCCCAGAAGGCGCACGAGGCCGCGATCGGCCGCTTCTTCTCCCGGCTCTGGGACGCCGGCCTGGCCACCAGCCAGGCCGTGCGTTCGATCGCCCAGTGCGTGGAATCGGCGCGCGCGGACATCACGGTGCTCACCGCGCTGATGGAGTGCCGCGTGCTGGCCGGCGACGACGCGGCGCCCTCCCGCCTGGCCGCCGCGCTGGCGCCGTCGGTGCTGTGGCCGCCGGCCGCCTACTTCGACGCCAAGCGCGCCGAACAGCGCGCCCGCCACGCCCGCTTCCACGACACCGCCCACAACCTGGAACCCAACATCAAGGAAGGCCCGGGCGGGCTGCGCGACCTGCAGACCGTCACCTGGATGGGCATGCGCCTGTACGGCGTGCCCGGCCTGCGCGCCCTGGTGCCGCTGGGCCTGCTGGGCGAGGACGAGTGCGCCAGCCTGGAACGCGAGTGGCGGGTGCTGGCGCGGCTGCGTTTCGGCCTGCACCTGCTGGCCAACCGGCGCGAGGAACGCTTGGGCTTCGACCACCAGAAGGCGCTGGCGGCCATGCTCGGCCTGACCGACGAACACCGCGACAACCTGGCGGTGGAGCAGATGATGCAGGGCTTCTTCCGCAGTGCCGCCACGGTGATGCGGATCAACGACCGGCTGCTGCAGCGTTTCGAGGAGCAGCTCTCCGGCCACGAGGCGCCGCAGCCGGCGGGCGAGGGCTACGAACTGCGCCACGGCTACCTGGCGATGCGCGCGCCGGACACCCTGCGCGAAGGCCTGGCGCCGATGCTGGCGCTGTTCGCGGCCTGGGACGCGAACCCCGACGCGCGCGGCCTGCATTCCGAGACCGCGCGCGCCCTGGGCGAATCGCTCCACGCGGTCCGTCCCTACGACGAACAGCCGCCGGAGGTGCGCCAGCAGTTCATGCAGCTGTTGCAGTCGCGCCAGGCGGTGGCCACGCTGACCCGCATGGCGCGGCTGGGCGTGCTGGCGCGCTACCTGCCGGCCTTCGGCAAGGTCTCGGGCCGCATGCAGTACGACCTCTTCCACGTCTACACCGTGGACCAGCACACGCTGACCGTGCTGGCGCATATGGATGGTTTCGCGCGCCGGGTGGACGAACGTTTCGCCATCGCCCACGAAGTGCTGCCGCGCCTGCGCAAGCCGCACCTGCTGCTGCTGGCCGGTCTTTTTCACGACATCGCCAAGGGCCGCGGCGGCGACCATTCGGAGCTGGGCGCGGTGGACGCGCGCGCCTTCGCCGCCGCGCACGCCCTGCCGGAGGCCGACGCCGACCTGCTGGCCTGGCTGGTCGAACAGCACCTGCTGATGTCGGTGACCGCGCAGCGCCAGGACATCTCCGACCCGGACGTGGTGGCGCGCTTCGCCGGCAAGGTCGCCGACCGCGAACACCTGGACTACCTCTACCTGCTCACCTGCGCCGACATCGCCGGCACCAGCCCCAAGCTCTGGAATGCCTGGAAGGACCGGCTGCTGGCCGACCTGTACGCGGCCACGCGCTTCGCGCTGCGGCGCGGGCTCGAGAACCGCGTGCACGCCAACGAGATCATGGCCGAGACCCGCGCCGTGGCGATGGAGCGCCTGCTGGGCGAGGGCTTGGACCAGGCCGAGGTCGAGCGCATCTGGGCGGCCTATCCCGACGTCGGCTTCCTGCGCTACCGGCCCGAACAGATCGCCTGGCAGACCCGCGGCATCGCCGAATCCGGCGGCGCGGAAACCCTGGTGCTGGTGCGCCCCCACCTGCAGGACAGCGGCCTGGAGGTGTTCGTGCGCACGCCCGACCGCGACGGCCTGTTCGCCGCCATCGTCGCCACGCTCGACCGGCTCGGCCTGAACGTGTTGGAAGCGCGCGTGCTCAACTCCGCCGACGGCCACGCGCTCGACTCCTTCCAGCTGATCGCGCCGCAGGGCACGCCGCCCGAACCGGCCGCGGTGGTGTCGGCGCTGCAGTCCGCGCTGCGCGATCCGGCCCGCGTGCGCCCGGCCAAACGCGCCGCGCCGCGCCAGCTGCGCCACTTCCGGGTGCCGGCGCGGGTGGACTTCGACCACCTGGCCGACGGCAGCCGCACCCGCATGAGCCTGGTCTGCACCGACCAGCCCGGCCTGCTGGCCGGCGTGGCCCAGGTGCTGCGCCAGCACCGGCTGCGCGTGCACGATGCCCGCATCGCCACCTTCGGCGAGAAGGTGGAGGACTTCTTCCTGCTCACCGACGAGCGCGACCGCGCGATCGGCGACCAGGCCCTTTTGGACAAGCTGCGCCAGGCCATCGTGGCCTGCGTCGATGGAGAGACGGAACATGGCAAGAAAGAAGCCCAGCACTGAGCAGCTGCAGGCCATCATCGAGGACGCCTTCGAGCGCCGCGCCACGCTGAGCGTGGCCGAGATCGACGGCTCCACCCGCCCGGCGGTGGAGGAGGCGATCGCGCTGCTGGAGTCGGGCAAGGCGCGCGTGGCCACGCCGGCCGGCAAGGGCTGGGAGACCCAGCAGTGGCTGAAGAAGGCGGTGCTGCTGTATTTCCGCGTCAACGACATGCAGCTGGTGGAAAGCTATCCGGCGCCCTACTGGGACAAGGTGCCGCTGCGCTTCGAAGGCTTCGACGAGGCCGACTTCCAGAAGCTGGGCGCGCGCGTGGTTCCCGGCGCGATCGTCCGCGCCGGCGCCCACATCGGCAAGGACGTGGTGCTGATGCCGAGCTTCGTGAACATCGGCGCCCACGTCGGCGCCGGCACCATGGTCGACACCTGGGCCACGGTCGGCAGCTGTGCCCAGATCGGCAAGAACTGCCACCTGTCCGGCGGCGCCGGCATCGGGGGCGTGCTCGAGCCGCTGCAGGCCAGCCCGACGATCATCGAGGACGACTGCTTCATCGGCGCCCGCGCCGAGGTGGTGGAAGGCGTGGTGGTGGAGAAGGGCAGCGTGATCGGCATGGGCGTGTTCATCGGCCAGAGCACGCGCATCTACAACCGCGCCACCGGCGAGATCACGTATGGCCGCGTGCCGGCCGGCAGCGTGGTGGTTTCGGGCTCGCTGCCCTCGGCCGACGGGAAATACTCGCTGTACTGCGCCGTGATCGTGAAGCAGGTGGACGCCAAGACCCGCGCCAAGACCTCGGTGAACGAACTGCTGCGGGGCGCCGCCGAATGAGCGTCACCGTCTACGGCCTGGACAACTGCGATACCTGCAGGAAGGCGCGCAACTGGCTCAAGCGTTTCGAGATCGAGCACAGCTTCGTCGACTACCGCGCGAACCGCGTGCCGGCCGAAACCCTGAAGGCCTGGGCGAACCAGCTCGGCGGCTGGGACAAGTTGATCAACAAGGCCTCGACCACCTGGCGCCAGCTGCCGGAGGCGCGCAAGTCGCCCGGAAGCGACCCGGAATGGACCCTGCTGCTGAAGGAGCATCCGGCGCTGGTGAAACGTCCGGTGCTGGTCACGGCCGACGGCACCGTCGGCGTCGGTTTCACCGACAATGCCTGGAAGCTGCGCTTCGGGATCAAGAAATGAGCGACGTGCTGGCCCTGACCCGCGACCTGATCGCCCGGCCCTCGGTGACGCCGGACGACGCCGGCTGCCAGGCGCTGATCTCGGAACGGCTGGCGAAGGCCGGCTTCCGCTGCGAACAGATCGATTTCGGCGCGGTGAAGAACCTCTGGGCCACGCACGGCCAGGGCGGCGAGGTGCTGTGTTTCCTGGGCCACACCGACGTGGTGCCGCCCGGCCCGCGCGAGGCCTGGGCCAGCGATCCCTTCGAGCCGACCGAACGCGACGGCCATCTCTACGGCCGCGGCGCCGCCGACATGAAGGGCAGCGTCGCCGCCTTCGTGGTCGCGCTGGAACAATTCGTGGCGGCGCACCCCCGGCATCCGGGCACCATCGCCCTGCTGCTGACCTCGGACGAGGAGGGCGACGCCATCGACGGCGTGCGCCGCGTCGCCGAGCACTTCCGCCGCAGCGGCCAGCCGATCCACTTCTGCGTCACCGGCGAGCCCTCGTCGAAGGAACGACTCGGCGACCTGCTGCGCGTCGGCCGCCGCGGCACCCTGTCGGGCACCCTGACCGTGCGCGGCATCCAGGGCCACGTGGCCTATCCCGAGAAGGCGCGCAACCCGATCCACCAGGCCATGCCGGCGCTGGCCGAGCTCTGCGCGCGCCGCTGGGACGAGGGCTATCCGGAGTTCCCGGCCTCCAGCTTCCAGATCTCCAACATCCACGCCGGCACCGGCGCCAACAACGTCATCCCGGGCCACTGCGAGGTGGTGTTCAACTTCCGCTACAACCCGGGCTGGCAGGCCGAAGCGCTGGAGGCCGAGGTGCAGGCCGTGCTCGATCGCCACGGCCTGGAATACGACCTGCGCTGGCACCGCGGCGGTGAACCCTTCCGCACCGGCGAGGGCCGGCTGCGCGTCGCCGCGCGCGGCGTGATGCAGGAGCTGTGCGGGGTGGTGCCGGAGGAAAACACCGGCGGCGGCACTTCGGATGCCCGTTTCATCGCGCCCCTTGGCGCCGAAGTGGTGGAGCTGGGGCCCATCAACGCCAGCATCCACAAGGTGGACGAGCGCGTGGCACTGGCGGAACTCGAGCGTCTCCCCACGCTTTACCGAGCCATCGCCGAGCGCCTGCTGCTCGCCTGAACCTCCCGCCGTCTCCCCCGGTGTAAGTCAGGCCGCCGCGTTGAACCAGGCGCGTTCGGCGCGGTCCGCGACCTTGTGGTCCTTGAGCTCGCGCAGGATGCCCAGCACCTCGCGGTGCACCGCGACCAGGCCCTCGTGCCGGGCGTGCCGGGTCTCGTGGTAGACCACCGCCAGCCACATCGCGACCGCGCGCTGGCGCAGCTGGATCGAGCGATCGGCCACGCGCCTGGCCGCGGTGGCGGCCACCGGGCTCCAGGGCCGGTACATCGAAGGGTCGTTGTCCCCGTGCAGGTGCGGCTGCGGCAGCACGGCCGCGGCCTGGATCTCGGCCAGGGTCATGTCCGCGGCCTGCTTGCGCTGTTCGGGGTTCATGCCCAGCACGGCCTGGCGGACGGCGCCGGCCTGGCGGGCAAGCATGCTGCGACGCCATTGCGTCAGCACTGAAATCAAAAGGTCCATCCGAATCCACCTCGCCGGTTCTACGAATCGGTGCGGCAGATCGCTCCCCCTGACGGCGATCTTCCCGTCCCTGCGCCGGCGGAGCGGGCCGGGCAGCGCCCCGTTTATGGCCGAAATCGTGACGCCTGTCAGCTTCTGTTCACCAAAGTGTGAACTTGTTCACATTTTCGGCCGGAGTTCGAGGCGGTGTTCGGTTGCCCCGGGCAGGAAGGGCGTGGCCTCGCCGCGCACCCAGGCGTCGTGGCCCGCGCCCCAGAACGGCGACAGCGGGTGGCCACTCTGGCCGCCGGGCATGTGGATGAAGCCCTCGGCCTCGTGGCCCGGCGCGACCACCATGCGCTGGCTGGCGCCGAAGGCCGGACCCTGCACCCGCGGCATGTTGCCGTCGCCGGGCAGCGGGTCGGCCGGCATGCACAGCCAGGATTTCGCGAAGGCCGGCAGCGCGCCGGCCAGCGGATGGCAGATCGCCGCGGTGTTGCGCGAGCCCCAGGTGCGCGCGCCGGCCGGCCCGCGGATCTGGTCGCGCACCTGCTGGGCGGCGTCGGCCAGCAGCGCGTCCCAGCTGCTGAACTTGCGCGGCAGCAGGTGCGCCGGCCGCTGCTGCAGCAGCGGCCAGGCCACCGATTCCATCTGCGGCAGGTCGGGCATCACGAAGTCCTTGCCCAGGGCCACCTGGGCCGGCGCCAGCAGGCCGTTCTGGATGCGCTCGATCAC
>CBFGOZ010000084.1:0-9429 GCA_965650505.1 uncultured Arenimonas sp.
CACCATGCCGCACGACAAGAAGCTGATGGCCCTGCGCGGCAACAACCGCCACTTCAGCCGCGCGGTGGTGCACCACGAGCTGATCCCGGGGCACCACCTTCAGTATTTCTACAACAGCCGCTACCAGACCCAGCGCGAACTGTTCGACACGCCCTTCTGGACCGAAGGCTGGGCGCTGTACTGGGAGTTCCGCCTCTGGGACCGCGGCTTCGCCAGGACGCCGGAAGACCGGATCGGCATGCTGTTCTGGCGCAGCCACCGCGCCGCCCGCATCCTGTTCTCGCTGGGTTTCCACCTGGAGAAGATGACGCCCGACCAGGCCGTGGACCTGCTGGTCGAGCGGGTCGGGCACGAGCGCGAGAACGCCCGCGCCGAAGTGCGCCGCAGCTTCGCCGGCGACTACGGCCCGCTCTACCAGATCGCCTACATGATCGGCGGCCTGCAGTTCTACGCCCTGCACGACGAGATCGTCGGCGCCGGCAAGATGAGCGAGCGCGAGTTCCACGACGCCATCCTCAAGGGCGGCCCGATGCCGGTGGCCGTGGTGCGTTCGCGCCTGCTCGGCGAGCTGCCGCCGGGTGATCTCAAGGCCGACTGGAAGTTCTACGACTTCGGTGGCGGCCGCTGAGCCCCGGCCACATGGCACTGCGCACCATCACGGTTGGCCGATACGTCACGCCCCTGCGCGAGGGCGGTTCGCTGCCGGCCCTGGTGGAGGCGGATGACGAGGGGCTGTACGTGCTCAAGTTCCGCGGCGCCGGCCAGGGCCCCAAAGCCTTGGTCGCCGAGGTCATCGCCGGCGGCATCGCCCGCAGGCTGGGGCTGGACGTGCCCGAGATCGTGCTGGCCGCGCTGGATCCGGAACTGGCGCGCACCGAACCCGACCCCGAGATCCAGGAGCTGATCCGCGCCAGCGGCGGCACCAACGTCGCGCTGGATTTCCTCCCGGGCTCGGCGAACTTCGACCCGGTGGCCGATCCGGTGGACGCGGACCTGGCCTCGCGCATCGTCTGGCACGACGCCTTCACCAGCAATGTCGACCGCAGCGCCCGCAACACCAACCTGCTGGCCTGGCACCGGCGGCTGTGGCTGATCGACCACGGCGCGGCGCTGTATTTCCACCACGGTTGGGACGGCGATCCCGCCGCCGCGGACAAACCCTTCCCGATGATCCGCGACCATGTGCTGCTGCCGCTGGCCAGCGGGCTGGCGGCGGCCGATGCGGCGCTGGCGCCACGGCTGGACGCCGGCACCATCGCCGGCATCGTCGCCGAGGTGCCCGATTCGCTGCTGCTGGACGCCGCTATCGGCGATCCGGACACCCAGCGCCGTGCCTACGTCGACTACTTCTGCCGCCGGCTGGCGCGCCGGAGCTTCGTCCAGGAGGCCATCGATGCACGCGGCTGACACCTACGACTACGCCGTGATCCGCGTCGTGCCGCGGATCGAGCGCGAGGAATTCGTCAACGCGGGCGTGATCCTTTCCTGCCAGAAGCTCGGCTTCCTGGGTGCGCGCATCGCGCTGGACGAGTCCCGGCTGCTGGCGCTGGCGCCGGACGTGGACCTGGAGCTGGTGCGCCGCCACCTGGCCGCGATCCCGGCGATCTGCGCCGGCCATGCCGACGCGGGCCCGATCGGCGCGCTGCCGCCGCGGGCGCGTTTCCACTGGCTCACCGCCCGGCGCAGCTCCATCATCCAGACGTCGCCGGTCCACACCGGCCGCTGCGGCGACCCCGAAGCGACGCTCGACCGGCTGCTGCAGAAACTGGTGGGGTGAGGTAAAAAAAGAAACCCCGCCGAGGCGGGGCTTCTTCTTCAAAGCGCTGTTGCGGGGATCATTCGCCCATCTGCTTCTGGCGGTGTTCCCAGCGCTCCTGCGCGTCAATGGTGCGCTCGGCGGTCAGGCGCGCCTCGAGGCGCTCCAGGCCGATTTCTTCGCCGGTGTCCACGCAGTAGCCGTAGCTGCCGTCCTCGATGCGCTTGAGCGTGCTGTCGATCTTGCTGATCAGCTTGCGGTAGCGGTCTCGGGTGCGCAGTTCCAGCGAGTTCTCGGATTCGCGGCTGGCGCGCTCGGCCTCGTCGCCGACGTCGCGCACTTCCTCCTTGAGGTTCTCGATGGTTTGCTTGGACTCCTCGACCAGGTCGTCCTTCCACTGCAGCAGGCGCTGGCGGAAATACTCGAGCTGCATCGGGCCCATGTATTCCTCTTTCGCCGAGGGCTTGTAGCCCGCCGGCAGCACCACGCGTTCGCGCGACGGCGCCGGCTTCATGCGCTCGGGGCGCGGCGCGGCGGGCTTGACGTAGCCGGCGCGCACGCCCGGCTCGCGTCGGACCGGCGCGGGCTTGGCCGCGGGCGCGGGCACGGCCTTGGCCACCGGCGCGGGGGCCGCCGCAGGCTTGGCCTTGGCCGCAGGTGCGGCCACCGGCTTGGCCGCCGGCTTGGCGACAGGCTTGGGCGCGGGTTTGGCGACGGCCTTGGCGGCCGGCTTGGCGGCGGGCTTGGCAGCAGCCTTCTTGGCGACAGGCTTGGCGGCCTTCTTCGCCGGCTTCGCGGCGGGCTTGGCCTTGGCGACGGGTTTGGCGGCCTTCTTGGCGGGCTTGCTGGCCTTCTTGGCGGGCTTGGCGGCCGGCTTGGCCTTGGCAGCCGGCTTCTTCGCCGGCTTGCTGGCCTTGACGGGCTTCTTGGCGGCCGGTTTGGCGGCCTTCTTTGCGGGTTTCTTAGCGGCCACTAGGGCAATTCCTCTCTTTCCTTGAGGCTCGAAGGCGGCGTGTTATAGCCTAGTCCTTCACCAGCGGCAACCTTAGTCCTCACGCCAGTCCGGCGCAATCAGTGAAAAAACCCGCCATCCTGCTGCTGCGTGGCTACAAACTGCTCATCAGCCCCCTGCTGGGCCAGCGCTGCCGTTTCCATCCCAGCTGTTCGGTCTACACCATGGAGGCGATCGAGCGTTTCGGCGTGGTCCGCGGCAGCTGGCTGGGCGCGAAACGCATCGGCCGCTGCCATCCTTTCCACCCCGGCGGCCTGGATCCGGTCCCCGACACCTGGCCCGACAAGAGGACGCCATGACTTCCCTGCTGATCAAGAACGCCCGCATCGTCAACGAAGGCCGTGAGTTCGAGGGCGACCTGCGCGTGCGCGGCGACCGCATCGAGCAGATCGGCGCCGACCTGTCCGCGCGCGAGGGCGAACCCGTGCGCGACGCCCGCGGCCAGTGGCTGCTACCCGGCGTCATCGACGGCCAGGTGCATTTCCGCGAGCCGGGCCTGGAGCACAAGGGCGACCTGGACACCGAACCGGCGGCAGCGGTGGCCGGCGGCGTCACCAGCTACCTGGAAATGCCCAACACCAAGCCGCCGACGCTGGACAACGACGCCCTGGAGGACAAGTACCGGCGCGCCGCGGGCCGTTCGCGCGCCAACTTCGGCTTCTACTTCGGCGCGTCGAACGACAACCTGGAGAACGTCAAGCGCATCGACCCGGCCACCACGCCGGGCCTGAAGATCTTCATGGGCGCGTCCACCGGCAACATGCTGGTGGACGACCCGGCCATCCTGGACGCCATGTTCCGCGAGTGCCGCGTGCCGATCATCACGCACTGCGAGGACACGCCGATGATCGACGCCGAGATGGCCAAGGCGAAGGCCAGATACGGCGACGACATCCCGGTCGACCTGCACGGCGTCATCCGCTCGCGCGAAGCCTGCATCAAGTCCACCCGGCTGGCGATCGAGCTGGCCAAGAGGCACGGCACCGCCCTGCACGTGCTGCACATCAGCACCGCCGAGGAGCTGATGCTGTTCGAACCCGGCCCGGTCGAGGGCAAGCGGATCACCGCCGAGACCTGCGTGCATTTCCTGCACTTCGCGCGGCCGGATTACGCCACGCGCGGCAACTTCATCAAGTGCAACCCGGCGATCAAGGAAACCAGCGACCGCGCGGCGATCATCCGCGCCGTCGCCGAGGACCGGATCGACGTGCTGGCAACCGACCACGCCCCGCACACCCTGGCGGAGAAGCAGCAGCCGTACATCTCTGCGCCGTCGGGCCTGCCGCTGGTGCAGGATTTCCTCAGCTGCGCCCTGCAAAAGGTCCATGACGGCCACTTCAGCCTGCCGCACCTGGTGAAGAAGATCGCGCATGCGCCGGCGCTGCGTTTCGGAATCACCGAACGCGGCTTCCTGCGGGAGGGCTATTTCGCCGACTTCGTGCTGGTGGATCCGGACGCGCCCTTCACCGTGCGCCGCGAGGACGTGCTGTCGAAGTGCGGCTGGTCGCCGTTCGAGGGGGAGACCTTCCGCTCGCGGGTCGCGGCGACCTACGTCAACGGCCAGCTGGCCTGGGATGGCCGCACGCTGGTCGGCGCCCCGCAGGGCCGGCGCCTGGCCTTCGCGCGATGAGCCTGCTGCTGGCCGCGCTGCTGTCGGCGGCGGCCGCGACGGGTGCCGCCGCCCCGGCCGATCCCGCCCGCATCGTTTTTCCCGCCAGCGTGCCCCAGGGCGCGATGGTGGTCGGCAAGGTGCCGCCCGGCAGCCGGGTGCGCCACGGCGGTCGCGAGCTGCGCGTGACCGGCTATGGCAGCGTGGTGTTCGGCGTCGGCCGCGACGCGAGCGAGCCGCTGCCGGTCGAGGTGGTGCGCCCGGACGGCAGCCGCGAGCAGGTCCGGATCGCCGTCACGCCGCGGGACTGGCCGGTGGAACACGTGCGCGGGGTGCCGCCCCGGACCGTCGATCCGCCGCCGGCGGTGGCCGCGCGCATCGCGCGGGAGGCGGCCGAGGTAGGCGCCGCCCGCATGCGCGACGACGCCCGCGCCGACTTCGCGCGCCCCTTCGTCTGGCCCGTGGCGGGCCGGGTGAGCGGACGCTTCGGCAACCAGCGCATCTACAACGGCAAACCCGGCAGCCCGCATTCGGGCATGGACATCGCCGCGCCCGCGGGCACGCCGGTGCAGGCGCCCGCGGCCGGCGTGGTGACCCTGGCCGCGGCCGACTACTACATCACCGGCGGCACCCTGATCATCGACCACGGCCACGGCATCAGCTCGAACTTCCTGCACCTCTCGCGCATCGACGTGCGGGTCGGCGACCGGGTGGAACAGGGCCAGGTGGTGGCCGCCGTCGGCGCGACCGGGCGTGCGACCGGGCCGCACCTGCACTGGGGCATGAACTGGTTCGACGTGCGGATCGATCCGCTGCGGGGGCGGGAGCGCTGATCAGCGCGCGGCGAGCCCGTCCGGCAGCGCCGTGTAGCCGCCCGGCACGCCCTTGGTGGCCACCGCGACCGCGTCGTGCGGATGCAGGCTTTCGCGATGGGTGGCGCGCAGCCAGAAGTCGCTGATGCGCTCGTCCTGCTCCAGCGCGTCCTGGATGCGGCGCGCTGCGTCCTCGCAGAACATCAGGTTCTGGCCGTTGAGCAGGGCGAAGGCCTGCTCGTCGACGCGCTTGACTGCGGTCTGCACCGGCGTCTTCAGCGCGCCCTCGATGCGGTCGATGATCTCGACGATCGGGAAGCTCTGGAACGAAGGCACCAGGCGCAGCTTGACCTCGGCGCTGCTGCGCTGGCTGTGCGGCGTGGCGCGGATGCCCTGCTCGGTGCCCAGCCAGGCCAGCACGGCCTCGCGGTCGACCGGCCGGCCGGCGGCGAAGTCGGCTTCGAACTGTTCCTGGATCAGCTGGCGCGCCAGCGCCGCCGAGCATGGGCAGGTGCTCGAATACGCGGCTTCGAGGCCGAGTTCGAGCGCGAAGTGGCCGCGGTCCATCACGCCGGTGATGCTCACCGGGTAGCTCTTCCAGCCGCTGTTGTCGCTGGCCAGGGCCGGACGCCGCACCAGGTGTTCGAAGCGGATGCTGATCGTGGCGCGATCGGACAGTTCGGCGTGCGATTCCAGGAAATCCTTCAGCAGCCGGCGCACGCTGGCCGGCGTCACCGGCTCGTTCGACAGGGCCTTGTCCACGTGCAGGTACAGGCGCGACATGTGGATGCCGCGCACGTCGCCGCGCTTGAGGTTGACGAAGGCGTTGACCCGGGCGCCGCTGCTGAGGGTCCGGCCATCCTCGGCCTGCAGCGTCACCGGCATCTCGATCTCGCCCATGCCGACCCAGTCGAGCACGCCGGCCAGGGCCGGACGGGCGTCGGCCGCGATGTCGGGCATCACGCGGGCGGTGTTCTCAAGATTGCTGGGGGCCACGGCGGCGCTCCTGTTTGCGGTCACGGCAAGCTAGTTGGGGGCAGGTGCAGGCTACGTCAAGTTCTGGGATCGGGCACGGAATACCGCGGAACGATGCGTCTCAGCGGCCGCGTGCGATGCGCCAGGCGCGCCATACGCTCGCCGCAGCGGCCGGTGGCACGAAGCCCTTGCCCGCGGCCAGGCGCCGCAGCCTGACCTGGTCGAAGCGCGTGCGCAGCCGGCGGAACAGCGGGCCTTGCGGCTCGGGAAGCGCCATCCCGAGTTCCCGCGCCCAGTCCCGCAGCAGCACGTCGCCCTGCCCCGCCGCCACCTGCGCGGCCGTCAGGCCATGCCGGGCCAGCAGGTTCAGCGGCAGGCGGGCCTGGTCCTCGGCACCGAGCCCGGCCGGCAGGCGCTGCAGCAGCAGGTGCACGGCGATGCCGCGTGCGGCGTCCGGCGCCGGTTCCGCGTCGAACAGGCCGGCCTCCAGCGCAGCCAGCGCCTTCGCGAACCCGGTGACCTGGACCAGCGCCTGCCCGGCATCGGCCGGGCGCGCATCGAACTGCGCCTGCTCCATCAGTGCGCGCGCCAGCGCGGCCCAGGGCAGGCCAGGCCGCGTCAGCACCGCGCTGATCGGATGGCGGCCGCGGCCCTGGGCCAGGTTGACCAGTTCCTCGGCCCACCACTGGCTCTTCACCGCCGTCACGCGGGCATCGCTGAGTTCGAACGCCGCCTCGCGCAGTTCGTGCACCAGGGCACCCCAGGCGCGGAAATGCGCACGCCGCTCCGGCGCGCAGAACACTTCGGCCAGCGCCATCTCCGGCTCGCGCCGATGCCACTTGGCGACGAAGTGCTCGATCGCGTCGGCGGGCAGCGTACTCACGCCGGCAGCAGTCCGGGCACGTCCAGCAGGTCGCGGGCGCCGGCGCAGGCGTGGTCGGCGCGCCAGGCCATCGGGTCGTCGCCCGGCTCGCGGTACCCCCACAGCGCCGCCACCGACACCATGCCCGCCGCGCGCGCCGCGACGATGTCGCGCTCGTCGTCGCCGACGTAGATGGCTTCATCGGCGCCGATGCCCAGGCGACGGCAAGCCAGCAGGATCGGTGCCGGGTCGGGCTTGCGCTGCGGCAGCGTGTCGCCGCCCACCAGCACGGCGCAGCGCCGGGTCCAGCCGAAGCCCTCGACGACGCCCACCGCCAGCCCCTCGGGCTTGTTGGTGACGATGCCCCAGCGCAGGCCGCGCGCCTCGATCGCCGCCAGCAGTTCGGCGACGCCGGCGAAGGCCACACTGTCCACCGCCAGCGCTTCGCCGTAGCGAGCAAGGAAAGGCGGCAGCAGCTTTTCGCGTTCGGCCTCGGCCAGGTCGGGCAAGGCCACCGACAGCATCGCGCGGCCGCCCTTGGACACCACCTGGCGCAGGCGCTGCAGCGGCACCGCCGGCCGGCCCAGATCGGCCAGCACGCGGTTCACCGCATTGCACAGGTCCGGGGCGCTGTCGACCAGGGTGCCATCCAGGTCGAACAACACCGCACGCAGCGGCTTGGACATCAGGCTTTCACCGCGCAGGCCAGGTAGTTGACCGCGGTCGGCCCGCCGACCCAGGCCTTGCGGCGGACCGGGTCGTAGGCCAGGCCGCTGACGTCCTCGGCCTGCAGGCCGGCGGCGCGCAGCCAGGCCGCGAGCTCGGAGGGTTTGATGAACTGCCGGTAGTCGTGCGTGCCCCTGGGCAGCAGGCGCGCGACGTATTCGGCGCCGACGATCGCGACCGCGAAGGCCGCGGGCGTGCGGTTGAGCGTGGACAGGAACAGCCGGCCGCCGGGCTTGAGCAGGGTCGCGCAGGCGCGCACCACCGCCAGCGGATCCGGCACGTGTTCGAGCATCTCCATGCAGGTGATGGCGTCGAAGCTGGCCGGTGCCTCGGCGGCCAGCGCCTCGACGGACTGCAGGCGATAGTCCACCTGCAGGCCGGATTCGAGCAGGTGGAGTTTCGCGACGTCTATGAGTTCGGGCGCGAGGTCCAGCGCGGTGACGGCGGCGCCTTCGCGCGCCAGCGCCTCGCTGAGCAGCCCGGCGCCGCAGCCGACGTCGAGCACGCGGGCGCCCGCCAGCGCGACGCGGTCGCGCACATAGCCCAGCCGGGCCGGATTGAGCTCGTGCAGCGGGCGCTGCGGACCCTGCGGGTCCCACCAGCGGTTGGCGAGCGCGCCGAACTTGTCGAGCTCGGCCTGGCTGGCGTTGGCGGCGGGCGCGCTCATGCGCCGGTCCGGATGGCGGCGATGCGCTGGCGCCAGGCCCGCGCCTTGGCGCGGATGGCGTCGGCGTCGAGATCGGTGAATCGCCCATCGGCGAGCTTGCGCACGCCGGCGACCCAGACGTCGCTAACCTGCTGGCGGCCGGTCGCGTAGACCAGCTGGGAGATGGCATGGAACATCGGCTGGGTTTCCAGCGGCTCCATGTCCACCAGCACCAGGTCGGCCTGCTTGCCCGGTTCGATCGACCCGGCGACATCGCCCAGGCCCATCGCCCGGGCGCTGCCCAGCGTCGCCATGCGCAGGGCGCTGGCGGCGTCGAGCGCGGACGCGTCGCCGGACACGCCCTTGGCCAGCAGGGCCGCGGTGCGCATCTCGCCGAACATGTCCAGGTCGTTGTTGCTGGCGCAGCCGTCGGTGCCCAGGGCCAGGTTCACGCCGGCCTGGTGCAACCGGTGCACCGGGCAGAAGCCCGAGGCCAGCTTGAGGTTGGATTCCGGGCAGTGCGCCACGGACACGCCGCGTTCGGCGCACAGGGCGATTTCGGCGTCGGTGAGCTGGGTCATGTGCACCGCGATCAGGCGGTCGCTGACCAGGCCCAGGCGGTCGAGCCGGGCGATCTGGCGCATGCCGTGCTGGCGCTGCGACTCCTCCACCTCGTGCGCGGTCTCGTGCACGTGGCAATGCACCAGCAGGTCGAGCTGGTCGGTGAGCATGCGGATGCGTTCGAAGCTGGCGTCGCTCACCGTGTACGGCGCGTGCGGCGCGAAGCAGGTGCGCACCAGCGGGTCGCGGCGCCAGTTGTCGTGGACTTCCAGCGCCTTGTCGAAATATTCGTCCTGGGACTTGGCCCAGGCGGTCGGGAACTCGATCACGGGCAGGCCGACCAGGGCGCGGAAGCCCAGGCGCGAATAGGTCGCCGCCTGCACGTCCGGGAAGAAGTAGTTCTCGTTGCAGGCGGTGGTGCCGCCGCGCAGCATCTCGGCCACCGCCAGCTCGATGCCGTCGGCGACGAA
>CBFGOZ010000085.1:0-9401 GCA_965650505.1 uncultured Arenimonas sp.
TTCGCATGCGCCGATTGTAGGGCAACTAGCGCGCGCCCAGTTCCTCGGCGCTGACGGCGCGCACCAGGCGGAAGCCGATGTCGTCGAAGCCGGTGTCGGCGTCGAAGTCGTCCACGTGCGTGGCCGGCGTGCGGGTGGTGTCGCGCCAGCCCAGGCCCGCGGCCAGGCGCCGGCCGCAGCCGCGCGCGCCGCAGTCCGACAGCCATTCGCGGGCGTTGCCGCGCAGGCCGTTCAGGCCGATCGGGCTGGCCGGTCCCTGGCTGGCGGCGACGGTGCCTTCGCTGCCGCAGTTGATGCGGCCGTCGCGGCAGGCGTTGCCGCTGGCGCGGTAGTCGGCGAGCTGGCGCCATTCCGACGTCGTCGGCAGGCGGTAGTCGTGCCCGGTGCGGCGGCTGAGCCACTGCGCATAGGCCCGCGCATCGTCGTAGCTGACGCAGACGGCGGGATGGTTGCCGCCCTGGTTGAAACCGGGATCGTCCCAGCTGCGCTTCTTCAGCGTGATCGGCGCCAGGCGGTTGCGGCAGCGTGCGGCGGGGCGGCCGCTGCCGGAGGCGAAGGCGGCGTATTCGCTGCGGGTGACTTCGCTGCGCATCGCCGCCAGGCCGGCGCGCTCGCCGCGCGGCAGGCCGACCAGCACCATGGCCACGCCGCTGTCTTCCAGCGCGTCGCCGGGCTTGGGCAACTCGATCGCCTGCGACCAGGCCGGCTCGAGCAGGTCCGACGGCACCTCGAGCGCGGTCGCCAGCGCCTTGGTCCGGGCCACGCTGACGCTGTCGACCTTGTCCAGGCCGTCCTTCAGCCGCGCCAGCAGCACCGGCGGCAGGCCCTCGCGCAGCGCGACCCAGGGTTTGCCCTGTCCGCGCTCCATCTCGGCCACGAAGGGCGCGACGCGGGTGTAGTTTTCCAACGCCGCGTCGTCGTCGCCGGCCTGCGCGGCCTCCAGCACCTTGGGGGCGTAATACGCGATGACTTCGTCGGACAGGCGGAACAGGGCCGGTTCGCGCGGCGCCAGCGTGCGCGCCGCGCGCAGCGACTCCATCGCGTTGTCGCCGGGCGGCAGGCTCAGGCGGTTGCGGTCGATCTGGCGGCGGGCGGCCGCCAGTTCGCGGGCGCCGGCGCGGGTCGGGTCGTAATCGAGCGCGACCACGCTGACTTCGGCACTGACGCCGGCGAAGGGCGAGCTGACCACCGGCGGCGGCTGGTCGGCCGCGGCCTGGGCGAGGGCGGCGTCCACCGGGGCCGGCGCCGGTTCGGCGGCGGGCGCGGGCGCGCCGGCGGCAGGGGCCGCGTCTTCGACGGTGAAGAAGTCGGTGTCCGCGCGCGGGTCGGGTTCGCGCTGCAGCCAGGCGATGGCCGCGAAGGCGACCAGCACGCCGCCCAGGGCGCCGGCGACCGGCTTCCAGTAGCGCAGGGCGGCTTCACGCAGCCTGGCGGTGTCGAACTTCGGTTCCGGCGGTTTGCCGGCGGCGATCTGGTTCAGCGCGCCCAGCATCTGCTGGGCGTTGCGGTAGCGGTTGTCCGGCGACTTGGCCATGGCCCGGTCGAGGAAGGGCTGCCAGTGTTTTTTCTCGGGCGGCAGCCGCGGCACCGGGTCCTGGGCATGCATCAGGGCCAGGGCCAGCGGGTCGGCGGCCTGGTAGGGCAGGCGGCCCATCAGCAGCTCGTAGGCCAGCACGCCGACGCTGTAGAGGTCGGCGCGGCCGTCCACCACTTCGCCGCGCGCCTGTTCCGGCGCCATGTAGCCGCCGCTGCCGACCGCCAGGCCGGCGGTGGTGATGCGGGTCTGGTCGCGCTTGCTCAGCGCGATGCCGAAGTCGGTGAGCAGCGGCCGGTCGGCGTTGTCGAACAGGACGTTCTCGGCCTTGACGTCGCGGTGCACGATGCCGCGCGCGTGGGCGTATTCCAGCGCCGACAGCAGCGAACGCAGCACTTCGAGGATGCGGTCCTCGTCGTGGGTGAAGTCGCGCTGGCCCAGGTGGCCCTTGGCCAGGTAGGGCAGCACGTAATACAGCAGGCCCTGGCGGGTGCGTCCGACCTCGTGGATGCCGACGATGCAGGGGTGTTCGAGCTTGGCGATGGTGCGCGCCTCGTGCTCGAAGCGCTGCTTGCTGATTTCGTCGGTGAGCGCGGCGGGCGACATCACCTTCACCGCCACCTGCCGGTCCAGCGACTCCTGCACGCCCAGGTAGACCTGGGACATGCCGCCCTTGCCGATCCGGCGCAGCACGCGATAACCGGGGATCTCCGGCATGTAGCTGGAGAGCAGCGCGGTCAGTTCGTCAGGGGAAAGTTCTTCTTCCTGCTGCATGGCGCGGGGGCGGGGCCGGGACGGGGGGGTCGGGAAGGCCAGCATACGGCAGCGGGCCGGGCTGGCAAGCCATTTGTGAATGTGTGAAACCCGTCACAGTTGGCCAGCGACGGACGGGGCGCAGGCCCTGAGACGGGCCTTTTCCGGGTCTTGGACGCTGGGTTCCCGGGGCGGCTCAGGCGGCGGCCGGCCGGTCGCGCTTGCGCCGGACGTAGAGCTGCTTGCGGACGGTGGCCACCACCTCGCCCCCGGCATTGCGGATGTCGACCTCGAACCAGCGCAGCACCTTCTCGCCGCCCGCGGCCGCGGCCCGGATGTCGTCCACCACGGCGTCGTCGAGCCGGAACTCCGCCGTCACGGTGCCCTTGCCGGGCTTGAGGAAACGGATCTCGCCGGCCTGGTCCCAGACCAGGTAATCCGGCCCCAGCCGCTGCAGCATCATGATCATCCAGAACGGATCGGTCATCGCGAACAGGCTGCCGCCGAAGTGTGTCTTGACGTAGTTGCGGTTGTACCAGCGCAGGCGCAGTTCGACCCGCGCGTAGCGGTAGTCGGGCGCCAGCTCGGTGACGTGGATGCCGGTGAACAGGAAGGGCGGCCAGACGTTGAAGACGAGTCGGAGGCGGGAGGCTTTCATGCAGGTGCGCGCTGGGCTCTAATCAGGCAAGGGTAGGGGGAAAGCGATGGCCGAGGCCTGCGCCAATTGTGGCGAAATCCTGCGCGGGGCGTACTGCCATGGCTGCGGGCAGAAGCGCATGGCCGACGGCGACCGCCGCCTGGGCCACCTGCTGGGCCAGCTGTTCGCGGCCGCCACCGACCTGGACGGGCGCTTCTGGCGCAGCCTGCGCGCGCTGCTGTTCCAGCCCGGCCGCCTGTCGCGCGATTACCTGGACGGCCGCCGCCGGCACTGGCTGGCGCCGATGACCCTGTTCCTGCTGGCGAACGTGCTGTATTTCCTTTCGCCCGGCACCCTGACCGACTTCAACCTGCCGCTGTCGGACCAGATGTCCCAGGTGCACAGCCGCATCACCAACCCCTGGGTGATGCAGCGCATCGCCGAACGCGACCGCGCGCTGCAGGCCCGGCGCGCGGCCCTGCCCGAGGCGCGCCGGGACGCGGCCCCGGCGCGCTACACGATGGCCGACTACGCGCGCGACTACGGCGCCCAGGCCGGCAATGTCGGCAAGGCGCTGATCATCGTGCACATCCCGTTCCTGGCGGTGGGCCTGGCGCTGATGTTCCGGCGCCGGCGCCTGTATTTTGCCGAACACGCGGTGGTGGCGACCCACCTGTTCACTTTCACCCTGCTCTACATCCAGCTGGTGCTGCTGCCGCTGGGCTGGCTGCTGGACCGGATGGGGCGCATCGAGGGCCCGCTGGCGTTCTGGCTGGTGATGGCGACGCTGGCGCTGATGGGCCTGCACTACGCGCGCGCGGTGCGCCGGGTCTACGCCCCGCCGGGCTGGGTGTCGCTGCTGGCGCCGGTGCTGCTGATCACCGTGATGATGCTCGGCAACCTCTACCTGTACCGCACGCTGCAGTTCCTGCTGACCTTCTGGCTGACCTGATTCAGAACAGCACCGAGGCCATCCTGCGCCGGTAGGTGCCGACCAGGTCCTCGTCCTCGACCACGCGGAAGGCGTCGATCAGGGCCTTGCGCGGCAGGCCGTCGGCGAAATTGCGGTCGCGGCGCAGCATCTCCAGGAACTGCTCCAGGCCGGCTTCGGCGTCGCCTTCGACGATCGCGCGCGCGCCCAGCAGGTGGCGGGCGTGCAGGTCGGCCGGATCGGCGGCGATCGCGGCCTGCAGCACCTGTGCCGGCGGCGCGTCCTTGAGCAGCGCAGCGAAGCCGAGGCGGGCGCGGCCGCGCAGCGCGCGGTCGTCCTGGGCGAGGTTGGCGGGCAGGGCGTCGAGCAGTTTTTCGGCCTCGGCCACGGCGCCGGTGCGCAGCAGGGCCAGGGCAAGGTCGAGCTTCAGCCCGTCCTGGTCCGGCTCGGCGTGTACGGCGGCGCGCAGGCGCACCACTTCCGCGTGAGGATCCAGCGGCGCGGCTTCGGCCGGGGCCGCTTCCTCCACCGTCTCGCGCGGGACGACGCCGTGATGGGCCAGGAACTGCCGCAGCTGGCCCTCGGGCAGGGCGCCGGGGAAACCGTCGACGATCTGGCCGTCCTTCACCAGCATCACCGTCGGCACCGACTTGATCTGGAAGTAGCCGGCGAGCTGCTGCTCCTGGTCCACGTCCACCTTGGCCAGCAGGAAGCCGCCGTTGAATTCGGCCGCCAGCTTCTCCAGCACCGGACCCAGGGTCTTGCAGGGCCCGCACCAGGTGGCCCAGAAGTCCACCAGCACCGGGACCTCCTTGGACTTGAGCAGGACGTCCTGCTCGAAGCTGGGCAGGCTGGTGTCGAAGACGTGGGCGGCGGGGACGGGGGCGTTCATGTGGGGGAGGTTCCGGAAGGGAGCGGCTGACCGGGCAAATGGTGCCAGCCGGGCCGCCAAACAAGCCAATGTAATGTTCACTTGACATCTTTGGAGCAAAATGTAATCTACAGCGGACATCAAGTCAGGTGGAGAAGACCATGCGTTGGCCGAAGTGGGGATTGGCGGGAGTCGTGGCTCTGGCGGGTTTCGCGTTCTGGCTGCTGCTGGCCGGACCCGGGGACGTGCTGGGCGTGGACCTGGGCGGATTCGGTTTCGGACTGCTGGTGCTGGTGGCCTGGGCATCGATGCACGCCGTCTCGGTGGCGCCCCGCGGTGAACTGGACGACGCGGTGTCGCCGGGCGAGTGGCAGGCCTGGGTCGGCGTCGGCTTCACCCTGGTCGTGCTGGCCTATCTGCTGCTGAAGGCCGACGTGATCGCCGGTGCCCGGGACCTGCGCGATCTCGGCAGGATCGGCCGCAACATCGTGCTGCTGCTGGTCAGCTGGGCCGTGGTGGCGCAGGTGCTGCGGTGGCGCTGGAAGGGCAAGGTGCTCGAGGACGAACGCGACCGCGACATCGCGGTGCGCGCGGCCGCCTGGGGACGCTGCGCCCTGGTGGTAGTGGTGATCGGCGTGGCGGTGACGCTAAGCCTCACGCCTCCTGCGCGCCTGGCCTGGGCGACGCCGATCGTGGTGGCGCACCTGCTGGTGTTCGCCGTGGTCTGGCACAGCCTGGTCGAATACGCGGTCGCCGGCGTCTCCTACTGGCGGGACCGGCGGCCATGACCGGCACCCCGATCACCAACCACATCCGCCGCCTGCGCTTCGAGCACGGCGAAATGACCCAGGAGGCGCTGGCGAAGGCCGTCGGCGTCACCCGCCAGACCATCATCGCGCTGGAGGCCGGCAAGTACGCGCCGTCGCTGGAGCTCGCGTTCCGCCTGGCCCGGACCTTCGGCGTGGGCGTCGAGCAGGTGTTCCAGTGGACGGATCAGTCGTAGTCCGAACGCTGGAACGCCACGCACCCCACCAGCGTCGCCAGCAGCGCGCCGGCGAGCGAGAAACTGATCACCGCGACAGTGTCCGCGCCTTCGGCCATCGTCTGCACCGGCAGCGACCACGGATACCAGGGGCCGTAACGTTCCGACTGGCCGATCAGGAAACCCATCACCGTCGCGCCCATGCCCACGCCGCAGGCGACCGCGAAACTGCGCCAGCGCAGCGCGATCCAGGTGTGCAGGGCGATGATCAGCAGCGCCGCCAGGTAACCCTTTCCGGCCAGTCCCAGCAGCATCGCCCAGGGCGGTCCGCCCGCCAGCCCGAAGCCGGGCTTGAACAGCATCAGCACGCCGGCGGCCAGCGGCACCATCGCCACCATCGCCAGCTGCGCGGCGAACAGCAGCCCGGCCAGGGCCAGCAATTTCGCCAGGTAGTGCACGCCGCGTGGCAGCGGCAGCGCCAGGCAGCGGCGCCACTGGTGGTTGGCGTGGTCCAGCTGGGCCAGCAGGGCCGCTTCCAGCGTGACGAACAGCGGCAGCATCAGGAAGGACCACAGCGCCAGCAGGCCGTAGGCCAGCCGGCTCCAGGCCTCGGCCGGCGCCAGCGCCGGGCCCCGGGACTCGCTGAAGAGCAGCTGCAGGGTCACCACCGCCGCCACCAGCGCCGGCGCCACGGCACACATCCACAGCGCCAGCGTGCCGTGCAGCTTCAGGGCTTCGGCGTGCAGGGCGCGGCCCAGCGCGACCGGGAAACGCACCGGCGGCGGCAGCGCGATCGCCTGCGGGTCCTTCATGCCGCACGCTCCGCCGCCCCGGTGGCGGTCAGGTCGAAGAACAGGGACTCCAGCGAGGCCGCCTCCTGCGCCAGGTGCGAAACACCCACGCCCTGGGCCACCAGGCGGCGGTTGATCTCCTCCACCGGCAGCCGGGGCCGCAGCGCCAGGGCCTGGCCCTCGGCCACCGCCACGTCCTCGCCGGCCTCGCGCAGCAGCTGCAGGGCGCGGCCGGGGTTGTCGCAGCGCAGGAGCAGCCGCGGCCGTGCCCGTTGCCGCAGTTCCGCCAGGCTGCCCTGGAAGCGCAGCCGGCCGGCCGTCAGCACGCCGACGTGGCTGGCGAACTGTTCGACTTCCGACAACTGGTGGCTGGAGACCAGGACCGTGAGGCCGTCGCGTTCGGCGAACTGGCGCAGCATGCGGCGCAGGTCGAGGATGCCGGCCGGGTCCAGGCCGTTGCCGGGTTCGTCCAGGATCAGCAGCCGCGGCTGTCCCAGCAGGGCCAGGGCGATGCCCAGCCGCTGGCGCATGCCCAGCGAATATTCGCGCACGCACCGGTGCGCGGCGTCCATCAGCCCGACCCGGAACAGCGCCTCGGGGATGCGCTCGGCCGGCAGGCCCAGCAGCCGGCGGCTGATCTCGAGGTTGGCCCAGCCGCTCAGGTGCGGGTAGAGCGAGGGCGACTCGACCAGCGAGCCCACCAGGGCCAGGGGCCCGCGTCGGTCCCGGCGCAGCGGGTGGCCGAACAGTTCGATCTCGCCGCGGTCCGGCCGCAGCAGGTCGAGCAGCAGGCGCACGGTGGTGGTCTTGCCGGCGCCGTTGGGCCCCAGGAAGCCATACAGGCTGCCGCGCGGCACCGCCAGGTCGAGCTCGGAAACGCCGTGGCCGCCCCGGAACAGCCGGGTCAGTCCGCGGGTCTGGATGGCAGGGCTCATTCGCTTACCGAAGGCAGGGGGCCGGGCGACAGAGTGCGTGCCCGCGGGCCGCCCGGCCTCGTGCCGATGGTGCCCATGCCTTTGGGCCTAGCGCGGCGAACGCACCACCACGCCGTCCTTCATCACGAAGTCCACCTGCTTCACCGCCCGGATGTCGGCCAGCGGATCGCCGGGCATGGCCACCACATCGGCGCGGAAGCCGGGCGCGAGCTGGCCGATGTCGTCCACGCCCAGCACCTGGGCCGCGTTCACCGTGGCGGTGCGCAGCGCCTCGGCCGGCGGCATGCCGGCCTCGACCATGAACAGGAACTCGTCGGCGTTGTCGCCGTGCAGGCTGACGCCGGCGTCGGTGCCGAAGCCGATCTTCACGCCCGCCTTCCAGGCGCGGCCGAAGGTGGCCTGGATCAGGGCGCCGATGCGCGCGGCCTTGGGTCGCACCACGGCCGGGTAGAAGCCGTCGATCTTGGCCTTCTCGGCGACGAAGCGGCCGGCCGAGATCGTCGGCACGTACCAGGTGCCGTGTTTCTTCATCAGCGCGAACACCTCGTCGTCCATGTAGGTGCCGTGTTCGATCGAATCCACGCCGCCGACGATGGCGCGGCGGATGCCCTCCTTGCCGTGGGCGTGGGCGGCGACGCGGTAGCCGTAGTCGCGCGCGGTCTGCACCACCGCCGCGACCTCGTCCACGGTGAACTGCGGCGCGTCGCCGCTGCGGGCGTAGCTGAGCACGCCGCCGGTCGCGGTGATCTTGATCAGGTCCGAGCCGTCCTTGTAGCGCTGGCGCACGGCGGCGCGGGCCTCGTCGGGCGTGTTGACCACGCCTTCGGCCGGGCCGGGCGTGCCGATCGCGTCCGCCAGCAGGTGGTTCAGGCCATTGGTGGGGTCGCCGTGGCCGCCGGTGGTGGCGATGGACTTGCCGGCGGCATAGATGCGCGGCCCCGGCACCAGGCCCTGGGCGACGGCGTCGCGCAGGGCCAGGGTGGTCTCGCCGCCGAGGTCGCGCACGGTGGTGAAGCCGGCCTCGAGCGTCTTGCGGGCGAAGCCGACCGAGCGCAGCACGGTGAACTCCGGGTTCAGGCGGAAGCCCTCGGAGTAGCTCTGCGGGTTCGATTCGCCGCTCAGGTGCACGTGCAGGTCGATCCAGCCCGGGCTGCAGGTATGGCCCTTGAGGTCGATGGACCGGGCCCCCTCGACCGCGCCGTGGCCGTTGCGCACCTCGCGCACCTTGCCCTCGGCCACCACCACCGTGCGCTCGGCCAGGCTGCGGCCCGCGGCGGCGTCGAACAGCTGGCCGCAGTGCAGGGCCAGGGTTTCCGCCTGGACCGCGGCGGGCAGGGCGAGCAAGAAGGCGAGGGTGAGCGAGGTCGGTCCGAGGCAGCGGGTCGGGTGCATGGGTGGTCTCCGGGGCGAAGGCCCGATCATAACCATCCGTCGCCGCGGTCGCCGGGCCGGCCCAGCCCCGGGGCCAGCGCCGATTTGTTACGCTGGCGGCCTGTTTTTTCCCGTCCCAACCCCATGTCCGACATCCAAGACCCCAACGCCTACGATCCGAAGGCGGTGGAAACCGCCGCGCAGTCCCATTGGCAGGCCACCGGCGCGTTCCAGGTGCGCGAGGACCGCTCGCGTCCGAAGTACTACTGCCTGTCGATGCTGCCCTATCCCTCGGGTGCGCTGCACATGGGCCACGTGCGCAACTACACCATCGGCGACGTGATCAGCCGGCACCGGCGCATGCAGGGCTACAACGTGCTGCAGCCGATGGGCTTCGACGCCTTCGGCCTGCCGGCGGAAAACGCCGCCATCAAGAACCGCACCGCGCCGGCGAAGTGGACCTACGCCAACATCGAACACATGCGCGCCCAGCTGTCGCGCCTGGGCTTCGCCTACGACTGGACCCGCACCTTCGCCACCTGCCAGCCGGACTATTACCGCTGGGAACAGCTGATGTTCACCCGGCTGATGAAGAA
>CBFGOZ010000086.1:0-9358 GCA_965650505.1 uncultured Arenimonas sp.
AGGCGCGTCCGGAAGGGCGCGACCCGATCTGGTGGGTCGGCGGCGGTTTCGACCTGACGCCCTTCTATCCGGTGGACGCGGACATACGCCACTGGCACGCCGTGGCCCGCGACGCCTGCGCGCCCTTCGGCACCGACCGCTACCCCGAGCACAAGGCCTGGTGCGACCGCTACTTCTTCCTCAAGCACCGCAACGAGGCACGTGGCGTCGGCGGCCTGTTCTACGACGACCTGCACGCCGACGGCTTCGAGCGCTGCTTCGCCTACACCCGCGCGGTCGGCGACGCCTTCCTCGACGCCTACCTGCCGATCGTGCGCCGTCGCAAGGACACGCCCTACGGCGAACGCGAACGCGAGTTCCAGCTCTACCGCCGCGGCCGCTACGTCGAGTTCAACCTGGTCTGGGACCGCGGCACCCTGTTCGGCCTGCAGAGCGGCGGCCGCACCGAATCCATCCTGATGAGCCTGCCGCCGCGGGTGCGCTTCGAGTACGCCTGGACCCCCGAACCGGGCAGCGCCGAGGCGCGGCTGTTTGATTACCTGCGGCCGCGCGACTGGCTGGCCGAACTGCCGGCCTGAGGGGCGCGCAAATAAAAACCCCGCGGACCAGGGGAAGTCCGCGGGGCAGGTGGAGGCCGAGGTTGGGGAGAACCTGGCTCCGGGGTGGATCCACTCAGGGGAGGGAGTGATCCTTGCGCCGGACCTTGCATCCGACGCGCCTAGTAGACATCCGCCACCATGAGAAGTTCGTGAACAGCAGCGTTAAGCGGATGTTGGATTCAGGACGCGTTCATTCGCTGGCAAACGGCTGAAAAACAAGGCGAAATCCGTCACGGTTTCAGTGCGCCTCGTCCCAGTTCCGGCCCGTCCCGACGTCCACCACCAGGTCCACCTTCAGCCTTGCCGCCCCCGCCATCAGGCGCCGGACTTCGGGCACCAGGGTGTCGACGAAACCGGCCTCGGCCTCGAACACCAGTTCGTCGTGCACCTGCATCAGCATCGTCGCGCGGCCGTCCTGCCCGGCCAGCCAGGCGTCCACGCTCACCATCGCGCGCTTGATGATGTCGGCGGCGGTACCCTGCATCGGCGCATTGATCGCCGCGCGTTCGGCGCCGGCGCGCTGGGCCTGGTTGCGCGAGTGGATCTCGTTGAGCTGCAGGCGGCGGCCGAACACGGTTTCGACGTAACCCTGGTCGCGCGCCTGCTGGCGCACGCGTTCCATGTAGTCGCGCACGCCGGGGTACTTGGCGAAGTACAGCGCGATGTAGTCCTGCGCCTCGCCGCGGCCGATGCCGAGCTGGCGCGCCAGGCCGAAGGCGCTCATGCCGTACATCAGGCCGAAGTTGATCGCCTTGGCGGCGCGGCGCTGGTCCGGGGTGACGGTGTCGACGGTGGCGCCGAACACTTCGGCCGCGGTGGCCCGATGCACGTCCTGGCCCCCGGCGAACGCGGCGAGCAGGCCCGGGTCTTCCGACAGGTGCGCCATGATGCGCAGCTCGATCTGCGAATAGTCGCAGGCCACGATCTGCTTGCCCGGCGGCGCGATGAAGGCGGTGCGGATGCGCCGGCCGTCCTCGGTGCGGATCGGGATGTTCTGCAGGTTCGGGTCGTTCGAGCTCAGGCGACCCGTTGCCGCGCCGGCCTGGTGGTAGCTGGTGTGCACGCGGCCAGTGTCGGGATTGACCATCTCCGGCAGCTTGTCGGTGTAGGTGTTGCGCAGCTTGGCCAGGCCGCGGTAGTCCAGGATCAGGCGCGGCAGCTCGTGCTGGTCGGCGATCGCCTCCAGCGCCTCCTCGTTGGTCGAGGGCGCGCCGGTCGGCGTCTTCACCAGCGCCGGAAGCTTCAGCTCCTCGAACAGCAGCTGGCCCAGCTGCTTGGGCGAATCGAGGTTGAAGGCGCGGCCGGCGATCTCGTGCGCGCGCTGCTGCGCCGCCATCATGCGCTGGGACAGGTCGGCGCTCTGGCGGCGCAGCTCGGCCGCGTCGATCAACACGCCGGCGTACTCCATGCGCTCCAGCACCGGCACCAGCGGCATCTCGATGTCGCGGTAGACCGACTGCAGCGCCGGCTCGGCGGCCAGTTTCGCCGACAGCACCCGGTGCAGCCGCAGGGTGACGTCGGCGTCCTCGGCGGCGTATTTCGTCGCGTCGTCCAGGGCGACCTGGGAGAACAGGATCTGCTTGGCGCCCTTGCCGGCCACCTGTTCGTACTTGATGGTCTGATAGCCCAGGTATTTCTGCGCCAGCGTGTCCATGTCGTGGCGCAGGCCGCCGGCGTTGAAGACGAAGCTCTCAAGCATCGTGTCCTCGGCGTAACCGCGCACGGTGACGCCGTGCCGGCGCAGCACGTGCAGGTCGTACTTGCCGTGCTGGCCCAGCTTGGCCTTGCCGGCGTCCTCCAGGATCGGGCGCAGCGCCTCCAGCACCAGCGGACGCGCAAGCTGCTCCGGCGCGCCGGGATAGTCGTGGCCGACCGGGATGTAGCAGGCCTTGCCGGGCTCGACCGCGAAGCTCAGGCCGACCAGGTTGGCCCGCATCGGGTCCAGGGAGTCGGTTTCGGTGTCGAAGGCGATCACCGCGGCGGTAGCGAGCTGGGCGACCCAGGCCTGCAGCCGGTCCGGCGTGGTCACGCATTCGTACTCGCCGGCGGCCGAAAGTGCCGGGTCGAGCGGTGGCTCGGGCGCGGCCGCCGGCGCGGCGGCCTTGCCGGCTTTCGCGGGCGTCGCGGCGCCGCCGCCGTCCAGCTCCTTCAGCGCGGCGTTGAAGCCGTAGCGCGCGTACAGGCCGCGCAGCGCCTCGACGTCGCGCGGGCGCAGCCGCAGGTCGGAAGGCGCGAGGTCCAGCGCCACGTCGGTCTTGATGGTCACCAGCTGCTGGTTCAGCGGCAGGCGCGGCAGCGCGGCGCGCAGGTTCTCGCCGATCTTGCCGCCGATCTTTTCCGCGCTGGCGATCACCGATTCCAGCGTGCCGTATTCGCCCAGCCATTTGGCGGCGGTCTTGGGGCCGCACTTGTCGACGCCGGGCACGTTGTCCACGGAGTCGCCCATCAGCGCCAGCAGGTCGACCACCTGGTCCGGGCGCACGCCGAACTTCTCGAACACGCCGGCGTCGTCGAGCACGCTGCCGGTCATGGTGTTGGTCAGCGTGATGCCGGGCCGCACCAGCTGGGCGAAGTCCTTGTCGCCGGTGGAGATGGTGACCGGGATGCCGGCGGCGTGTGCCTGCAGCGCCAACGTGCCGATCACGTCGTCGGCCTCCACGCCCGGCACGCGCAGGATCGGGAACCCCAGCGCCTCGACGATGCGCATCATCGGCTCGACCTGGGCCCGCAGCTCGTCCGGCATCGGTGGCCGGTTGGCCTTGTATTCGGGATAAAGCGCGTCGCGGAAGGTCGGGCCGGAGGCGTCCACCACAAAGGCGGTGAAGTCCGGGTTTTCCTTCAGCGTGGCGCGAAGCATGTTGACGATGCCGAACAGCGCGCCACTGGGCGAACCGTCGGGCGCGGTCAGCGGCGGCAGCGCGTGGAAGGCGCGGTACAGGTAGGACGAGCCGTCGATCAGGACGAGGCGGGACATGGCGTGGCCTGGCATGGGCAGGCGACGATTCTAAGCCCGCGGGGCCTTGAGCGCCCCGGGCGCATTTGCCATCCTGCCCTGCCCCCCCGCGCCAGGAGAATCCGCCATGTCCCCGATGCTGCCGCTGCTGCTGGCCCTGTTCGCCCAGGACGCCGACACCGCCAAGGCCGGCGACGTGCCGGTGCCCGAAAAGGTCGAGGCGCCGGCGGTGCAGGACGAAGACCCGCCCAGCGTCGCCATCCGCATCGAGGACAACGGCGACCGGGTCGAGGAGTACCGGCAAAACGGCCAGCTCTACATGGTCAAGGTGACGCCGGAACGTGGTCCTTCCTATTACCTCTACGACACCGACGGCAATGGCCGCCTGAACCGCGACGACCGCCTGCCCAAGGTCTCGCCGGTGTACTGGACGATCTACGAATGGGACTGAGCGCCCTGGCGCCGCTGGAGCGCGCCGCCGATGCCCTGAGCGAAGCCGCGGGGCGCCTTGCCGCCGTGCTGGCCGTGGCCGTCGTGGCGCTGGTGTTCGGCCTGGTGGTCGCGCGCTACGGTTTCGGCGCGGGTTCGGTCGCGGCCCAGGAGGCGGTGCTGTGGCTGCACGCCAGCATCTTCCTGCTGGGCCTGGCCTATGCGCTGCGGCACGACGCGCACGTGCGCGTGGACGTGTTCTCGCAACGCTGGCGCCCGCGCACCCGCGCCTGGGTCGAATTCGGCGCGGGCCTGGCCCTGCTGCTGCCCTTCTGCCTCTTCATGATCGTCATCAGCGTGGACTACGTGGCGGCGAGCTGGGCGACGAACGAGGGCTCGCGCGATCCCGGCGGCCTGCCCGGCTGGTACCTGCTGAAGTCGCTGATGCCGCTTTCGGCGGGCCTGCTGGCGCTGCAGGGCCTTGCCACAACCCTGCGTGCGCTGCGGCGCGCCTTGGGGCGCGGGGGCGCATGAGCCTGCACGACCAGCATGTCCTGATGATCGCGCTGCTGGTGCTGGGCCTGTTCGCCGGCCTGGCCAGCGGCTTCCCGGTGGCCTTCGTGCTGGGCGGCGTGGCCCTGCTGGCGGCCGGCCTGGGCATGCTGCTGGGCAACTTCGACCCGAGCTTCCTCGAAGCCTTCCCGAACCGCGTGTTCGGCGTGATGGGCAACGAGACCCTGGTGGCGGTGCCGCTCTTCGTGTTCATGGGCGTGATGCTGGAGAAGTCGCGCATCGCCGAGTCGCTGCTCGAGGCCGTGGCGGCACTGTTCGGCCGGGTGCGCGGCGGCCTGGTGGTGGCGGTGCTGCTCGTGGGCGCGCTGCTGGCCGCCTCCACCGGCATCGTCGGCGCCACCGTGGTGGCGATGGGCCTGATCTCGCTGCCGACCATGCTGCGCCACGGCTACTGCCCGCGCCTGGCCAGCGGCGCCATCTGCGCCTCCGGCACGCTGGGCCAGATCATCCCGCCCTCGATCGTGCTGGTGCTGCTGGGCGACCAGCTCGGCAACGCCTACCAGCAGGCGCAGCTGAAGCAGGGCATCTTCGCGCCGGAAACGGTGTCGGTCAGCGACCTGTTCGCCGGCGCGCTGGTGCCGGGCCTGGCCCTGGTGGCGCTGTACCTGGCCTATGCCCTGTGGGTGGCCTGGCGGCAGCCGGAGCGCGCGCCCGCGCTGAAGGAACTCGCGCCGCGTTCGGCGCTGCAGCTGGTGAAGGCGATCGTACCGGCGCTGTCTCTGATCGCATTGGTGCTGGGTTCGATCCTGGGCGGTTACGCCACGGCGACCGAGGCCGCGGCCGTGGGCGCGGTCGGCGCGACGATGTTCGCGGCCCTGCAGCGGCGGCTGGGACTGGCGCGGCTGTTCGAGGTCGGACGGGAAACGGTGAAGGTCACGGCGATGGTGTTCGCCATCCTGGTCGGCGCGGCGCTGTTCTCGCTGGTGTTCCGCGGCTACGGCGGCGACGACCTGGTGCACGGGGCGCTGGCGGGGCTGCCCGGCGGCAAGTGGGGCGCCATCGTCGCGGTGATGCTGCTGATGTTCCTGCTCGGCTTCGTGCTGGACTTCATCGAGATCGTGTTCGTGATCGTGCCGATCGTCGGCCCGGTGCTGCTGGCCCTGGGCGTGGACCCGGTGTGGCTGGGCGTGATGATGGCGATCAACCTGCAGACCTCGTTCCTGACGCCACCCTTCGGCTTCGCGCTGTTCTACCTGCGTGGCGTGGCGCCGCCGGAACTGCGCACCGCCGACATCTACCGCGGCGTCGCGCCCTTCATCCTGATCCAGCTGGTCGTGCTGGCCCTGGTCGCGGCCTTCCCGGGCATGGCGACCGCCCTTCCGGAGTGGTTGTATGGCTGAACTGCGCATCAGCACCGAATTCGCGGACATCGATTTCGACGTCGTGCATGGATTCCTGAGCACCCAGGCCTACTGGTGCCCCGGCATCCCGCGCGCGGTGGTGGAACGGGCGGCGGCGAACTCGCTGTGTTTCAGCGCGCTGCTCGACGGCCGCCAGGTCGGCTTCGCGCGGGTGATCGGCGACCGCGCCACCTTCGCCTACCTCGCCGACGTGTTCGTGCTGCCCGGGGTCCGCGGCCAGGGCATCTCGAAAGCGCTGATGGCGGCGATCATGGCGCACCCGGATACGCAGAAGCTGCGCCGCTTCGCGCTGGCGACCTCGGACGCGCACGCGCTCTACGCGCAGTACGGCTTCGGGGCGCTGTCGCGGCCCGACACCTTCATGGAACGCTACAAGCCCGACGCCTACCTGGACTGATCAGCCCTTGCCCGTGCCGGGCTTCGGCGGCAGCGCGGACAGGTGCAGCCAGATCGCGCGCAGCTCCTCGTCGGTCATGTTCGCGTACACCTTCCAGGGCATGAAGCCGTGCAGCTCGCGGCCGTCGGGGCGCTGGCCCTGGCGGATCACCTTGACGAAGTCGGCCTCGGTCCAGCCGGCCAGGCCGCTGGCATGCGGCGTCAGGTTGGCGGCCTCCGGCAGCTCGGGCGGCGTGCCCGGCACGCGCTGGCCGGCGAGGTCCTGGCCGTGGCAGCCGGTGCAGGTCTGGGCGAGGTAGGCACCGTAGGCTGCGTTCGGACCCTGCGGCGGCGAGACGCGCACGCGCGGGCTGTGGTCCAGGGCTTCCGCCGGCACCAGGTCGAGCTTGCCCAGCAGGTAGAGCACGCGGCCCAGCGGCCGGACCTCGAAGGGCGGCGGCGCGTTGTCCGAGGCCGGCAGCATCTGAAGGTGGGCGACCAGGGCCGCGGTGTCGGCGTCGGAAAGGTCCTTGAAGTCGCCGACCGGCATGAAGCGCAGCGGGCGGCCATCGGGACCCACGCCATGGCGGATGGCCGCGGCCAGCTGGTCGGCGCCATAGCGCTCGGCCAGGTTCGAGGGCGTGAGGTTGGGCGCGGTGACGCGCGCGACCGGGCCGGCGTCGAACACGACCTTGCCGATGCCGCCCTCGCCGTGGCACTCGACGCAGCCCAGCACCGTGTAGAGATGCGCGCCGCGCTCGCGCTCGGCGGCGTCGCCGCGGAACTGCAGCGGCGCGTCGGCGATCGCGTAGCGCCTGGCCAGCGCGTTTTCGGTCTTGGCCCAGGCCGCCGCGTACAGCGTGACCATCAGGCCGATGAAGACGCCGGCCAGCCAGGCCGCCCGTTTGAACCACTTGCCCATGACACCTTCCTTCCAGAACCTGGACCCTGAGTACGCAGGTTCCGGCGCCGGCCGGCCGGGGAGCATTCAGCCGCTATTTGGCAGGCGGGCGCCCACCCTGACTTCCGGCAGGGTCGCTGCGGCGGTTTTGCCATTCCGGCGCGACGCGACGGGCGGACGGCGCGCTCAGCCGCGGGTGGCGTAATAGGCCTCTTCCGACACCGCGTGCCAAGCCTTGGCCTGGGCCTGGAAGGCGCGCATGGAGTCGAGCGCACGGCGCGCCATCGGGTCCGACCCGGCGACCTCCTCCAGCACCTTGTCGGCCGCCTTGCGCAGGGCCAACAGCACGTCGTCGGGAAGCTGGCGCAGCTGCACGCCGTGTTCGCGCACCAGCGCATCGAGCGCCTGCTGGTTGCGCGCGGTGTATTCGGCCAGCATCGCGTCGTTCACCGCGCGGCAGCACGCCTCGACGATGGCCTTGAGGTCGGCCGGCAGCGTTTCGAAGGCGGCCTGGTTGACCATGCATTCCAGGGTCGGGCCGGGTTCCTGCCAGCCCGGGTAATAACAGTGCTTGGCGGCACGATGCAGGCCGAAGGCGAGGTCGTTGTAGGGCCCGACCCACTCGGCGGCATCGATGGCGCCCGACTGCAGCGCGCTGAAGATCTCGCCGCCCGGCACGTTCACCGGCGCCGCGCCGACCCGCGCCATCACCTCGCCACCCAGGCCGGGGATGCGCATCTTCAGCCCCTTGAGGTCGGCCAGCGATTCCAGCGGCTTGCGGAACCAGCCCGCCATCTGCACGCCGGTGTTGCCGGCGGGAAACGGCACCAGGCCGAAGGGCGCGTACAGTTCGCGCCACAGCTCCAGGCCGCCGCCGCTGTAGAGCCAGCCGTTCATCTCCTGGGCGTTCAGCCCGAAGGGCACCGCGCAGAAGAAGGGCGCGGCGGCGGCCTTTCCCTTCCAGTAGTAGGACGCGGAATGGCCCATCTCGGCGGTGCCGCGGCCGACGGCGTCGAACACCTCGAAGGCCGGCACCAGTTCGCCGGCGCCGTAGACCTTGATCGTCAGCCGGCCGCCGCTGGCCGCGGTGATCATCTCGGCGAGTTTCGCCGCGCCGGTGCCCAGGCCGGGGAAATTGGTCGGCCACGAGGTGACCATCTTCCACTGCAGGCGTTCGCTGGACACCGCGACGCCGGTCGCGCCCTCGCGCTGCGGCGCGCAGGCGGCGAGCCCGGTGGCGACGGCGGCCAGGCTGGCGCCACGAAGCAGTTCACGACGTTTCATGGTCACTCCGGAAGCAGTAGAGATGCGGGTCGGACGATCTTAACGGTTCACTCCGGCGCTTCAATCACCACGTCATCCGGGCCAGCACCTCAGGCCGGGGTGAGGTTGGCGTAGCCGAGCACGAGCCATTTGGCGCCGCCGCGCTCGAAGTTGACCTGGACGCGGGCGTGGGCGCCACTGCCCTCGGCGTCCATCACCACGCCGGTGCCGAAGCTGGGGTGCGACACGCGCTGGCCCAGCCGCAGGCTCAGGCCCGGGGCGGCCTCGAGCGCCGCCGCGCGCGGCGCGCCGTAGGACACCGGCCGACTGATGTTCACCTTCGGCCGCACCTCGCGCAGCAGCACCGGCGGGATCTCGCGCAGGAAACGCGAGGGCGTGCCGTACATCTCCATGCCGTGCAGGCGCCGGGTTTCGGCATAGCTGAGCACCAGCTTCTGGCGGGCACGGGTCAGGCCGACGTAGGCCAGGCGTCGCTCTTCCTCCAGCCGGCCGCTTTCTTCGGTCGACTTGCCGCTGGGGAACAGGCCCTCCTCCATGCCGACCAGGAACACCTGCGGGAACTCGAGGCCCTTGGCGCTGTGCAGGGTCATCAGCTGCACGCCGTCCTCGCCGGCCTCGGCCTGGCCCTCGCCCGCCTCAAGCGCCGCGTAGCTGAGGAAGGCGACCAGTTCGCTCATCTGCTGGCTGGCCTCGTCGTCGCGGCGCTCGAAGCGGCTGGCGACCGAGACCAGTTCGTCCAGGTTCTCGGTGCGCGAGTCCAGCTGGCCCTTCGACTCGGCGGCGTAGTGGGCGCGCAGGCCCGAGGTGTTGATCACGTGGTCGAACTGTTCGTGCAGCGGCGAATCGGCGATGCCGGCCTGCAGGCCGTCCACCAGGTCGGCGA
>CBFGOZ010000087.1:0-9355 GCA_965650505.1 uncultured Arenimonas sp.
GACCAGCCCTACCGCATCGAACTGTTCGACGACCAGATCGATTCGCTGCGCAGCTTCGACCCCGAGACCCAGCGCTCGGACCACGCGGTGGAATCGGTGCGCCTGCTGCCGGCGCGCGAATTCCCGCTCGACGCCGACAGCGCCCGGCGCGTGCGCGAGCTGCTGCGCGAACGCTTCGAGTTCGACCCGCGCCGCTGCCCGCTATACCAGGACCTGAAGGAAGGCGGCGCACCGGCCGGCATCGAGTACTACCTGCCGCTGTTCTTCGAACGCACCGCCTCGCTGTTCGAACATCTGTCCGGCGACACCCTGGTGGTGGTCGGCGACGGCGTGAACGAGGCGGCGACCGCCTTCTGGGCCCAGACCACGGACCGCTGGGAACAGCGCCGCCATGACATCGAGCGGCCGATCCTGGCGCCGGCCGAGATTTTCCTGCCGCCCGAGGAACTGCGCGCGGCCTGGAACAAGGCGGCGCGCATCGAGGTCGCCGGCCCCGGCCACGCCCAGCACGACAAGGCCGTGGCCATGGCCGAGCAGCCCGCGCCGTCCCTGGCCTGGAGCCAGAAGGGCGGCGACCCGGGTGCGGCCCTGCACGGGTTCCTGCGCGCCTATCCAGGCCGGGTGCTGCTGGCCGCGGATTCCGCGGGCCGCCGCGAGGCCCTGATCGAGCTGCTGGCCTCGGCCGACCTGAAGCCCGCCGCGGTCTCCGGCTGGGACGCCTTCCTTGCCGGCAGCGAGAAGTTCGCGATCACGGTGGCACCGCTGGAGGACGGCTTCGCATTGGACACGCCGCCGCTGGCGGTGCTGACCGAACGCCAGCTCTTCCCCGAACGCGCCGAGCAGTCGCGTCGCCGCCGCAAGGCCGCGCGCGACCCCGATACGGTGCTGCGCGACCTGAGCGAGATCCAGCTCGGCTCGCCGATCGTGCACGAGGACCACGGCGTCGGCCGCTACCAGGGCCTGGTGGTGCTCGACAGCGGCGGCGTGCGCGGCGAGTTCCTGCAGATCGAATACGCCAAGGGCGACAAGCTCTACGTGCCGGTGGCGCAGCTGCAGCTGGTCAGCCGCTATTCCGGCGCGTCGCCCGAGCTGGCGCCGCTGCATTCGCTGGGCGGCGAGCAGTGGGAGAAGGCCAAGCGCAAGGCGGCGGAAAAGGTGCGCGACGTCGCCGCCGAACTGCTCGAGATCCAGGCGCGCCGGCAGGCGCGCAAGGGCCTGGCGCTGCCGGTGGACCGCTCGATGTACGAACCCTTCGCGGCGACCTTCCCGTTCGAGGAAACGCCCGACCAGCTGACCGCGATCGAATCGGTGATCGCCGACCTGGGCCAGGCGCAGCCGATGGACCGCGTGGTCTGCGGCGACGTCGGTTTCGGCAAGACCGAAGTCGCCGTGCGCGCCGCCTTCGTCGCCGCCACCGCCGGCAAGCAGGTCGCCGTGCTGGTGCCCACGACCCTGCTGGCCGAGCAGCATTACCGCAACTTCCGCGACCGTTACGCCGACTGGCCGATCCGGGTGGAAGTGCTTAGCCGCTTCAAGTCCGCCAAGGAGATCAAGGCGGCGCTGGCGCAGCTGGCGGAAGGAAAGATCGACGTCATCGTCGGCACCCACCGCCTGCTGCAACCGGACGTGAAGTTCCACGACCTTGGCCTGGTGATCGTCGACGAGGAGCAGCGTTTCGGCGTGCGCCAGAAGGAAGCCCTGAAGGCCCTGCGCGCCGAGGTGCACCTGCTCACCCTCACCGCCACCCCGATCCCGCGCACGCTGAACATGGCGATGAGCGGGCTGCGCGAGCTGTCGATCATCGCCACGCCGCCGGCGCACCGGCTGGCCGTGCAGACCGTGGTCACCGCCTGGGACGCCAACCTGCTGCGGGAAGCCTTCCAGCGCGAGCTGGCGCGCGGCGGCCAGGTCTACTTCCTGCACAACGAAGTGGACAGCATCGAGAAGATGGCCCGCGAGCTGGGCGAACTGGTGCCCGACGCGCGCATCCGCATCGCCCATGGCCAGATGCCGGAGCGCGAGCTGGAGCAGGTGATGCTGGACTTCCACCGCCAGCGCTTCAACGTGCTGGTGTGCACCACCATCATCGAGTCGGGCATCGACATCCCCAGCGCCAACACCATCATCATCCACCGCGCCGACCGCTTCGGCCTGGCCCAGCTGCACCAGCTGCGCGGGCGTGTCGGCCGTTCGCACCACCGCGCCTACGCCTACCTGGTGGTGCCGAACAAGAAGGCGATGACGGGCGATGCCGAGAAGCGCCTGGAGGCGCTGGCCTCGCTGGAGGAACTGGGCGCGGGTTTCACCCTGGCCACCCACGACCTGGAGATCCGCGGCGCCGGCGAGCTGCTGGGCGAGGACCAGAGCGGCCAGATGGCCGAGATCGGCTTCTCGCTGTACACCGAACTGCTCGAGCGCGCGGTGAAGTCGATCAAGTCCGGCAAGATCCCCGACCTCGACCCGGCCCTGCGCCACGGCGCCGAAGTCGAACTGAACCTGCCGGCCCTGATCCCCGACGACTACCTGCCCGACGTGCACGCGCGCCTGACGCTGTACAAGCGCATCGCCGGCGCGCGCGACGAGGACCGCCTGAAGGAACTGCAGGTGGAGATGGTGGACCGCTTCGGCGTGCTGCCCGACCCGGCGAAACAGCTGTTCGCGGTGGCGGAGCTGAAGCTGGCCGCGACCCCGCTGGGCATCCGCAAGCTCGAACTCGGCCCCACCGGCGGCCGCGTGGTCTTCCTGCCCCAGCCCACCATCGACCCGATGTCGGTGATCCGCCTGATCCAGGGCCAGCCCCGGGTCTATTCGATGGAAGGCCCGGACAAGCTGCGCCTGCGCCTCGAGCTGCCCGACGCCGCCTCGCGGCTGCGCACGGCCAAGGGCCTGCTGGCCGTGCTGGCCAAGGGCTGAGCGCCGGGCTTGGCCGTCGCCGGCACCGCGGCTACATTGGTCGCCTCGCACCGGGAGCGGCAGGCATGGACGACAGGGTTCCGAACAAGGCGCCGGTGATGGCCGGCTGGTTGACGCTGGGCGGCGCCTGGCTGATGTTCCTGATCCCCTTCCCGGGCCTGGGCCTGCTGGGCTGGGTGGTGAACCTGGCCGCCTTCATCCTGTCCATCATCGTGATGTCCAAGGGCGAAACCGCGCAGGGCATCGGCCAGCTGGTGTGCAGCCTGGTGGTGTCGCCGATCGTCTACCTGATCGGCATGGTGCTGTTCGTCGGCGTGCTCGGCTCGATGGAGTCGATGTGATGCGTGCGCTGATGCTGCTGCTTGCCCTGGCCCTGCCCATGACCACCTTCGCCCAGTCCAGCACCGTCGTCATCGTGGTGCGCCACGCCGAAAAGGCCACCGACGACCCGCGCGACCCCACGCTCAGCGACGCCGGCCAGGCCCGCGCCCACGCGCTGGCGAAGGCGCTGGAACACGCGGGGCTCGACGCCGCCTACAGCACGCAATTCCGGCGCACCCGACTGACCGCCGAACCCGCCGCGAAAGCCGCCGGCATCGATGTCCAGGTGCGCCCGATCGACGGCGGCAACGCCGCCACCTACGCCGCCGACCTGGCGCGCGAACTGCGCGTCCTGCCCGCCGGCAGCACGGCCCTGGTGGTCGGCCACAGCAATACCGTGCCCAGCCTGGTGCAGGCGATCTCGGGCCGGACCGCCGCCGAGATGCCGGAAACGGAGTACGACCGCTATACGGTGATCACGCTCGACGCCAACGGCGACGCGCGGGTGGTCACCAGCCGTTACTGATCCGCAACGAAGGGTTGCGCCTTGCCACGCCCGCCGCCGCGGGCACCGTGGCATCCTGAGCGCCCGCCGCCGAAGGAGTCCACCATGCCCCTGTCCATTCCCCCGCGGGTGCACGACCTGGGCGGCGGCTTCACCGTCAAGCGCCTGCTGCCTCACGCCAAGGCCCGGCGGATCGGTCCCTTCGTCTTCTTCGACCATATCGGCCCCGCCGAACTCGGCCCCGACCAGGGCCTGGACGTGCGGCCGCATCCGCATATCGGCCTGGCCACGGTCACCTACCTGTGGGAGGGCGCGATCATGCACCGCGACAGCGTCGGCTCGGTGCAGGAGATCAACCCGGGCGACGTCAACTGGATGACCGCGGGCCGGGGCATCGTGCATTCCGAACGCACGCCGGAACGCCTGCGCGGCAGACCCCAGCGCATGCATGGCCTGCAGACCTGGGTGGCGCTGCCGCTGGCGCACGAAGAGGCCCCGCCCTCGTTCGCGCACCATCCCAAGGCCACGCTGCCGGTGATCGAACTGCCCGGGGCCACCCTGACCATCGTCGCCGGCCACGCCTTCGGCGAACGTGCGCCGGTGGATGTGCTGATGGACACGCTTTACGTCTCGATCGACCTGCAGCCTGGCTGCGCGCTGTCCATTCCGGCCGAACATGCCGAACGCGCGCTCTATCCCGTGGCCGGCGAGCTGGAACTCGACGGCGAAACGCTGCCGCTGGAACACCTGGCGGTGCTGGACGCCGGCACCGAGCCCCTGCTGCGCGCGAAAACCGAGGCCCGGGTGATGCTGCTGGGCGGCGCGCCGCTGGACGGCAACCGCCACGTCTGGTGGAACTTCGTCTCCAGCTCCCGCGAACGCATCGAGCAGGCCAAGGCCGACTGGCGCGAAGGCCGCATCGGCCAGGTGCCTGGCGAAACCGAATCCATCCCCCTGCCCGACTGATCCCACGCACGCGAAAGAAGAAGGCCGGGGCGCCCCGGCCTTCTTGCTTTCCGGCTCAGACCAGCGTGGTCGGAACCTCGACGGTGCCGGTGAGGATCTTGTGCACCGGGCAGGCGTTGGCGATCTGCAGCAGGCGTTCGCGCTGCTCCGCGTCGAGCTTGCCGCGCAGTTCGACGCTGCGCGTGATCACGGTCTTTTCCTTGCCGCGCTCGGCATAAGCCAGCTTCACCTCCACGCCTTCCAGCGGCCACTGCTTGCGCTCGGCGTACATGCGCAGGGTGATCGCGGTGCACGAGCCCAGCGCGCTGAGCAGGATCTCGACCGGCGTCGGGCCGGTGTCGCCACCGCCCAGGTCCACCGGTTCGTCGGCCACGGTATGGTGGTGTCCGACGACCAGCTGGGTCGCGTAGGGCGGATAGGTGGAACCGTAGCGGACGGTGGCGGGACGGTCGGACATGGCGTACTCCGGGTGCGTGGGGGCCGGGCTCAGAAGCGCCCGGCCTGGAAGTCTTCGAAGGCCTGGCGCAGTTCGGCCTGGGTGTTCATCACGAAGGGGCCGTAACGCGCCACCGGCTCGCGCAACGGGCGGCCGGCCACCAGGATCAGGCGGGTGCCCGAATGCCTGCCCTCGACCACCACCCGCTCGCCGGGACCGAACACCGCCAGTTCCTGGGCGACGACGGTCGCCGCGTCCGGCCCCTCGCCGAAGCGCACGCCACCTTCGTAGACATAGGCGAAGGCCGTGTAGCCCTCCGGCAGCGGATGTTCGAAGCGGGCACCGGCGTCCACGGCCAGGTCCAGATAGGTCGGGTCCGTGGCCGGCTGCATGATCGGGCCGACCACGTCGCCGACGCGGCCGGCGATCACCTTGGCACGCACGCCCGGGCCGGCCTGGGTTTCGGGAAAACGTTCGGGGCCGTACTCCTGGTACTTCGGCGCGGTCATCTTCTGTGCCGATGGCAGGTTCACCCACAGCTGGAAACCGCGCATGCGGCCCTCCTCCTGCTCGGGCATCTCCGAGTGCACGATGCCGCGGCCGGCGGTCATCCACTGGACGCTGCCGGGCACCAGCACGCCTTCGTTGCCGTGGTTGTCCTTGTGGCGCATGCGGCCGTCGAGCATGTAGGTCACCGTCTCGAAGCCGCGGTGCGGATGCGACGGGAAACCGGCCAGGTAGTCCTCGGGCCGGTCGGTGCCGAATTCGTCGAGCATCAGGAAGGGATCGAGGTCGGGTAGCTGCGGCGAGCCGATCACGCGGGTCAGGCGCACGCCGGCGCCATCGCTAGCGGCCTGGCCGCGCAGCTTGCGGATCACGGGGCGGATCGCGGTGGACATGCTGGTCTCCTGGTGGGCGGCGCGTTGGCGCCATGGCCCCAAGTTAGGGGCTCGCCGCCGGAACCACAGCGCCGAGCCCGCAACGCAGGGTTGCACGCGGCCCGCGGCGGCGCCAGCGCAGGCCGGTGGCGGCCCGGTTTGCCGTTTTGAAGGGAGACCTCCGCCGATCATCGCCATGGCCCTGGACACGGTTTCCCACCTGCGCCGCCGCCGCACCGACCTGGCCCCACCGTCACCGGCCGGCGGCGAACGCCTGCCGACCCTGGCGGCGCCGCGGCTGCGGCTGCGCTGGCTTGAGGCAGGGGACCTGGACGACCTGTACCGCGTGTTCTCCGACAGCGACGTGACCCGCTTCTGGAGCCATCCCGCCTGGCCGGACCGCGACGAGGCCGCGATCTACCTCGAGGCCATCCAGTCCGGCTTCGACCGGGGCAACCTGTTCCAGTGGGGCATCGCCCTGCGCGGCGACGACCGCATCGTCGGCACGGCCACGCTCTACGGCATCGACCACGCCCAGGGCCGGGCAGAACTGGGCTTCGCCCTGGCGCGGGAACACTGGGGCCGTCGATACGCCCGCGAGGCGCTGACCGTGCTGTTCGACCACGCCTTCGGCGCGCTCGACCTGCGCCGCATCGAGGCCGACGTGGACCCGCGCAACCAGGCCTCCCTGCGCACGCTCGAGGCGCTGGGCTTCCGCCGCGAAGGTTATCTGCGGCAGCGCTGGCGCGTCGCCGGCGAACTGCAGGACAGCGTGCTGATGGGGCTGCTGGCCGGCGACTGGCCCGGCGCCCGCTGATCGGCGCGTGCCCGCCCCCGGTTTGACAGCCCCGGGAGCGGCGCCGAACATGGCAGCCCCTTACCCAGGAGCACGCCATGAGCCCGACCCTCTCGCTGCGCGCGAGCCTGCTCGCCTCCGCCCTGCTGCTGGCCGCCTGCGGCAAACCTTCCGAACCCGCCGGCGATGCCGCGGCCCACGCCAAGGCCGATGCCGCCACCGGCGGCGAGAAGGTCGTCTACGTCTACAACTGGTCCGACTACGTCGCCGAGGACACGCTGGAGAACTTCGAGAAGGCGACCGGCATCAAGGTGGTCTACGACGTCTACGACGCCAACGAGATGCTCGAGGCCAAGCTGCTGGCCGGCGCGTCCGGCTACGACGTGGTCTTCCCCTCGGCGCGCCCGTTCGCGCAGCGCCATGTCGTCGCCGGCGTGTATGCGCCGCTGGACAGGTCCCGGCTGGGCAACCTCGGCAACCTGGACCCGAACCTGCTCAAGGCGCTCGAGGACGTGGACCCGGGCAATGCCCACACCGTGCCCTACATGTGGGGCACCACCGGCCTGGGCATCAACGTCGCGAAAGTGAAGGAAGCGCTGGGCGAGGACGTGGCGCTGGACTCCTGGGACCTGCTGTTCGACCCCGCCAACGCGGAAAAGCTGGCGGCCTGCGGCATCAGCGTGCTCGACGACGAGCAGGAAGCGTTCGCGGCCGCCCTGATCCACGCCGGCCGCGACCCCAATGCCACCGGCGGCGACGAGACCCAGGTGGTGGTCGATGCCTACGCAAGGATCCGGCCGCACATCCGCTACTTCAATTCGTCCAAGTACATCGACGACCTGTCCAATGGCGACCTCTGCCTGGCCATGGGCTATTCGGGCGACGTGTTCATGGCCAGCGACCGCGCAGAAGAGGCGCAGAACGGCATGGAGATCGCCTACGTGATCCCGAAGGAAGGCGCGGTGCGCTGGTTCGACCTGATCGCGATCCCGAAGGACGCGCCGCACGCCGACAACGCCCACGCCTTCATCAACTACCTGTTGCAGCCCGAAGTCGCCGCCGGCATCACCAATTACGTGGCCTACGCCAGCCCGAACACGGCCGCGACGCCGCTGGTGGACCCGGAGATCTCCGGCGACCCGGCGATCTATCCGCCTGCCGAGGTGATGGCCAAGCTGGTCGATCCGGCCACGTTCCCACCCGAGGTGACCCGCGAGCGCGTGCGCGCCTGGACCACCATCAAGACCGGGCGCTGAATCCGCCGCGGCCGGAAAACGAAAGGCGCCCCGCGGGGCGCCTTTTTCCTTCCGGCGTCCGGCCCGGTCCGCGCTCAGCGCATCGATCGCGGCGCGATGGCCCGGGAGACGCGCCGGGAATAGACATAGACCGTCGCCGGCGGCACGTTCCACCAGGTGAAGCTGCCGCGGCGCGCGTTGAGGTCCAGCGCCTCGATCACCTCGCGCGCGACCGGATTGGCCGGCCCGTAGGTGAACTGCACGAAGCGGCCCTGGGGCTGCATCGCGTCGAAGGCCGCACCCAGGATGGCCTGCTGCGTGGCCTTGGGCATCGAGAGCAGCCCCAGCCCGGAGATCACCGCGTCGGCCGGCGCGTCCGGCCCGAAGCCGCGGGCCAGCGCCACCTCGGCCAGGTCGCGGGCGTCGGCGCAGGCGACCTGCACGTTCGGGAAATGCCGCTGCAGGTGCTGGTGCAGTTCTTCGTTGAGTTCGAGCACCAGCAGGTCCGCCGGCGCGATGCCGTGGTCGAGCAGGGCCTGGGTGAAAACGCCGGTGCCGCCGCCCAGCTCGATCACGCGCCGGGCGCCGCGCGGCAGTTCGGACATCATCTGCCGCGCCAGCTGCGGGCTGGATGGCGAGATGGCGGCGACGCCCAGCGGGTTCTTCAACCATTGGCGGAAGAAGGTCCAGCCCAGGGTCAATGCGTTGTGGCTGCTGCGGTTCATGGCCACAGCATAATGCCCCCGGCGACGTTTCGCGCGGGTTAAGCCCGGCGGCGCAAGACTGGCGCCCCGTCCCGCCGATGAGGTCCGCTGCCGTGCATGTCTTCCCCGCTCTGTTCAGCCTTCTGGCACTGGCGTCGCCGATCGTGGCGGCCGCGGATGTCGCGCCCGCCCCGCGTGGTGCCCTGCGCGGCGCGGACTGCCTGGACCCGTCCATGGCCCGCACCTGGGACTACGTATCCGGCGACGAACTGCTGGTGGACGCCGGGCGACGCAAGTACCGCGTGCATCTGTCGGAACACTGCACGGCGCTGGGCCACGGATCGGTGATCCGGTTCAAGGGCGATCCGGTCAGCGGCCGGGTCTGCGGCAATCCGGGGGAAGCCGTCCGCACGGGCCGCATGAGCTGCCGGATCGAGCGCGTCGAGCTGATCGATGCCGAGGCCTACCGCAAGGCCACGACCGGCAAGCAGGGGCCGGTGTCGGCGACGGTTTCCGACTGAAGCCAGCGCTCAGTCCCGCCGCAGTTCCCAGCAGCGGTGGATGCGCGGGTTGCGCTCGAAGTCCGGGTCGATGGTGCGCG
>CBFGOZ010000088.1:0-9218 GCA_965650505.1 uncultured Arenimonas sp.
CGCGCACGATCACGAAGGCCGCCAGCGACTTGCCGAGCGTGATGATCAGGAAGGTCGCCACCACCGGCAGCGGCTGTTCGACCAGGATCATGGGGTCGAACAGCATGCCCACCGAGACGAAGAACAGCACCGCGAACGCATCGCGCAGCGGCAGCGAGTCCGAGGCCGCCTTGTGGCTCAGGTCGCCGTTGAGCAGCATGCCGGCGAAGAACGCCCCGAGCGCGAAGGAAACGCCGAAAAGCTTGGCCGACCCGAAGGCCACGCCCAGCGCGATCGCCAGCACCGCCAGGGTGAACAGTTCGCGCGACCCGGTGCCGGCGATGCGCTCCAGCAGCCAGGGGATGGCACGCCGGCCGACCACCATCATCAGCGTGACGAAGGCGCCGACCTTCAGCAGGGTCAGGCCCAGCGAGCCGGCGATCGAACCCGCCGCCGGCGCGCCGTCGCCGGGCGTGCCCATGGATTCGGCGAGCGCCGGCAGCAGCACCAGGGCCAGCACCATCACCAGGTCTTCGACGATCAGCCAGCCGACCGCGATCTTGCCGCGCCGGGTCTCCAGCAGGCGCCTGTCCTCCATCGCCCGCAGCAGCACCACGGTGCTGGCCACCGACAGCGCCAGGCCGAACACCAGCCCCTGCAGCGTCGGCCAGCCCATGAACCAGGCCAGGCCCCAGCCCAGGCCGGTCGCGAGCGCGATCTGGGCGATCGCGCCCGGGATGGCGATGGTCTTGACCTCGAGCAGGTCCTCGACCGAGAAGTGCAGCCCCACGCCGAACATCAGCAGGATCACGCCGATCTCCGACAGCTCCATCGCCAGCTCGGGATCGGCCACGAAACCGGGCGTGAAGGGTCCCACCAGGATGCCCGCCAGCAGATAACCCACGATCGGCGACAGCCGCAGCCGGTGCGCGAGGGCACCGAGGATGAAGGCCAGGACCAGGCCGACGGCGAGCAGGGCGATCAGGGGGGTGTGATGGGGCATCGGATCTCCTCGGGGCGGCCCCGATTATCGCGGCCCGCGCGCGGCAGGGGCAAACCGGGGCGCCACGGCCCGGCCTGCTAGAATGCGCGCCCTCGCCGGTCCACCGCGCCCTTTCCCGCCCCCGCCCATGATCGCTTTCCGCAACTTCGCCCTGCGCCGCGGCGAACGCCTGCTGCTGTCCCAGGTCGACCTGGCCCTGCACGCCGGCTGGCGCGTGGGCGTGATCGGCCGCAACGGCTGCGGCAAGTCCAGCCTGTTCGCGACCATCCTGGGCGAACACGACGCCGACCAGGGCGACATCGACCTGCCGGGCAAGGTGCGCATCGCCAGCGTGTCGCAGGAAACGCCGTCGCTTCCGGACGCCGCGATCGACTTCGTGCTCTCCGGCGACACCGAGCTGCACGAGGTGATGCAGGCGGAGGCGAGGGCGATGGAAGCCGAGGACTGGGATGGCGTCGCCGCCGCGCACCAGCGCCTGGCCGAGATCAACGGCTACGACGGCACCGCCCGCGCCGGCAAGCTGCTGCACGGCCTGGGGTTCCCGCCGGAAACGCACAACACGCCGGTCTCGGACTTCTCCGGCGGCTGGCGCGTGCGTCTGAACCTGGCCCGCGCGCTGATGATGCCTTCGGACCTGATGCTGCTCGACGAGCCCACCAACCACCTCGACCTCGACGCGGTGCTGTGGCTCGAGCAGTGGCTGCTCAAGTACCCGGGCACCCTGCTGATGATCTCGCACGACCGCGAGTTCCTCGACGGCCTGAGCACCCACACCCTGCACCTGCACGAAGGCCGGGCCAAGCTCTACACCGGCGACTACACCAGCTTCGAGCGCCAGCGCGCCGAGCACCTGCGCCAGCAGCAGATCGCGCACGAGAAGGAACAGGCCGAACGCGCCCACCTGCAGAGCTTCATCGACCGCTTCAAGGCCCAGGCCAGCAAGGCCCGCCAGGCCCAGAGCCGCATGAAGCGCCTGGCCAAGCTCACCGGCACCGAGGCCGTGCGCGCCGAGCGCAGCTTCCGCATCGCCTTCGCCGATCCGCCGAAGCTGCCGCACTCGCTGATCCGGCTCAACCATGTGGATGCCGGCTATCGCGGCGACGCCGGCCCGGTGAAGATCCTGGCCGACGTCGGTTTCGGCCTCGAGGCCGGCGACCGCATCGGCCTGCTCGGCCCCAACGGCGCCGGCAAGTCGACCCTGGTGAAGACCCTGGTCGGCGAACTGCCCCTGCTAAGCGGCGAGCGTGTGGCGCACCCGGACCTGCGCATCGGCTATTTCGCCCAGCACACGGTCGAGAGCCTGCACGAGGGCCAGAGCCCGCTCTGGCACCTGAAGGAATTGGCGCCCAACGCCGGCGAGCAGCAGCTGCGCAACTTCCTCGGCCGCTGGAACTTCGTCGGCGACCGCGCCTTCGAAAGCGTGGACGGATTCTCCGGCGGCGAACGCGCGCGCCTGGCCCTGGCCCTGATCGCCTTCCTCGAACCGAACGTGCTGCTGCTCGACGAACCGACCAACCACCTCGACCTGGACATGCGCGAGGCCCTGGCCGAGGCGCTGAGCGATTTCCCGGGCGCGATCGTGCTGGTCTCGCACGACCGCCACCTGATCGGCCTGGTCTGCGAAAGCTTCTGGCGCGTCGCCGACGGCAAGGTCGAGGAGTTCAACGGCGACCTGGACGAATACGCCGCCTGGCTGCGCAGCCGCAACAACGAGCCGAAGGCGGCCAGGCCGCCGGCCTCGGCGAAACCGGCCCCGGCGCCCAAGCCGGTGCGTTCAAAACAGGAAACCGACGCGGCCGCCAAGCGCCTGAAGCAGGTGGAAGCGCGCATCGCCGCGCTGCAGACCGAGCTCACCCAGGTCGAGGCCCAACTGGCCGACCCCGCCATCTACGGCAACGACGGTGGCATCGAGGTCGCCCAGCTGGCCCAGCGCCAGGGCGAGCTGGCCAGGGAGAAGGACGCGCTCGAGTCGGAGTGGCTCGAGCTGGCGGAATAAGCCCGCGCCGGGCGTCAGCCCGGCGAGGCCGCCACGGCCGCCAGGAAGTCGCGGCCCCAGCGGTCCACGTCGTACTCCTCGACGATGCCGTAGAGCTGCCGCAGCCGGCCCTCCGCCTCGTCCGGATGCATGGCCAGCGCCTGCGCCAGCGCCGCGCTCAGGTCGGCCGGGTCGTGCGGGTTGGTCAGCAGCGCGCCCTTGAGTTCGGCCGCGGCGCCGGCGAACTCCGACAGCACCAGCACGCCGCGTCCGCCTTCGATGCCCTGGGTGGCGACGAATTCCTTGGCCACCAGGTTCAGGCCGTCGCGCAGCGGCGTGATCCACATGACGTCGGCCGCCGCGTAGTGCGCGACCACCTCCTCGAAAGGCAGCGGCCGGGCGAAGAAGCGCACCGGCGTCCAGTCCAGGCGTGAATGCCGGCCGTTGATGCGGCCGACGGCCTGTTCGATCTGGGTCTGCAGCTGGCGGTAGACGGTCATCTCCTTCGCCGCCGGCACGCAGATCACCACCAGGGTGACCTTGCCCTGCAGCTGCGGCTGCGCCTCGAGCAGCCGGTCGAAGGCCTCGAGCTTCTCCAGCGTGCCCTTGGTGTAGTCCAGGCGCTCGATCGAAAGCACCAGCTTGCGCGGGCTGATCTCGCGCCGCAGTTTCTCCAGGCTCTTGCGCACCGCGGGCTGGGCCAGCACCGAACGCACGCGGCCCAGGTCGGTGCCGACCGGATGCGCGCCCAGGCCGATCTCGCGGCCGTGGATGCGCAGGCGCGTGGTCATGGCGTCCAGCCCCACTGCGCAGCCGTAGGTCAGGAAGCGCGGCGCGCAGGATTCGCGCGCCAGCACCTCGGCCGGCATCGCGCCGCGCACGACGTCGACGAAGTTCTCGACCTGGCGCGGGATATGGAAGCCGATGTAGTCGCAGCTGAGCAGGCTGCCCAGGATCTCGCGCCGCCAGGGCACGACGTTGAAGATGTCGGCGGAAGGGAAATAGGTGTGGTGGAAGAAGGCGATCTTGACGTCCGGGCGCAGCTCGCGCAGTCGGCCGGGCACCATCCACAGGTTGTAGTCGTGCAGCCAGACGGTGGCGCCGGGTGCGGCCTCGGCGGCGGCGGCTTCGGCGAAGCGCCGGTTCACCCGCAGGAAGATCTTCCAGTCCTCCTCGCGGAAGCGCGCGCGCTCCCAGAAGGTGTGCAACATCGGCCAGAAGGCCTCTTTCGAAAAGCGCTTGTAGAACGCGTCGACCTCGGCCTTTCCCAGCGGCACACGCACGGCGGTGAGCTGCGGGTAGGCGTCGGCGTCCACCGACGTGCGGGTTTCGAAGGCGCCCTGCTTGCCGTCGTCGATGCTCCAGGCCACCCAGGAGCCGGCCTGGCCCTTGCCGAAGAAACTGAGCAGGCTGGGAATGATGCCGTTGGGCGAGCGCGGGCGCCGGCGCACACGCACGCCGTCCTCGACGGCCTCCTCGTACGGCAGTCGGTGGTAGACCATCACCAGGCCCGCCTGGCCGTGCGCCATGCCGGCGGCGGCCGGGCGCATCGGATCGTCGCCGGCGAGCAGGCCGAAGTGCTCGATCGCCTCGAGGATGCCGCCGCAGCCAGGGGCTTCGGCGTGCAGCACGTGCTCGAACCGTTCCGTCGCCGCCAGCAGGGCCGGTTCGGAGTGCCCGACGCAGACGCCGCGGAAGCCGGCTTCGTACATGGACAGGTCGTTAAGGGTGTCGCCCGCCACGAGTATGCGGTCGCGCGGCAGTCGCAGCTGGGCCGCCAGCTCGGAAAGCGTGCGGCCCTTGTCGGTGCGCGGCGGCAGGATGTCGAGGTAGCGGTCGGCCGAGTAGAGCACCGAGCACCCGAGGTCGCGGGCGGCCTGCTCGATGCCGGCGCGCTGCGGTTCCAGCGCCCCGGGTTCGCAGAAGTAGGAACAACGGCGTTCCTGCGGCACGTCCTGGCGCAGGAGCGCGGGGAACCCGCGCATGGCTTCGGCGACCGGGCGCTCGCCGGGCCAGCGGGCGTCGATCGTCGACTGCAGGGGCTGCAGCGGCTGCAGGCTGCGGCCGTCGACGACGGTCGCGCCGACGTCGCAGATCAGATAGTCCGGTCGCGGCAGGGCGGGGTCGGACAGCAGGGGCATCACCGCTTCCAGGCCGCGGCCGGTGATCCAGGCCAGGCGGATCTGCGGGTGTTCGTCCACCAGGCGGTAGAGGCGCTGGCGCGCCAGCGGGTCGCCTGCCAGGAAGGTGCCGTCCAGGTCGGTGGCCAGGATCAGGCGGGGAGTGTCTTCGTGTTCAACGGGAAGCGTTGTTTTCTGGGTGCTCAAGGGTCTTCCTTGCGGGGTGGGTCGGATCCGGTTTCCGGCAGCAGCTCGAGCGCGCCCGGCGTGGTGCGCAGCATCGGGTGGAACTGGGCCGGATGCGGCCGGACGCGTCGGTGCGCCGACAGCCGCAGCAGCAGGTAGAGCGTCAACAGGCCCAGCACGGCGGCGAAATAGAGCGGCAGGGCCGGCGGTCCGAACCGGCTCATGGCCTGGCCCGCCACCGCCGGGCCCAGCATCGCGCCGATGCCGTGCACCAGCAGCAGGCTGCTGCAGCCCGCCAGCAGGTCCTCGGTGGGCAGGGTGTCGAGCATGTGCGCGACGCTCATCGGATAGATCGAAAACGCCAGGCCGCCGTAGACGAAAAACGCCGCGAACAGCAGCGGCGGCGACCAGGTCGTGACCGAACCGGCGGCCAGCGCCACCGCGCCCGCGAGCCCGCAGGCCAAGGCGAGCCCGATGCGCCGGTCCACCCGGTCCGACAGCCGGCCCAGCGGCCACTGCAGCAGGGCGCCGCCCATGATGGTGGCGACCATGAACCAGGCGATGCCGCTGCGGTCCAGGCCAAGTTGTCCGGCATAGATCGGGGCCAGGCCCCAGAACGCGCCCATCGCCAATCCGGACAGCCCGGCGCTGGCCGCGGCGGCCGGAGCCGTGCGGTACAGCCGCACCAGGCCCAGCCGGGGTGTCGGCGGAAAACTCGGCTGCGCCAACCGGGTCAGCGTCACCGGCAGCGCCGCCGCGCAGATCAGGATCGCGACCAGGCTGAACAGCGCGAAGCCCCGGTCCACGCCCAGGCCCAGCAGCAGCTGGCCGCCGGCCAGCGCCGTCAGGTTCACCGCCATGTAGACCGCGAAGATGCGGCTGCGGTGTTCGCGCTCGGGCTGGGCGTTGAGCCAGCTTTCGATCACGGTGTACAGCCCTACCAGGCCCACCCCGGTGACCAGGCGCAGGAAGAACCAGGCCCAGGGATCCACCCACAGCGGATGCAGCAGCACCGCAATGGCGCAAAGACCCGTGCAGAAGGCGAACGCCCGGATGTGGCCGATCCGGCGGATCAGCGGCGGCGCGGCATAGGTGCCCAGGAAGAACCCGGCGAAATACCCGGACATCACCAGGCCCAGGGTCTGTTCGTCGAACCCCTCCAGCCCGCCGCGCACGGCCAGCAGGGTTCCCAGGAGGCCGCTGCCCGCGAGGAGCAGCGCCACGCCCGCCAGCAGGGCGGTCAGGGGCAGCACCACGGCGATCATCAGAAGTCCTGCTTTTTCCAGGCCGCAAATTGTAACACATTGATCTTATTGAAAAATCCACCTAAATTCAGTCACTTGCCGGCCACCGCGCCGGACTCCGGGCTTGAACTCGCAAGGGCCATACCCACTAATGCGCGCACTCGGCCCCGGCCGCCCAGACGTCCAAGCGACCCATGCCCATCTACGCCTTTGAATGTTCCCAGTGCGGGCACACCTTCGACCGCCTGCAGAAGATGTCCGACCCCGACCCGACGACCTGCCCGTCCTGCGGCGCGGAGGCGGTGGGCCGTCAGCTGACCGCCCCCAGCTTCCGGCTGGCCGGCGCCGGCTGGTACGAGACCGACTTCAAGAAGGACGGCGACAAGAAGCGCAACCTCGCCGACAGCGGCAGCGGCAAGACCGAGGCCGCGCCCGCCGCCGCCGCCGCATCGGCGCCTGCGGCCAAATCCGCGGACCCCAAGCCCGCGGGCTGATCCGGTTGCCGCGCCCCGACCGGGCGGGGTAGGGTCGGTCCATGCACACCCTCCCGTTCCGCGCGACCCTGCTTGTCATCGCCCTGGGCCTGTCGGCCTGCGCCGGCGCGCCGCCGGCCTCGTCTTCCCCCGCGACCATCCCCGGCCTGGCCGAGCCGCTGCCACCGCCCGGCCTGGACGACGCCGGCAATCCACCGGCGCCCGCCGACGCCTTCCTCGCGGCCTTGTCTCGCCACTGTGGCCAGGCCTTCGCCGGCCGGGTGGTGGTGGACGAGCCGGCCAGCGCCGACAATCCGTTCGCCGGCAAGGCCCTGGTGATGCACGTGCGCGACTGCGGCGCCGACCAGGTCCGCATCCCCTTCCACGTCGGAGACGACCGCTCCCGCACCTGGGTGCTGACCCGCACGGCGACCGGCCTGCGCCTGAAGCACGACCATCGCCACGCCGATGGCAGCGCCGATGCGGTGACGATGTACGGCGGCGACACCGCCGATGCCGGCACGCGGGTCCGCCAGGCCTTTCCGGTGGACGCCGAGTCGGTGGCGATGTTCGGGCGAGAGGGCCTGACGGCCTCGGTCACCAACACCTGGGCGATGGAGATCGAGCCCGGGAAACGTTTCCTCTACGAGCTTTCGCGGCCGGGCGGTCGCCTGTTCCAGGTCGAGTTCGACCTCGGCCGGCCGGTGCCGCTGCCGCCGCCGGCCTGGGGCCGCGAAGCGGCCAAGCCTTAGGTGCTACCGCCTCATCCGAAAGAAGGCCACCCGCGGGTGGCCTTCTGTTTTCGGCGGTTCCCCCTGCTCAGCGACGGACGCCGAAACGCGCCCGGCAGCCGCGGTCCACCCAGATCAGGTTGCCGCGGTAGCCCCAGGTGCGGTTCTCGACGCAATTGCCCCGGGAAAGCTGCTGGATCAGCACCGGCCGGCCGTAGCGGCTGTTCCAGGCGCAGGTGGTGTAGGCCTGGTGCACGCTGCTGCAGGTGACGCTGTAGTCGTTCGGCGGCGGCCGGTTCCAGTCGCCGCCCCAGCTGCCGCCGGTGTCCACGAACTCGGCCCGGCAGCCGTCCTTCACCCAGATCAGGCCCGGGCGCTGGCCCCACTGCCGGCCTTCGATGCAGGAGGCGCGGGAGAACTGCCGCGACACCCGGGCCCGGCCGCGGAAGTTGGTGGGGCACTGCTGGTACTTGCGGTCGTTGCTGTCGCAGCGGATCTTGCCGCCGCCCCAGGCGTTGCCGTCGTCCCAGCCGCCGCCGGGGCGGTTGCCGCCCAGGGACTGCGCCATGTCCGCCTTGATGCGGCTGAAGGTCCAGCCCGAGTCGATCTGGGCCAGGTAGAAGTCGCGCTGGTCGCGCGGCAGCGGGCGGCCGCCGGAGATTTCCCGGTATTCGACCTCGAGCACCCGGATCCGGTCCGGCACCGAGAGCTGGCGCAGGTCCTCGGGGGCATAGGAGCGGGGCGAGACCTGGGCCGGCGCGGCGGGAGCCGCCAGCATCAGGCCCAGGGTGAGCAAAGCCGCAAGCCAGGATCTGGACATCTCGAATCTCCTCTTCCGCAAGGGGTTGGGACCGGACGCCGGCCGACTATAGCGCCGCCGCGCCAACCCGGCGTGACCGCGGCTGATTTGCGGCGCAGGCGGCCCGGGCCCTAAAATCCAACGCTTTCCGCCGCCCGTCCGGGCCCGGCGTTTCCCCTCCGGAGTCAACATGCGCAGCCACTTCTGCGGCCTCGTCGACGAGTCGATGATCGGCCAGACCGTCACCCTTTGCGGCTGGGCCGATGTCGCCCGCGATCTGGGCGGCCTGTGCTTCATCGACCTGCGCGACCACGAGGGCATCGTCCAGGTCGTGGCCGAGCCCTCCGATGCCGCCGGCAACGCCGCGGTGGTCGCCGCCGCCGCGAAGGTGGGTTACGAGGACTGCCTGCGCATCACCGGCATCGTGCGCGCCCGTCATTCGGTGAACGACAAGATCCGCACCGGCAGGGTCGAGGTGCTGGCGACGCAGATCGAGGTCCTGAACAAGGCCGAGCCGCTGCCCTTCCACGCCCACGAGAACGCCGGCGAGGACGTGCGCCTGAAGTACCGCTACCTCGACCTGCGCCGCCCCGAGATGCAGAAGATGATGCGCACCCGCATCAAGCTGGTGCAGGCGCTGCGCCGTTTCCTCGACGCGCGCGGCTTCCAGGACATCGAGACGCCGATCCTGACCAAGGCCACGCCGGA
>CBFGOZ010000089.1:0-9187 GCA_965650505.1 uncultured Arenimonas sp.
AGACCTCACGTACGCCGGCCTATCGCCAAGAACGAGCCCGGCTCCGAATCGCCAAGAGCGATCCCGGCGTCACGCCGGCGCCGCAGAAAGAAACCCCGGGCAGCGGACTGCCCGGGGCTTGCAGAGAGCGCGCGGGTTACCAGATGACGACGCGGTCTTCCTCCGGGCGCACCATCTTGTCGCCGGCCTTGCAGTTGAAGGCGGCGGCGAAGGCGGGCAGGTTCTGCGCCGGGCCGACCGCACGGAACATGCCGGGCGAATGCGGACCGACCGTGATCTGCTGCTTCAGCTGCGCCTCGGTGAAGGCCACGCGCCACACCGTGGCCCAGTTCATGAAGAAACGCTGGTCCTGCGTGTAGCCGTCGATCATCGGATCGGTGTAACCCTCGCCCTGCGCCTTCTTCAGCGCATCGTAGGCCACCGTCACGCCGCCCAGGTCGGCGATGTTCTCGCCCAGGCCCAGCTTGCCGTTGACGAACAGCCCCGGCAGCGCCTCGTAGCCACTGTACTGGTCGGCCAGCTTGTTGGTGGCGGCCTCGAACTTGGCCCGGTCTTCCTCCGTCCACCAGTTGGCCATGTTGCCGACCGCGTCGAACTTGCTGCCCTGGTCGTCGAAACCGTGCAGCATCTCGTGTCCGATCACCGCGCCGATGCCGCCGTAGTTGAGCGCGTCGTCGGCGTTGGCGTCGAAGAACGGCGGCTGCAGGATCGCCGCCGGGAACACGATCTCGTTGGCGGTGGAGCGGTAATAGGCGTTCACCGTCTGCGGGCTCATGCCCCACTCGCTGCGGTCCACCGGCTTGCCGATCTTGTCCAGGTTGTAGCGCATGTTGAACGCCGCGGCGGCCATCAGGTTGCCGGCGTAGCTGTCGCGCGACACCGACAGCCCGCTCCAGTCGCGCCACTTGTCCGGGTAGCCGATCTTGGGCGTGAAGCTGGACCACTTCTCCAGCGCCTTGGCCTTGGTCTCGGCGCTCATCCACTCCAGCTTCTCCAGCCGGCCCTTGAGCGAAGCCATCAGGTTCTGCACCAGCACTTCCATCTTCGCCTTGGACTCCGGCGGGAAGGCCTGGGCGACGTAGATCTGGCCGAAACCTTCGCCCATCGAACCGTTCAGCGCACCCAGCACGCGCTTCCAGCGCTCCTGCATCTGCGCCTGGCCGCCGAGCGTCTTGCGGTAGAACTCGTAGTTGGCCTGCTCGAAGGCGCTGCTGAGGTAGGGCGAGGCACCGTCGATGGTGCGGAAGCGCAGCCAGGTCTGCCACTGCTCCAGCGGCACCTCGGCCAGCATCGCGTCGAACTCCTTGAAGAAGCCCGGCGTGGCCAGCGAGAAGGTCTTGGGCGCCTCGACGTCGAGCGCGGCGAAGAAGGCGGTCCAGCTGAAGTTCGGCGTGCTGGCGTCGGCGTCGGCCAGCGCCACCGGGTTGTAGCGCTTGGCGGGATCGCGCAGGTCGAGGCGGCCCAGCGAGGCCTTGGCCAGGCGGGTTTCGAAATCCATCACCTGCTGGGCCTGGGCCTTGGCGGTGTCTGCGTCGGCGCCGGCGAGGATGAGCACCTTGGCCACGTGGTCGAGGAAGGCGGCGCGCGCGGTCTTGTAGTCCTCGCGGTCTTCCAGGTAGTAGGCCCGCTCGGGCAGGGACAGGCCGCCCTGGATGGCGTAGGCCATGTTGGTGGTCGAGTCGTTGTAGTCGGCCATCGCGAAGAAGCCGAACAGCATGCCCTGGCCCTTGGCATAGGCCTCGCCCAGGTAGGCCGGGATTTCACTCGTGGCCTTCAGCGCGGCGATGCGGTCCAGGTCGGGCTGGATCGGCGTGATGCCGGCGGCCTCGATCTTTGCTTCGTCCATGCCGGCGGCGAAGAAGTCGCCGACCTTCTGCTCCATCGTGCCCGCTTCCCAGGTCCCGGCGGCCGCGGCCTTGGCCAGTTCGTGCTGGACCTGCAGCGAGCGCTCGCCGAGGGCCGCGAAGGCGCCCCAGGTGGTGCGGTCGCCCGGCACCGGATTGGCCGCCAGCCATTTCGAGTTCACGAAGCCGTTGAAGTCCTGGCAGGCCTGGATGCTGGTGTCGATATCGGCCGCCTGCAGCGAGATCGGCTGCTGCGCGACTTTCGACAGGTCGATCGTGAGCTTGGGCGTCTCGGGCGCGGCGGCGGTGTCGGCCGGCGCCTCGGCGGGCTTCTGGCAGGCGGCCAGGGCGACGGTGATCGAAAGGGCGAGGGCGAGCGGCTTCAGGCGCGGGGTCATGGCGGATCCGGAGACGGGGAACGGAACGGCGAGGGTAGGGGGTTTGGAGTGACGGGGGTGTAGGCCATTGGTCATGGGTGGCGCTCGTCTCCCGTCCTCTCGTGGGAGAGGTTGGGGGAGGGGGCTTCGGCTGCGCCGGAGGAGGACAGGGCTCGCGACCCGGGCTGAGCCATGACGGGCCGGTTTTTTTTGGGTCCGATTACCGGTATGGTGGGCTCGTAGGTCCTGGACTCCCATGCTCATGAAGCCCCGTCTCCAGACCCGCGGACCGACCGGTTCGTTCCAGCAGTGCCGGTTTTCCGATGGTCACAGCGCAAACGCGCGATTCGACCGCCCCTCGGCGTCGTCTCTCCTTGCCCGCACGCCCGTGCGCCGGCAGACGGTGGATTTCCTGCGTATTCCCACGGCCGCTCCCGCGGCCGCCGGCGTTTCCGCGACCTGAATCCGAGCCCGGCCCGTGCGCCCCGGCTCCGGGGCGTGCCGGACGGTCTCCCACCGCTGTGCAACGAGGAGATGGTTATGCGCGTATTGGCCTGTGATGGCATCCATGAGGACGGCCTGGCCCTGTTCCGCAACGCGGGCTGGACGGTCGAAGTGTCCGAGCCGATCAAGGACGCCGCGAAGCTCGCCGCGAAGCTCGAGGGTTTCGACGCGGTGCTGGTGCGGTCCGCCACCCAGGTGACGGCCGACAGCCTGGCCAGGGCCGGCAGCCTGAAGGTGATCGGCCGCGCCGGTGCCGGCGTCGACACCATCGACGTCGAGGCCGCCACCGCCCGCGGCATCGCGGTGATGAACGCGCCCGACGGCAATACGCTCGCCGCCGCCGAGCACGCGATCTCCCTGCTGTTCGCGCTGGCCCGGCACGTGCCGCGCGCCGACGCGGGCATGAAGGCCGGCGAATGGCCCAAGGCCGGCCTCACCGGCTTCGAGCTCGAGGGCAAGAAGCTGGGCGTGATCGGCCTGGGCCGCATCGGCGCCACGGTCGCGCGCAAGGCCCAGGGCATCGGCATGGAGGTGGCCGCGCACGATCCCTTCCTGCCCGCGTCCGCCGCCGGCAAGGGCAGCGTGCCGCTGATGGGCCTGGAGGAACTGCTGGCCTGGGCCGACGTGGTCACCCTGCACATCCCGCGCACCAAGGAAACGACCAACCTGCTGAACGAAGCGCGCCTGCGTGCGATGAAGAAGGGCGCCTTCCTGGTGAACGCCGCCCGCGGCGGCCTGGTCGACGAGGAGGCGCTGCTGAAACTGCTCGACGAGGGCCACCTGGCCGGCGCCGCGCTCGACACCTTCGTCACCGAACCGCTGCCCAAGGACTCGCCGCTGCGCGGCAACCCCAAGCTGATCCTGACCCCGCACCTGGGCGCCAGCACCGGCGAGGCGCAGCAGGCGGTCAGCACCATCCTGGCGCGGCAGATCATCGACTTCGTCGCCACCGGTGCGGTCGCCGGCTGCGTCAACCTGCCGCCGCTGACGCCGGAAACCGCGCGCGAGGTCGGTCCGTGGATGCCGCTGATGACGGCGCTGGGCAAGCTGGCGGCGAAGCTGGTGCCGGCGCCGGTGAAGCTGCAGGTCACCTACGCCGGCCGCACCGAGGGCCTGGATACGCGGCCGCTGACGCGCCTGTTGGTGGCCTCGCTGCTGGGTCCGGCCTCGGGCCGCGTCACCCCGGTGAACGCGCTGCAGGAGGCCGCGTCGCGCGGCCTGGAAGTGGCGGAGACGCTCGGCGGCGACGGCGACGGCTTCGACCGCCTGCTGCGCATCCGCGTGCAGGGCGGCGGCGTCGTGCGCGAGATCGAGGCGACCCTGCACCGCGGTCCGCGCGTGGTGCGCCTGGACGGCGTCGAGCTCGACTTCGATCCGCTGGCGCACATCCTGCTGATGCGCAACGAGGACAAGCCCGGCGTGATCGGCCTGGTCGGCTCGCACCTGGGCGCGGCCGGCGTGAACATCGTCAACTTCTCGCTGGGCGCCACCGGCGACGGCGGCGCGGTGGCGGCGATCACGGTGGACCGCGAGGTGCCGGAGGCGCAGCTGGCCTCGCTGCGCGGCATCCCGGGCATCCTGGCGATGGAGCAGATCTGATGAGGATCCTGCTCGCCCGCCACGGGGAAACGCCCTGGAATGCCGAAGGCCGTTACCAAGGGCAGCGCGACATCGCGCTGTCGGACACCGGCGAACGCCAGGCGCGGCTGCTCGGCGACCGCCTCGCCGGCGTCGCGATCGCGCGCGCGGTGGCCTCGCCGCTGGTGCGCGCACGCCGCACCGCCGAGCTGGCGCTGGGCGAGGCGCGTGCCGGCACGCTGCGCCTGGACGACGGTTTCAAGGAGATCGCGCACGGCGACTGGGAGGGCCTGCTGGCCGCCGAGATCCGCGAGCGCGACCCGGTGCGCCTGCGCGCGTGGCGCGAGACACCCGAGACCGTTCAGATGCCCGGCGCCGGCGGCGAGTCGATCGTCGAGGTGCTGGACCGCGCCTGGCCCGCGCTGCAGCGCGCCTGCGCCGGGCTCGGTGCCGACGACACGCTGCTGGTGGTCGCGCACGACGCGGTGAACCGGGTGATCCTGTGCCGCATCCTGGGCCTGCCGCTGTCGCGGCTGTGGACGTTCCGGCAGGCGCCGACCACGATCAACCTGCTCGAGGGACCCTCGGTGGAGTCGCTGGAGGTGGTGCGGCTGAACGACTGCGGGCACCACACCGCGCTGTTCGGCGAAGCGGTGCATCGGGCGCTGTGATCGCCAAGGGCGCCAGGAGCTTCCTGGCGTCCTTTCGGTGGATGGCCGGCCCGCCGGGGATCAGTCCGCCGGCGTGGCCGGATCGGCGTCCTGGGGGGTGTCCGCCTCGGGCGGCTGGCCGGCGCGCTTGCGCGCGGCCTTCTCGGCTTCCTTCTCGGCCTTCTTTTTCTGCTTGGCGAGCTCGCGCTGGCGCTTCTCGAACGAATAATTGGGCTTGGCCATCGGGGCGCTCGGCGTCGGGGATGGCGCCAGTCTAACCGCTGGGGCTGCTCCGCGGCGCCCGGCGGGCGGATAATGCCGGCATGAAGCGGACCCTTGCGCAGTGGCTGGAGCACCAGCAGTCGATCCACCCCAAGGCCATCGACATGGGCCTGGAACGTGTGGGCGAGGTCGCGCGCCGGCTGGGCCTGGGCCGGCCGGGGCGCTTCGTGGTCACGGTCGGCGGCACCAATGGCAAGGGCTCGACGGTGGCCTTCCTGGAGGCGATCGCGCGCGCGGCCGGCCTGAAGGTGGGCGCCTACACCTCGCCGCACCTGCTGCGCTACAACGAGCGGGTGCGGATCGACGGCGCCGACGCCGGCGACGAGGCGCTGGTGGCGGCCTTCGAGCGCATCGACGCGGCCCGGGACGGGATCGCGCTGACCTATTTCGAGTTCGGGACCCTGGCCGCGCTGATCCTGTTCGAGGCGGCCGGCCTGGACCTGGCCCTGCTGGAGGTCGGCCTGGGCGGGCGGCTGGACGCCACCAACATCATCGATCCGGATGTCGCCGTGATCACGACGGTGGACCTGGACCACCAGGACTACCTGGGCGACGACCGCGAGAGCATCGGCGCCGAGAAGGCCGGCATCCTGCGCGCCGGCAAGCCCGCCGTGCTGGCCGAGAAGGACCCGCCCTCGTCGGTGCTGCGGCGCGCCTACGCGATCGGCGCCTTCGCCATCCGCGGCCACTCCGACTACCTCATCGACCAGGTCGACGGCGGCTGGCGCTGGCGCGAGCCGGGTTACCAGATCGACCTGCCCGATCCCGCGCTGGCGGCGCCGGCCCAGCGCGACAATGCCGCCGCGGCGATCGCGGCGCTGCGGGCGCTGGACCTCGACATCCCGGATGCGGCGATCCGCGAGGGCGTGCGCTCGGCGCGGGTCCCCGGCCGCCTGCAGCGCCTGCCCGGCCGCCCGGAGCGCGTGCTCGACGTCGCCCACAACCCGCAGGGCGCGCGCCAGCTGGCGCAGTGGCTGGCGGCGAACCCGAAGCCGACCGTGGCGGTGTTCAGCGCCCTGGCCGACAAGGACCTGGCCGGCATCTGCGCGCCGGTGGCGCCCCACCTGCTGGCCTGGCACCTGGGCCCGATCACCGATGCCGGCCCGCGCGGCCTGGCCGTGGAGGAACTGGCGCGACGCCTGGCCGAACACCTGCCGGCCGAGATCCTGCATCCGCACCGCAGCCTGGCCGAGGCCCGCGCCGCCGCGATCCGCCAGGCCGGACCGGAGGGCCGCGTGCTGGTGTTCGGTTCATTCCACACCGTGGCTGAAGCGATGGCCGCCGGCTGAACCGGCGGCACCGGCATCCCGGCTATAATTCGCGCCTCTCCCGGCCGGACTGAAATCCCGATGGATTCCGCCCTGAAACAGCGCCTGATCGGCGCCGCCGTGCTGGTGGCGCTGGCCATGATCTTCCTGCCCATGCTGCTGATGGGGCCCGACACCGCCGAACCCGACGCCGCCCAGGTGCCGATGGACATGCCGGCCGCGCCCGACCAGGAGTTCGAGACCCGCGAGCTGCCGCTGACGGTTCCCGCGCAGGACACCCCCGAAGGCGGCGTGCTGGGCATGGACACCGCGCCGCCCGACGGCGGCAACCCCGACGGCCTGGTGACCCTGGGTCCGGACGGCCGGCCGGTCGGCGGCAGCGCCGTCGGAACCGAGCCCGAAGCGGCGGTCGATCCGGTCGACGAACCGCCGGTCGCCGCGGTGGACGCCGCCAGCGGCGAGCCGGTGGCGCCGACGCCCGCGACACCGGAACCCGAGGCCCCGGCCCCGGTCGCCGCCACGCCCGCGCCCGCCGCCGCGCCGCTTCCCGCCAGCACCGCCGGCGGCCGCTACGTGGTGAACGTCGGCAGCTTCTCCAACCTCGCCAATGCCCGCGCCCTGGCCGACAAGCTGCGCGCCCAGGGCCTGCCGATCACCAGCGAGACCGTGGACGTGGCCGGCAAGCCGGCGATGCGCCTGCGCGTCGGCCCCTACGCCGAACGCACCGTGGCCGAAGCCGCGCGCCTGCGCGTGGAAGGCGTCACCGGCGGCTCTGCGCCGGTGATTGCGCTGGACGCCGGTGCCGCCCCGCGTCCGACCGCCGCGCCTGCCGCGCCGGCGCCTCGCCCGGCGGCCGCGGCCGGGGTCGGTTTCGCCGTGCAGTTGGGCGCACTGAGTTCGGAAGCCGACGCCAGCGCCCTGCGCGACCGCGCCCGGGCCGCCGGTTTCGTCGCCTTCCACCAGCGCGTGAACACCGATCGGGGTGCCGTCTGGCGCGTGCGCGTCGGTCCCGAGGCCGACCGCGCCGCCGCCGACCGGCTGCGCACCCAGGTCGCCGAAAAGCTGGGCCTGAAGGACGCGATCGTCGTTTCGCACCCGTGACCCGGACCTGTCGCCGATGCTGAACTGGGCCGACTACGCGCTGCTGGCCATGCTGGCCATCTCGATGGCGGTCGGCCTCTGGCGTGGCTTCGTGGTGGAGGTGCTGTCGCTCACGGTCTGGATCGGCGCGTTCTGGCTGTCGGTGGGGTTCGGCGCCGACGTGGCGGCACGGCTCAACAGCGTCGGCGAACCTTCGGCGCGCCTGTTCCTCGGTTACGCCGGCGTGTTCCTGGCCGTGCTGATCCTCGGTGGCCTGGCCACCTGGGGCATCGGCAAGCTGATCGCCAACACCGGGCTGTCGGGCACCGACCGGGTGCTGGGCCTGGGTTTCGGCCTGGCGCGCGGCCTGGTGCTGGCCTGCGTGGCGGTGATGCTGCTCGGCTTCACGCCGGTGCCGCAGGACGCCTGGTGGTCGCAGTCGCGGTTCCTGCCGGGCGTGCAGCGCGGCGCCGAGTGGATGATCGGCTTCCTGCCGCCGGACGCGGCCGAACAGATCCGGTTCGAGGCGCCGCCCGAGGCGACCGACCCGACCCTTTCCGGCGAGCCGCAGGACGCGGCCGCCCTTCCCGTTTCGGAGACCTGACCCATGTGCGGCATCATCGGAATCGCCGGCGCCAGCGACGTCGCGGCGGCCCTGTACGACGGCCTGACGGTGCTCCAGCACCGCGGCCAGGACGCGGCCGGCATCGCCACGATGGACGGCAACAAGGTCCGCCTGCACAAGGGCAACGGGCTGGTGAAGGAAGTCTTCGACGAGGACGCGATGTCGCTGCTGACCGGCCGCGTCGGCATCGGCCACTGCCGCTACCCGACCGCGGGTTCGGAAGGCTCGGACGAGGCCCAGCCCTTCTACGTGAACTCGCCCTACGGCATCGCCCTGGCGCACAACGGCAACCTGATCAACACCGACGCGCTGCGGCGCCTGGTGTTCGAGCAGGACAAGCGCAACGTCAACACCGAATCCGATTCCGAGGTGCTGCTGAACGTGTTCGCGCACGAGCTGCAGTCCCAGGGCGCGCTGACGCCGCAGGCGGCGGTCGCGGCCGTGGCCGGCGTGCATCGCCGCTGCACGGGCGGCTACGCGGTGGTGAGCATGGTGCTGGGCCTGGGCCTGGTCGCCTTCCGCGATCCGCACGGCATCCGTCCGCTGGTGCTGGGCAAGCGCGTGCGCGCCGACGGCGGCGCCGACTACGCGGTGGCCTCGGAAAGCGTGGCGCTGGACATCCTGGGGTTCGTGCGCGAACGCGACATCCGGCCGGGCGAGGCGGTGGTGATCACCGGCAACGGCCAGCTGCACGCCGAGGTCTGCGCCGAGCCGCAGCAGCACGCGCCCTGCATCTTCGAATACGTGTACTTCGCGCGCCCGGACTCGATGATCGAGAACATCTCGGTGCACAAGGCGCGCATGCGCATGGGCGTGACCCTGGGGCAGAAGATCCAGCGCCTGCGGCCCGACCACGGCATCGACACCGTGATCCCGATCCCCGACACCTCGCGCGACGCCGCGCTGGAGATCGCCAACGTGCTGGGCGTGAAGTACCGCGAGGGCTTCATCAAGAACCGCTACGTCGGCCGCACCTTCA
>CBFGOZ010000090.1:0-9150 GCA_965650505.1 uncultured Arenimonas sp.
CGGCGGCAGCGCGGCGGGGGGTCAGGCGGTCACCTCACGTGGCGGCCGGCCCCGCATCGGGCGGGGCCGGTCTGTTTGCCAACGCGGATCGGTGCGACCCCAGGCCAGCCGCGGCCCGTCCGTTGGCTCAGTGTCCCTTCGCTTTCATCGCGACCTGCGACATCAGCTTGTCGGTCCAGGCGATACCTATCGCCGAGGCGATGAACGCCATGTGGATGATCGTCTGCCACATGACGCCCGTCTCGGTGACCGTGGTGCAGCCCTTGCCCTTCTGGGCCGCCTCCAGCATCACCTGCTGCGCGATCATGCCTGCCTCGGTGTCGCACAGCGGCAGGCCGCCGATCATGCCGGCCTCGATGAAGGTCTTGAGCAGGTGGATCGAGGAGATGCCGATGATGGCCATCGCCAGCTTCACCTTCAGTACGCTGGCGTTGACGTGGCTCAGCCACTCCGGCTGGTCGGGATGGCCCTGCAGGTTCAGGCGCGAGACGAAGGTCTCGTAGCCGCCGACGATCACCATCACCAGCAGGTTGGAGATCATCACCACGTCGATCAGGCCCAGCACCAGCAGCATGATGCCCTGCTCGGTCAGGATGTTCGCGTCCTGGATCAGGTGCAGCAGTTCCTTCATGAACAGGAACACGTAGACGCACTGGGCCAGGATCAGGCCGAGGTAGAGCGGCAGCTGCAGCCAGCGCGAGGCGAAGATGAGCGCGGACAGCGGGCTGAGGTGAGGCTTGGGGCCGGTGGCGGAGGTCTGCGACATGGAGGGTCCGGGAAAGGTGGGGTTACTTCTTGCTGACGGCGCCGATCACGACGGCGACCGCGCCGGCACCCAGCAGGATCCAGCCGAGATTGATCGGCGGGGTCTTGGTGTCGGTCTTGCTGATCTCGATCGGGCCGATGTCGGCGACCTTCTCGGTGGTCTGGAACTTGAACACGCCGGCCGTGATGAGGCCGCCGATGATCAACAGCAACACGCCGATGACAAGGGCAGGGGTGCGCATGGTTCTACTCCAGGTCCGCCCGGGATGGGCCAGCGCAGGGTAGAGGCAATGCCGGGCCCTGCCAAGCACCGCGGCACTCAGTCCAGGCGCACGTCCGGCAGGCCCAGCACGTAGTCGGCGCCCATCAGCTTCGAGGGCGTGTAGTAGCCGCCCGGCGGCCGTTCGCCCTGCAGCAGGCGGTGGACGATGCCCAAGGCGGCGGTGACCGTGATGGCATAGCCGTTGGGCGTGCGCAGCCGCCGCCGGGCTTCGCGGCCTTCGGCGTCGCGCACCTCGCCCCAGACCACGCAGCCGGTCTTGCCGCGCGTGCCGTCGGACGGACCCTTCACGCGCTTCTCGACCTGGCGCTTCAGCCAGCCCTGCACCAGGCCGGTGTCCAGCAGGGGCCCCAGCATCCGCATCCGGCGCAGGCGTTTGGCGGTCGCCGGCGGCACGCCCATGTAGACCTCGACATTGGGGATGCCGGTCGACACGAAGGAGGTGTAGACGTCGCCCCAGGGAATGGTCATCGCGAACCGCGCCTCGCCGTCGCGCTCGAAGGTCCGCGTCTTCCAGGCCAGGGGCACGCGCGTGAGCACGCCGTCGATGCGCGCGCGGCCGCCCTTGCCCAGGCCTTCGACGCTGGTCTTGGCGGTGCCGGGGCTGGGCCCACCGCCGGCCTCGAAGGCCAGCACCAGGGCGGTCGCGGTCGGCAGCTCGCGCTTGAGCATCGCGGCCAGGCAGTCGGTGGGCACCACGTCGAAGCCCGAGCCCGGCATCACCACGATGCCCTTCTCGCTGGCCCGCACGTGCTGGGCGTGGCAGTGGGCGAACACGTCGATCTCGCCGGTGATGTCGAGGTAGTGCACGCCCTCGGCCAGGCAGCCTTCGAGCATCGGCGCGCAGGTCGCCGAGAACGGACCGGCGCAATGCAGCACCAGGCCCATGCCGTGCAGGTTCTTGGCCACCACGTGCGGGTCGTCCAGGCCGAAGGCGCGCACCGGCAGGCCGTGCGGCGCCGCCAGCGCCTGCAGCGCGGCGGCGTTGCGGCCGGCCAGCACCGGCCGCAGCCCGCGCTTCACCGCCTCTTCGACCACCAGCTTGCCGGTGTAACCGTTGGCGCCGTAGATCATCCAGTCCATGTCAGTGCCCCGCCGAACGGGCTTTCACCAGCTTGAGCACCTGGTTGAAATACAGGTTCGGGAACCAGCGCTTCAGGCGCCAGCGCATCGGTTCGCGTCTGGTCGGAAGCACCAGGAACTCGCCGCGCTCGACCGCCGCGAACACCGCGTCGGAGACGCTTTCGAGCGTGTCCGGCGAGGTCTCCATCATCTTGTCGGCGAAGGACTTCAGGCGCGGGTTGCCCTGCCAGCTCTCGAGCAGGTTGGTGCGGAAGAAGGCCGGGCACAGCACGCTGACCCGGATGCCCTTGTCGTGCAGTTCGACCCGCAGCTGCTCGGACAGCGCGACCACGGCGGCCTTGGACACGCCGTAGCTCATGATGCTGGGCGCGCCGGCGAGGCCGGCGAAGCTGGCGGTATTGATCACCTGGCCGCGGCCGGCGGCGATCATGCCCGGCAGGAACAGCCGGCAGCCGCGCACCACGCCCAGCAGGTTGATCTCCAGCACGTTGCGCCATTCGGCCATCGTGGTCTCGACCATCGCGCCGCCGGTGGCGATGCCGGCGTTGTTGACCAGCACGTCGATGCCGCCCCATTCGCCGGCGATGCGTTCGTGCACCTGCTCCATCGCGTCGTCGCTGGCGACGTTGGCGGCGATCGCAAGGTGGCCGCTGCCCGGCAGCGCGGCGCGCGCCAGTTCGGCGCGGGCCGCGTCCAGGTCGACGCAGGCGACGCGGTCGCCGGCCTTCGCGTAGCGCTGGGCCAAGGCCAGGCCCAGGCCGCTGCCGGCCCCCGTGATCAATACCCGCCGCTGCGCCATGATTGTCGTCCCCGGTGTAGCCGGGCCTCGGAGGGGCCTGTGCTAGGCTCCGGAGCATACCAAGCCGTACGTTCCCCGCGCAGTCCACGGAGTTTGCTCGTGCCCGATTCCCTGTTCGACCTTTCCGGCAAGACCGCCCTGGTCAGCGGCGCCTCCCGCGGTATCGGCGAAGCCATCGCCAAGCTGCTGGCGGGTTTCGGCGCCCACGTCATCTGCACCAGCCGCAAGCTCGAGGGCTGCGAGGCGGTCGCCAACGACATCCGCGCCAACGGCGGCTCGGCCGAGGCCCATGCGGTGCACGTCGGCGACACCGCGGCGATCGAAGGCCTGTTCGCCACGCTTGACGCGGCCGGCCGCACGGTCGACATCCTGGTCAACAACGCCGCCGCCAACCCCTATTTCGGTCCCGCCATCGACATGACGCTGGACGCCTACGAAAAAACCGTGGAGGTGAACCTGCGCGGTTATTTCTGGACCACGGTGCAGGCGGCGAAGCGCATGAAGGGCCGCGGCGGCGCCATCGTCAACATCGCCTCGGTGAATGCCAAACGCGCGGCGCCGGGCCAGCTGGTGTATTCGATGACCAAGGCCGGCATCGTCAACATGACCGAGGGCTTCGCCAAGGAGCTGGCGCCGCTGGGCGTGCGCGTGAATGCCGTGCTTCCCGGCCTGACCGACACCAGGTTCGCCTCCGCGCTCACCGGCAACCCGAAGATCCTGGAGATGATGCTGCGCCTGATCCCGCTGGGCCGCGTCGCCCAGCCCGACGAGATCGCGCCCGCCGTGCTCTTCCTCGCCTCGCCCGCCTCGTCCTACCTCACCGGCGCCGCGCTGCCGGTGGACGGCGGCTACCTGTCCTGAGCCTTCGCCGATGAAAGCCTTCCTCCTGTTCGCCGCCATGAGCCTCGCCCCCGCCGTGCACGCACAAAAACTCACGCTCGAAGCCATCACCGGCGGCGCGCCGCTGTCGGGTCCGACCCTGATGAAGCCGGCGATCTCGCCCGACGGCACGCGGGTCACCTTCCTGAAGGGCAAGGACAACGACCGCTTCCAGCTGGACCTGTGGCAATACGACATCGCCGCGGGCGAACAGCGCCTGCTGGTGGATTCGGCGGTGGTGCTGCCGAACGAAACGCTGTCGGACGAGGAGAAGGCGCGGCGCGAGCGCCAGCGCATCGCCGCCTTCCGCGGCATCGTCGAATACCAGTGGGCGCCGGACGCCGGCTCGCTGCTGTTCCCGCTGGGCGGGCAGCTGTATCTGTACGACCTGCGGCCTTCGACAGCCAACCCGGTGCGCAAGCTCACCACCGGCGAAGGTTTCGCCACCGACCCGAAGGTGTCGCCGCGCGGGCGCTACGTGAGCTTCGTGCGCGACCGCGACCTGTGGGTGATCGAACTGGCCAGCGGCCGCGAGATCCGCCTCACCGCCGACGGCAGCGAGGTGATCGGCAACGGCGTCGCCGAATTCGTCGCCGACGAGGAGATGGGCCGGCACACCGGTTACTGGTGGGCGCCGGACGATTCCGCCGTCGCCTACGCCCGCATCGACGAATCGCCGGTGCCGGTGCAGAAGCGCTACGAGGTCTATCCGGACCGCACCGAGGTGGTTGAGCAGCGTTACCCCGCCGCCGGCGACCCGAATGTGCGCATCTCCCTGCACGTCGCGACCTTGGGCGGGAAGATCGGACGCCGCGAAGTTTCCCTGGGCGACAACCCGGACATCTACCTTGCCCGCGTGAACTGGCGCGGCCCGGAGCGCCTGACGTTCCAGCGCCAGTCGCGCGACCAGCGCCGGCTGGAGCTGATCGAAGCCGATCTGGCCGACGGCAGGCAGCGCACCCTGCTGACCGAAACCTCGTCCACCTGGGTGCCCCTGCACGACGGCCTGAAGTTCCTGGCCGACGGGCGCTTCCTGTGGCTGTCCGAGCGCAGTGGATTCGAACATCTTTATCTGCACGACGCCGACGGCCAGCCGCTGCGCGCGCTGACGGCGGGCGACTGGACCGTGGACGCGCTGCTGGGCGTGGACGAGGCCGCGGGTTTCGCCTACGTCGCCGGCACGAAGGATTCGCCGCTGGAAAAACACGTCTACGCGGTGCCGCTGGCCGGCGGCGAACCGAAGCGGCTTACCGCGACACCCGGCATGCATGAAGCAGTGTTCAGCGCGAACGCGAAGGTGTTCGTCGACCTGTGGTCGAATCCCGCCACGCCGCCGCAGACCGAGCTGTTCCAGGCCGACGGCACGCGCCTGGCGACCCTGGTCGCGAACGACCTCGCCGATCCCGCCCACCCTTACGCGGCCTTCCGCGCCGCGCACCGCCCGGTCGAGTTCGGCGAGCTGACCGCCGCCAGCGGCGAGACCCTGCACTACAGCCTGATCAAGCCCGAGGGTTTCGACCCGGCGAAGAAGTATCCGGTGGTGGTCTACGTCTACGGCGGCCCTGCCGCCCAGACCGTGCTGCGCGCCTGGCCCGGCCGCACCGACGCGCTCTTCAACCAGTACCTGGCCCAGAACGGCTACGTGGTGTTCTCGCTCGACAACCGCGGCACGCCGCGGCGCGGGGCGAAGTTCGGCGGCGCACTCTACGGAAAGCAGGGCACGGTGGAGGTCGAGGACCAGAAGGCGGGCGTGGCCTTCCTGCGCACCCAGCCCTGGGTGGACGGCGAACGCATCGGCGTGCACGGCTGGAGCAACGGCGGCTACATGAGCCTGATGCTGCTGGCCCAGGCCAGCGACCACTACGCCTGCGGCATCGCCGGCGCGCCGGTCACCGACTGGGCGCTGTACGACACCCACTACACCGAGCGCTACATGGACCATCCGGCGCGCAACGTGGACGGCTACCGCACCGCCTCGGTGTTCAGCCACCTCGACGGCCTGCGCTCGAAGCTGCTGCTGGTGCACGGCATGGCCGACGACAACGTGCTGTTCTCGAATTCGACCAAGCTGATGTCGGACCTGCAGAAGCGCGGCACGCCCTTCGAGCTGATGACCTACCCCGGCGCCAAACACGGCCTGCAGGGCGCCGACCTGCTGCACCGCTACCGGCTCAGCGAGGCGTTTTTCGCCCGCTGCCTGAAGGACTGAGGCGGGCGCGGACGGCTTCGGCGATCCGCTCCAGCGTCGCGCGGTCCGGGGTAAGCGGCGGCGTCGGATACAGGCGGAACAGGTCGTCGCCGATCCGCCGCGGGTGCACGTGCACATGCAGGTGCGGCACTTCCTGGAACCCCGCTTCGCCGATCGAATGCCAGAGGCTCAGGCCTTCGTTGGGAAACGCCTCGCCGACCGCGCGGGTGACCCGCACGATCATGGCCATCAGCGCGGCGCCCGTGGGTCCGTCGAGCTCACGGACGTCGGCGAGGTGCCGGCGCGGCACCACCAGCACGTGGCCGGGATTGGCCTGCCGCAGGTCGACGAAGGCCGCGGCGTGCTCGTCCTCGCAAATCAGGCTGGCGGGCAGCTCACCGCGCAGGATCTCGCAGAAGACACATTCGCCCGAGGCTTGCGCGGTGTTCACCGCGCGATCTGCACCAGCGCCGGCGCATGGTCGCTCGGCCGTTCCCATTCGCGCGGTTCGCGGTCGATGCTGGCGCCGACGCAGCGGGGCTTCAGCGCGTCGCTGACCAGGCACAGGTCGATGCGCAGGCCGAGGTTGCGGCGGAAGCCGGCGGCGCGGTAGTCCCACCAGCTGAACACGCCGCCCTCCTGATGGTGGAGGCGGTAGCTGTCGTGCAGGCCCAGGTCGAGCAGGCGTTTCAGCGCGGCGCGTTCCGCCGTGGACGTGAGGATGGAGCTGTCGTTCCAGATCGCAGGATCGTGCACGTCGCGGTCGTCGGGCGCGATGTTGAAATCGCCCAGCACCACCAGGTTGGGGTGCGCCCTGATCTCTTCCGCCAGCCAGCCGTGCACGGCATCGAGCCAGCGCAGCTTGTAGTCGTATTTTTCGGTGCCCACGTCCTGGCCGTTGACCACGTACAGGTTGACGATGCGCAGGCCGCCGACGGTGGCGGCCAGCACGCGTTTCTGTTCGTCGGCGAAACCCGGGATGGCCATCACGCAGCTGGCCTCGTGGATGGGTTCGCGCGCCAGTATGGCCACGCCGTTGTAGGTCTTCTGGCCGCAGAACACGCTGCGGTAGCCCAGCGCCGCCAGCGCGTCGTCGGGGAAGCGGCTGTCTTCGAGCTTGGTTTCCTGCAGTGCGACGATGTCGGGCGCGGCGGACTTCAGCCACTGCTCCAGGTGCGGCAGGCGCACGTTGAGGGAGTTGACGTTCCAGCTGGCAATGGTGATCGGCGTGTCCATGGGCGAATGCTAACCGTTCCCGTCGCCGCATCGAACCCTTGATCCCGGTCAAGCGCCTCGCCCGCGGCGGCGATACGCTGCAACGGTCCCCGGCACTCAGGAGCCGTGCATGGCCAGCGTTCCGCCCGCCCGCTATTCCCCGGCCCAGCGCCGGCTGCACTGGCTGATGTTCGCCCTGGTGGCCGTGGCCTATCTGGCCATCGAGACCCGCGGCAATTTCGAACGCGGCACGCTGGCCCGCACCGTGGCGGTGCAGGGGCATTTCTGGACCGGGCTGGCGGTGCTGGCGCTCATCATGCCGCGGCTGTGGCTGCGCCTGCGCCGGGGCGCGCCGCCGATCACGCCCGCGCTCCCCGCCTGGCAGGCCTGGCCGGCGCGGACGCTGCACCTGGCCCTCTACGCCTTCCTGCTGGTGCAGCCGGTGCTGGGGCTGATGACGGCGTGGACCGACGGCAAGCGGGTCATGGTGCCGTTTACCCAGGCCGTGCTGCCGGCCCTGATGGCGCCCGACGCGGCCCTGGCCGCCACGCTCGAGGACCTGCACGAAACGATCGGCTCGGCATTCTACTGGGTCATCGGCCTGCACGTCCTGGCGTCGCTCTGGCACCACTACCTGCGCCGGGACGACACGCTGGCGCGCATGCGCTGATTGATGGTGGACGGCGGTGCGGCCGGCCGGCATCCTGCCCGCCTCGCCTGACTCCTCTAGGACCGCCGATGACCGCCTGGGTCGACCTGCGCAGCGACACCGTCACCCGTCCCACCGACGCCATGCGCGAGGCCGGCCTGCGCGCGCCGGTCGGCGACGACGTGTTCGGCGACGATCCGTCGGTGAACGCGCTGCAGGACCGCCTGGCCGGCGACCTCGGTTTCGAGGCCGGGCTGTTCCTGCCCAGCGGCACCCAGAGCAACCTGCTGGCGCTGATGGCGCACTGCGAGCGCGGCGACGAATACCTCGTCGGCATGGACGCGCACACCTACAAGTACGAAGGCGGCGGCGCCGCGGTGCTGGGCTCGATCCAGCCGCAGCCGATCGTGCAGGCGGTGGACGGCACCCTGCCGCTGGACGCGGTGCGCGCGGCGATCAAGCCGATCGGCGACCCGCATTTCGCGCGCACGCGGCTGCTGGCGCTGGAGAACACCTGGCATGGTCGCCCGCTGCCACTGGCGTATCTCGCCGAAGCCGGCGCGCTGGCGCGCGAACACGGCCTCGCCTATCACCTCGACGGTGCGCGCCTGTTCAACGCGGCGGTCGCCGGCGGCGTGCCGGCGCGCGAGATCGCGCGGCATTTCGACAGCGTCTCGGTCTGCCTGTCCAAGGGCCTGGGCGCACCGGTGGGTTCGGTGCTGGTCGGACCCCGAACGCTGATCGACACCGCGAGGCGCTGGCGCAAGGTGCTCGGCGGCGGCTGGCGCCAGGCCGGCATCCTGGCGGCGATGGCGAACCACGCGCTCGACCACCACGTCGCGCGCCTCGCCGACGACCACCGTCGCGCCGCCGAACTCGCCGCCGCCTTGCACGCGCTGCCGGGCCTGATGGTGGACGGCGCACACACCAACCTGGTCTTCGTCACCGTGCCGGCGGGCCGCGAAACCGCGCTGGCCACCCACCTGGCCGAAGCCGGCGTCCGCATCGCCGCCGGCCGCGGGCCGCGGATCCGGCTGGTGACCCACCTGGACGTGGACGATGACGGCCTGGCGCGCGCCATCGCCGCCTTCCGCAGCTTCTTCGCCTGACGCCCGCGCCGCCCGGGCATAATCGGGGCATGACACTTCCCGACTCCCATCTCGACCTCGGCTGCGGCGAACACCCGCGAAATCCCTACGGCCGCGCGAAGCTCTACGGCGTGGACATCCGCGCGCCGGAAGGCGCCGTGGACTACGAACACCGCGTCGCCAACCTGGTGCTCGAGCCCATTC
>CBFGOZ010000091.1:0-9095 GCA_965650505.1 uncultured Arenimonas sp.
CGGGCCACTGGACCATCGAGGGCGCGGAAACCTCGCAGTTCCAGAACCACCTGCGTGCGGTGCTGGGCCTGCCGCTGGGCGACACCCGGCCCGTGGGCCACAGCGTGATGCTGAACTGGATCGGCCAGATGCCGCCGGCCGCCCCGGTGCTGGCCGAGGCCTGCGGTCATTGGCACGACTACGGAAAGTCGGCGCGCGAGGGCCGCAAGGTCGGGCACGCCACGTTCCGCGCCGATACGCCGGGCGAGCTGGCGGCGGCGCTGGAGCGTGCCGGTCGCGCCCTGGGCCGCGAGGCGCAGGTGGCCCCGGTGCTGACGCGGTTGCGCGAATCGGACTGAGCCGGCGGGCGCCGGCCGGCCGCTCAGCCGACGTCTTCGTCGGCGAACACCACCACGTGGGCCAGGTCGGGCCGCACGCGCACCCGGTCGCCGGGTTCGCGCTGCTGGTGGCTGGGGAACAGCGCGGTCAGCGCGGTGCCGTCGGGCAGTTTCAGGGTGTGCAGGGTTTCGGCGCCGCGGAAGGCGACGGCGCTGACCTCGGCTTCGATGCCGCCGTCGTCGGCATGCATCAGGTCGTCGGGTCGCAGCAGCACGCGCACCGCGCTGCCGGCCGGGAAGGGCAGGTCGCTGGCCGCGGTGAGTTCGCCCAGGGCCGTCGCCACGCGGCGTCCGTCGATCACGCGTGCCGCGAGGAACCGGCCTTCGCCCACGAAGGACGCGACGAAGGGCGTGGCCGGCCGGTGGTAAAGCTCGAAGCCGGGCGCCCACTGCAGCAGGCGCCCGGAATTCATCACGCCGACGGTGTCGGCGAAGGCGAACGCCTCCTCCTGGTCGTGCGTCACCAGCAGGGCCGCGATGCCCAGGCGCTTGAGCAGGGCGCGCAGTTCGTCGCGCAGGCGGCCGCGCAGGTCGGCGTCGAGGCTGGAGAAGGGTTCGTCGAGCAGCAGCAGGTCGGGGCGCGGGGCCAGCGATCGGGCCAGTGCGACACGCTGCTGCTGGCCGCCTGACAGCTCATGCGGATAGCGGCCGGCCATGTCCTGCAGGCCCAGCAGCTGGAGCGTCTCGAGGCAGCGCGTGCGGCGCGCGCCGGCATCCAGCCGGTGCAGGCCGAAGCCGACGTTGTCGGCCACTGTGAGGTGCGGGAACAGCGCGAGGTCCTGGAAAACGAAGCCGAGGCCGCGTTTTTCCGGCGGCAACGGCAGGGCGTCGACGCCGCGCAGGCGGAGCGCGCCGGAGTCGGGCGCATGGAAGCCGGCGATGGCCCGGAGCAGCGTGGTCTTGCCGCAGCCGCTGGGGCCCAGCAGGCAGCCCAGTTCACCGGACCGGAGGCCCAGGCTGAGCTCGCGCACCGCCGGCTGCCCTGCGTAGGCGCAGGACAGCCGCTGGATGTCGAGCAGTGGGCCCGGGCCGTGCATCAGGCCAGGCGATCGGCCACGAAGTCCCAGTTCACCAGGTTCCAGAACGCCTCGACGTACTTGGGGCGGGCGTTGCGGTAGTCGATGTAGTAGGCGTGTTCCCAGACGTCGCAGGTGAGCAGGGCGGTGTCGGTGCCGGTGAGCGGGGTGGCCGCGTTCGGCGTGCTGACCAGGGCCAGCGAACCGTCCGGGCGCTGCACCAGCCAGGCCCAGCCGGAGCCGAAGGTGGTCAGCGCGGTCTGGGTGAACTGCTCCTTGAAGGCCGCGAAGGAGCCGAACGCCTTGGTGATGGCTTCGGCCAGCTTGCCGGTCGGTTCGCCGCCGCCGTTGGGCTTGAGGCAGTTCCAGTAGAAGGTGTGGTTCCAGACCTGGGCGGCGTTGTTGAACATGCCGCCCTGGGCCTTGCGGATGATGGCCTCGAGGTCGAGGTTCTCGAACTCCGTGCCCTTGATCTGGTTGTTGAGGTTGGTGACGTAGGCCTGGTGGTGCTTGCCGTAGTGGAAATCGATGGTTTCCGCCGAGATGTGCGGTTCGAGGGCGGCGCGGTCGTAGGGCAGGGCGGGCAGTTCGATGGCCATGGGAATCTCCGTTCTGAGGGGGCTGGGCGCCGGCGGGCCGGGCCTTGGCCGTATAATTCTAGCCCTTATCGCGCCCCGTCCCGGCGGCGCGACCCGAACGGAGTTTTCCATGAGCGTCATGGACCGCATCAAGGCCGAGGTCGAAGGCCACCCGATCGTTCTCTTCATGAAGGGCACGCCGCAGTTCCCGATGTGCGGGTTCTCCAGCCGCGCGGTGCAGGCGCTGAAGAATGCCGGCGCCGGCAGTTTCCACAGCGTGAACGTGCTGGAGGACCCGGAGGTGCGCGCCAGCCTGCCGCGTTATTCCGACTGGCCGACCTTCCCGCAGCTTTTCATCAATGGCGAACTGATCGGCGGCTGCGACATCACCGTCGAGCTGCTCGACAGCGGCGAACTGGCCCGCATGGTCTCCGAGGCGCAGAAGGCGGCATGACCGCCACAGCGGCCGCCCTGCCCGAGGTCGCCGCGGACGCCCTGGCCGGGCGCACCGTGCTGGTCACCGGTGCGCACGGCGGGCTCGGTGCGGAGGCCGCGAAGGCCTGCGCCCGGGCCGGTGCGACCGTGGTGTTGCTGGGCCGGCGCGTGCCCAAGCTCAACCGGGTCTACGATGCGGTGAAGGCGCTGGGCCCGGAGCCGGCGCTTTATCCGATCGACCTGGCCGGCGCCGACCCGGCGGACTACGCGGACCTGGCGGCCAAGGTCGCCGGAGAACTGGGAGGGATCCACGGCCTGCTGCACTGCGCGGCGGAATTCACCGGGCTGGCGCCGCTGGAAGCCACTGCTCCCGAGGCCTTCGTCCGCAACCTGCATGTGAACTTCACCGCGCCCTGGCTGCTGACCCAGGCCTGCCTGCCCTGGCTGCGCAAGGCTGGCGACAGCGCCGTGGTCTTCGTCACCGACGACCCTTCCCGGGTCGGCAAGGCCTACTGGGGCGCGTATGGCCTGGCCAAGCAGTCGCTGGCTGCCCTGGTCCGTCAGCTGAGCGCCGAGACCGACAGCACCCCGGTCCGGGTGTCCGGCCTCGAGCCGGGTCCGATGCGGACCGACCTGCGGGCCCGCGCCTATGCCGACGAAACCCAGCTGCGGGTGCCGGCCCCGGCCGCCTATGCGCCCGCCTGCGTGCACCTGCTGTCGCCGGCGGGCGTCGGCTTTCGTGGCCAGGTCTGGGCGCCGAGGCTCTCGCTGTGACCACCCTTTCCGCCGCCCTGCTGTTGTTCCTGATCCTGGACCCGCTGGGCAACATCCCGGTGTTCCTGGGGCTGCTCAAGCCTCTGCCCGCGCACCGGCGCCGAATCGTGCTGGCCCGCGAGCTGCTGATCGCCCTGGTGGTCCTGTTCGCCTTTCTGTGGGGCGGCAAGTACGTGCTCGAGGCCATGCACCTGCGCCAGGAATCGGTGTCCATCGCCGGCGGCATCGTCCTGTTCCTGATCGGCCTGAAGATGATCTTCCCCAGCGCCGAGGGCATGTTCGGCGAGGTGCCCGACGGCGAACCCTTCATCGTGCCGATGGCCATCCCCTTGGTGGCCGGTCCCTCGGGCATGGCGGCGGTGATGCTCCTGGCGGCCCAGGAGCCCGGGCGCATGGCGGACTGGAGCCTGGCCCTGACCCTGGCCTGGCTGGGGACCGCGGTCCTGCTGTTCAGCGCCACCTATCTCTACAAGATCCTGGGCATGCGGGTCCTGGTGGCCGTGGAGCGGCTCATGGGCATGCTCCTGGTGGCCATCTCGGTCCAGATGCTGCTGGATGGCGTGGCCGCCTATCTCCGGGCCGCCCCGGCCATGTGACCCCCGCCCCGGTTCTGTCACCTGAATGACATGTGACCGGGGTACCGTGTTAAACTCTTGTTATTGCCGGGGAACAGGGGATACCCATCCGCGCAAGCGATTTCAAGGATCAGCAGTGCCTGGCCCGTCAGGCACCGCGGCGGGATGCCGCATCGCCATTTCTAGCCACTAAAAAATCAGGGTTCCTACCATGACCAATCGCAACCGGGTTCGGCTGTCCCAGCTCTCCCTCGGCCTCGCCATCGCGCTCGCAGCCGCGCCGGCGTTCGCCCAGAACACGACCGCCGTCGTCGGCGGCCGCATCGTCTCGGCCGACTCCCAGCCCGTCGCGGGCGCGCAGGTGACCATCCTGCACACGCCGTCGGGCACCGTCAGCACCGCCACCACCAGCGCCGACGGCCGTTACACCGCCCGCGGCCTGCGCGTCGGCGGTCCGTACACGATCACCATCGTCAAGGACGGCGTGACCGAGGTCCGCGAGGGCGTCTACCTGCAGCTGGCCGAGACCACCTCGGTTGACGCGACCCTGGGCCAGGCGGCCACCACCACCCTGGAAACCGTCGAAGTGACCGGCACCTCGACCCTGTCGGAAGTGTTCAGCGCCGACAAGATGGGCACCGGCACCAACGTCAGCCGCGAGATGATCGACTCGCTGCCGTCGGCCAACCGCAACATCCAGGACTACATCCGCACCGACCCGCGCATCTCGCAGGTCAGCAAGGCCGACGGCGCCATCTCGGCCGGTGGCCAGAACACCCGCTACAACCTGATCAAGATCGACGGCGTCAGCTCCTCGGATCCGTTCGGCCTGGAGCCGAACAACCTGCCGACCGAGCGTCAGCCGGTGTCGATCGACGCCATCGAGGCGATCAACATCGACCTGGCCAACTACGACACCACCATCGCCGGCGGTACCGGCGCCGTGGTGAATGCGGTGACGAAGTCCGGCACCAACGAGTTCGGCGGTTCCGTCTACTACACCCTGCGCGACGGCGACTGGGTGCGCGAAGAGCTCAATGGCGTCGACTTCAACGGTTTCTCGTCCGAGGAAACCTACGGCGCCACGTTCGGCGGCCCGCTGATCAAGGATCGCCTGTTCTTCTTCGTCAACTACGAGAACTACACCCGCTCCGACACCTCGACCGGCTTTGGCGATTCGCCCTACGGCACCGGCGAGATCGACGACACCGACATCACCGCCGTGCGCAACGCCGCCGCGGGCTTCGGCTTCGAGTCGGGCGACATCACCGGCTCGGCGGACGCCGAGATCGAGGAATACGCGATCAAGCTCGACTGGAACATCAGCGACAACCATCGCGCCGCGCTGCGCTACAGCAGCCTGACGCAGGACGTGCCGCGCTTCCCGCAGGTGGACAACAACTCCATCTCGCTGAACACGTTCTGGTACAACCACAACAAGGAATTCGAGAGCACCGTCGTCGAGCTGTTCAGCGACTGGACCGAGAATTTCTCGACCGAGTTCAAGGTTTCGTCCCGTGACTACATCGCGGTGCGCGAGCCCTTCTCCGTCCTCCCGCAGATCGAAATCCGCGGTTTCGGCAGCAACGACTCGATCTTCCTGGGCACCGAGCAGAACACCCACGTGAACGTGCTCGAGACCGAGCAGCTGACCGTGTTCGGCGCCGGCAACCTGTTCGTCGGCGACCACACGTTCAAGTTCGGCTTCGACTTCGAGTCCAACGACATCTTCAACTACTACGGCCGCAACCAGAACGGCACGTACGTGTTCAACAACCTGGCGGCGTTCGTCGCCGGCACGCCGAGCTCGTACATCGTCCGCGCGCCGCTTGCCGGCGGCAGCTACGACGACATCGCCGCGTCCTACACGCAGAACAACACCGGCCTGTTCGTCCAGGACAGCTGGGCGGTCAACTACAACCTGACCCTGATGTTCGGCCTGCGCTACGACAAGCCGGACTTCGACGACCAGACCCGCTTCAACCCGCTCATCGCCTCGACCTACGGTTACGACAACACCCAGACCGTCGACGCCGACCTGATCCAGCCGCGCGCTGGCTTCAACTACACGTTCGACAGCGAGCGTCCGACCCAGATCCGCGGCGGCATCGGCCTGTTCCAGGGCGCGGCCCCGAACGTCTGGGTTGCCGGTGCCTACGGCAACACCGGCCTGAACTACGTCGAGTACACGATGGACGGCCGCTCCGGCAATCCGGTGCCGCCGACGTTCGATCCGTCCATCCCGCCGTTCGTGCCGGGCGCGGGCGCCGGACGCCAGAACGTCGACATCATCGAGCCGGGCTTCGCGCTTCCGTCGGTCTGGAAGGCCAACATCGCCTGGGATCACGAGCTGCCATGGCACGGCATCGTGGTGTCGGCCGAGTTCCTCAAGACCAACGTCAAGGACGGCATCGTCATCGACCGTCTGGACATGTTCAACGCCGCTGGCCAGGGCGTCACGGCGGTCGGCCCCGATGGTCGCGAGCTCTACTGGAACGCCCGTGGCCTGAACCCGGACTTCCGCGGTTCGTTCGGCATCGCCAACGGCACCAACGGCGCGTTCGACCGCTTCTACCGCCCGGCGGGCGTGGGCGACGTCTTCCTGGTGCGCAACACCGACAAGGGTGAGAGCAGCCAGTTCACCGTGGGTCTCGACAAGCCGGTCTCCGACACCTGGGGCTGGAACCTGTACTACACGTACACCGAGGCCACCGACGTGACCCCGCTGACCAGCTCGCAGAACTCGTCGAACTGGGGCAGCACCCTGATCCGCAACCAGGGCGAGGACGTCGCCTATGACTCGCGCTACGCGATCAAGGACCGCGTCACCGGCAGCGTGACCTGGAAGCACAACTTCTTCGGCGACAACGAGACCCGCATCTCGATGTTCTACGAAGGCCGCTCGGGTCGTCCGTTCAGCTACATCTTCCGCAACGACGCCAACGGCGACGGTGGCGGGTTCAACGACCTGTTCTACGTGCCGAACGGCCCGGGTGACGTGGTCTGGACCACGCCGACCGCGGAAGCTTCGTTCTTCGCGTATCTGGAAGCCAACCCGGAGCTGAAGGCCTACCAGGGCAAGATCGCCCCGGCCAACGGCTTCCGCACCGACTGGGTCAACAGCTTCGACGTCCGCATCTCGCAGGAGCTGCCGGGCTTCATGGAAGGCCACAAGTCGGTGCTGGCCCTCGACATCATGAACATCGGCAACCTGATCAACGAAGACTGGGGCATCATCGAGGACTACGGCTTCAACTCGACCCAGCAGCTGGCCAACTACGCGGGCGTCTGCGGCCCGACCAGCACCTTCGCGGGCTGCGTCGGCAACGAAGGCAAGTACGTGTATGCCTGGACCGGCCCGGGCGCTGGCCCGGCCGTGCAGGAGAACAACAACGACAAGGGCAACACCGCCGTGTCGCGTTGGTCGGTCATGCTGAGCTTCAAGTACCAGTTCTGATCCGACGCCCTCGTGGCGAAAGGACGGCCGGCGAGCGATCGCCGGCCGTTTTTTTTGCCCGCTTCCCGGGACGCCGGCCGGTGGTAAAGTCGGCCGCTCACTACGACGACAGAGCAGCAAGCGACCCATGAACGACCCGTTGAACCTCCCCGCCACGGCCAATGCCCGCATTTCCCCGCGCGGCGGCCTGGACGTGCTTTCCCGCGACGAAGTCGCCCGCCTGCGCGACGCCTCGACCGGCGGCCAGCGCGAGCTCCTGCGCCGCTGCGCCCTGGCGGTGCTGACCACCGGCAGCGAGTCCGACGACCCGCGCGCCGCCGCCCAGCGTTATCCCGAATTCGATATCGACGTGCAGCAGCAGGACCGCGGCATAAAGATCGAGCTGCGCAACGCTCCGGCCACCGCCTTCGTCGACGGCGAGATCATCCGGGGCATCGCCGAGAACCTGTTCGCCGTGGTGCGCGACATCGCCTACAACGCCAACGAGGTCCACGGCAGCGCCAAGTTCGACCTCGACACCTCGGCCGGAATGACCAGCGCGGTGTTCGAGATCCTGCGCAACGCCCGTGTGATGAAGTCCTACCAGGACCCGAACCTGGTGGTCTGCTGGGGCGGCCATTCCATCAACCGCGACGAATACCTGTACACCAAGAAGGTCGGCTACGAGCTGGGCCTGCGCGGCCTGGACATCTGCACCGGCTGCGGCCCGGGCGCGATGAAGGGCCCGATGAAGGGCGCCACCATCGCCCATGCCAAGCAGCGGCACTGGAAGCCGCGCTACATCGGCGTCACCGAGCCGGGCATCATCGCCGCCGAGTCGCCGAACCCGATCGTGAACCACCTGGTGATCATGCCGGACATCGAGAAGCGTCTCGAAGCCTTCGTGCGCCTGGGCCACGGCATCATCGTCTTCCCGGGCGGCGTCGGCACCGCCGAGGAAATCCTCTACCTGCTCGGCCTGCTGCTGCACCCGGACAATACCGAGCTCCCGTTCCCGCTGATCCTGACCGGTCCGCGCGAGTCGGCGGCCTATTTCGAACAGATCGACCAGTTCCTGCGCCTGACCCTGGGCGAAGCGGCGACGCCGCGCTATCGCATCATCGTCGACGACCCGGCCGAGGTCGCGCAGGCCATGCGCCAGGGCATCAAGCGCGTGCGCGAACACCGGCTCAAGGAACAGGACGCCTTCTTCTTCAACTGGTCGCTGCACCTGCCGCTCGAGTTCCAGCGGCCGTTCGCGCCGACCCACGCGGCGATGGCCGGGCTGAACCTGCACCGCGACCAGCCGGCGCACCTGCTGGCGGCCGACCTGCGTCGCGCCTTCTCGGGCATCGTCGCGGGCAACGTCAAGGAAGAGGGCATGCGCGAGATCGAGCGCCACGGACCCTTCACCATCGACGGCGACCGCGACATCATGCGGGCGCTCGACGCCCTGCTGAACGCCTTCGTCGAACAGCGCCGCATGAAGATCAACGGCACCTACAAACCCTGCTACCGGGTGGTCGGCGGCTGAGCCTCAGGCGGGCAGGGGCAGCCGGATCGTGGCGACGTAACGGCCGTCCTTCACTTCGGTGTCGAGGCGGCCGCGGCCCTGGCTCAAGGCCAGGATCCGCTCGCGGGCCGAGATCAGGCCCACCTGGTGGCCGCTGGCCGGTCGCGAGCCGGAGGCCGGCAGGTCGTTGCGGACAACCACGCGCACCCCGTCGACTTCGACCCTGACACAGACGTCCACTGCGCCGCCGGTCGCCGAGGGCTCGATGCCATGCCGTATGGCGTTCTCGACCAGCGGCTGGATCGACAGCGTGGGCACCAGCACCGCTGGCAACGTGTCCGGCAGGTCCCAGCTGAGCCGCAGGCGCGGACCGAAACGCAGGGATTCGATC
>CBFGOZ010000092.1:0-9069 GCA_965650505.1 uncultured Arenimonas sp.
AGCGCGCCGGCCACGGCGTCGCCGCTGCGGTTGGCGCTGGGCGCGCGCACGATCTCGATGCGCTCCACCAGCTCGGCCGGGATGCGGTCGACGAAGAAGCTGCGGTCGGCGCCGGCGCCCGGCACCTTCTTGCCGTTGATCAGGATCTGGGTGTAGCCGGGATCCAGGCCGCGCAGCTGGGCGCCGTCGTATTCGAGCACGTCGGAGACGAAGGCGACCGAGGGCACGCGCTTGAGCATGTCGCCGACGGTCAGCGGCTCGAAGCGCTGGAAGTACTCGAGGTCGTAGGACAGGGTCGGGGCGATGTCGTCGGCGCGGTCGCGGTAGCTGATCTCGCCCTGCACGACGATTGCGTCCAGTTCCTTCACCGCGCCGTCCGGCATGGCCGGCGGAAGCTCCTGGGCGGCGGCGCCTGCGGTGGCGACCATCAGGGCGCCGGCGAGGGCGCGGGACAGGCTGGCGGCGAGCGGATTCTTCTTCATGGCGCGGACTTCCCCTGGAGATAAACCGCAAGTTGTACGGCGCCGCGATGGCGGAAACGTGACAGCATTCCGCTGTCACATCTCCGCCGCACGGCTGCGATACAAACGTCACCCGAACCTTTTCCAGACACCTGCACGGAGTCCACGCATGCCTTTTCGCCTGCTTCCCCTCGCCGTCGCGCTTGCGCTTGCGGCCGGCTGCTCGTCCACGCCGGAGCGCGAGCCCGACGAAATCGCCGAGGTCGACCCGCTGATCCGCGACGCCGGCATCGACTACGCGACGGTGGCCGAGGCCTTCGTCACCGCCCGCACGCCCCGGGACAACATCGACTCGCCGGCGTCCTGGGCCACGGCCGAGGGCAAGGTGTGGCTGTTCGCGACCGCGAAGGAGGGCAAGGGCCTGGTGCTCTACGACGGAGACACCGGCGCCACGCTGCGCAGCGTCGGCACCGAGGGCGGCCGCCCGGGCCAGTTCCGGCGGCCCAACGGCGTGTCGGTGCACGGCGACCATGTGTTCGTGGTGGAACGCGACAACCGGCGCGTGCAGGTGCTGGCCCTGCCCTCGCTCGCGACCGTGGCCCTCTTCGGTGAGTCCGAGCTGCAGAAACCGTATGGCCTCTGGGTGCGCGAACACGCGCCCGGCGATCTCGAGGTGCTGGTCACCGACGCCTACATGGAAGGCGAGGACGCCCAGGGCAACGAGATCCCGCCGCCGCTGGCCGAGCTGGACCGGCGCGTGCAGCGCTACCGCGTGCGGGTCGAGGGCGAGGCGGTGTCGGCGGTGAGCGCCGGCGCGTTCGGCGACACGACCGAAGCCGGCGCCATCCGGGTCCCTGAGTCGATCTGGGGCGATCCCGCGCACGACCGCCTGCTGATCTCGGAAGAGGACCTCAGGACCGGCACGGCGGTGCGCGAGTACGGCCTCGACGGCGGATACCGCGGCCGCACGATCGGCCTGGGCCGCTTCCAGGCGCAGGCCGAAGGCCTGGCGCTTTGGGCCTGCGCCGACGGCAGCGGCTACTGGCTGGCTACCGACCAGTTCAAGGACCGCAGCCTTTTCCACGTCTACGACCGGCGCACGCTGGAGCCGCTGGGCGCCTTCGCCGGCCGGACCGTCGCCAACACCGATGGCGTCTGGTTGCACCAGGCGCCGACGGCGCGTTTCCCCAAGGGCGTGTTTTACGCGGTGCACGACGACATGGCGGTCGGTGCGTTCGACTGGCGCGCGATCGCGGCGGCGCTGGACCTGCGCGAGGACTGCGCCGCGCCCTGAGCCCGGCCGGCCGGCTGGCCGATTCCCGCGCACCGGTTCGTTGGTGCGGTGACAGGCCCCGTTCCCGCGCCAGGAACGGGGCCATCCATCCGGGGACGCCGCCATGCCCGACCGCAGCGATGTGCAGTGGTTCAAGACCCGCTTCCAGGCCCGCATCGAGCCGGCCCTCGCCGGCACCCCGCTGACGGTCGACCTGATGACGGCGATCGCCTGCCAGGAAACCGGCGAGGTCTGGCCGCTGCTGCGGCGCAAGAACCTCTCCGAGGCGCGCCTGCTCGAGCTGTGCGTCGGCGACACGCTCGACGCCGACCGGGGCCGGCGCGCCTTCCCGCGCAACCGCGCCGCGCTGGAGGCCGAGCCGCGCGGCCGCGAGATGTTCGCGCTGGCGCACCAGGCCCTGGTGGACATGGCGGCGCACGTGCCGGCCTACCGCGCGGCGGCCGCCCGGCCGCACAAGTTCTGCCGCGGGTTCGGCCTGTTCCAGCGCGACCTGCAGTTCTTCCGCGACGATCCGGACTACTTCCTGGAGAAGCGCTATGCCGACTTCGGGCAGTCGCTGGGCCACTGCGTCGCCCTGCTGCGCGAGGGCCTGCGGCACTTCGGCTGGACGCGCCGCGACCGCCTGGACGACCGCGAGATGTGCGTACTGGGCATCCGCTACAACACCGGCGGGTTCCGGCCCGAACGCGGGCTGCAGCAGGGCTACCGCAATGGCGCGGGCAAGTATTACGGCGAACTGTTGTTCGACTACCTGCGGCTGGCGCATACCATCGCGCCCGGCGCGTCGCCGGCGCTGCCCGAACCCGCGCCGGGCGAAGCCATCGTGCCGCCGCCGAGCCCGGTCACCGCCAGCGGACCGGCGCTGCGGGTCGACACCCGCATCTCGACCCTGCGCCTGCGCCGCGAGCCGCGGATCAGCCGGCCGGCGACGGCCAACGTCATCGCCGAACTGCCGGATGGCCACCCGGTGCGCGCGGTCGGCGCCCGCGCGGTCAACGGCTTCCGCGAAGTCGAGACCAGCCTCGCCGGCGCCCTGCTGCGCGGCTTCGCGCATGCCGATTTCCTGCGGCCCGATCCGGGCGCCGCGGCGATTCCGGTTCTTGTCCCGGCCACCGAGCCACCGGCCACCGGCATCCGCGCCGTGCACCTGCCGCGCCCGGCGGGACGCATCACCCGACGCAAGGACCCGGCCGGCGCGCATTCGCTCAACGAACCCGGCTGGCCCGGGCATCCGCGGCCGCCCGGGCGCCGCGGCACCGACGCCGCGCAGCTGCGCGACGAACTGGCTGCCATCATCCGCTGGCTCGACGTCGAGAAGCCCTCGCACAAGCGCTACCAGCCGACTGACCGGGCGACCTTCTGCAACATCTACGCGCACGACTACTGCCACTTCGCCGGCGTCTACCTGCCGCGCGTATGGTGGACGCCGCGCGCGCTGCTGGCCCTGCAGGCCGGCGAGGACGTCGCCCCGCTGATCGGCGACACCGTCGTCGAGATGCGCGCGAACGACCTGTTCCGCTGGCTGCGCGATTTCGGCCCCGCCTTCGGCTGGCGCCAGACCGGCACGCTGGACAAGCTGCAGGACCATGCCAACCAGGGCGGCATGGCCCTGGTGGTCGCACGCCGAAAGGTCGAGGGCCGCTCCGGCCACATCGTGGCGGTGGTGCCGGAGACGGCCGACCATCGCGCCCGCCGCGACGCCGGCGGCGCGGTGCTGTCACCGCTGCAGAGCCAGGCCGGCGCCGGCAATTTCCGCTACGGCCACGGCGGCAGCGGCTGGTGGCGCGATCCGAAATTCGCGGAATTCGCCTGGTGGATCCACGCCTGAGGCCACGCGCCGGGACGTGGCTCAGGCCGTCACGATTCGCAGCAGGTCGTCCAGCAGCGCCGCGGCGGTGACCTCGGCGCCGGCGCCAGGGCCCTGGATCTGCAGCGGCCGCTCGCGGTAGCGCGTGCTCCAGATCGCCACCCGGTTGTCGCAGCCCCGGCCGACCGCCAGCGGGTCGTCGGCCGCGAGCGCCTCCAGGCCGATGCGGGCGCCGGCGGCGTCGAAGCGCGCGACGTAGCGCAGCACCTTGCCGTCCCGCGCCGTGCGCGCCGCGCGTTCGGCGAGCGGCCCATCGAGTTCCGCCAGCGCGGCCGGCACGTCTTCGGCAGCGGCCGCGGCCAGGGCGGGCGTGAGCAGGGAATCCACCCGCACTTCCGCCTGTTCCAGCGGGTAACCGGCGGTGCGCGCCAGGATCAGCAGCTTGCGGCAGACGTCCTCGCCCGACAGGTCCACGCGCGGATCGGGCTCGGCATACCCCTGGGCCACGGCGGCGCGCACGCGGGCCGAAAACGGCTCGCGGCCGTCGTAACCATCGAACAGCCAGGCCAGGGTGCCCGACAGCACGCCGACCACGGCGCCGATGCGGTCGCCGCCGGCCCGGAGTTCGCGCAGCGTGCGCAGCAGCGGCAGGCCGGCGCCGACGGTGGCGGCGTCGCCGTAGTGCCGGCCCTCGGTGGCCAGTGCGCGGATCTCGTGCTGGCGCAGCAGCGGCCCGCCCAGCCCGAGCTTGTTCGCGCTGACCACGTGCAGCCCCTGCCGCAGCCAGCGCGGATGCCAGGCGGCGAGCCCGGCGCTGGCGGTGGCGTCCACGACGATGTCGCCCGGGGCCAGGCCCGGCAGGGCGCCGGAACCGTCGTGCGCTTCGCCGTGGCCGAAGGCGTCGGGCCAGGCGCGCGGCACGGCGTCGCCGACGATCCGCAGCCGGCGCCGCGAGTTGGCGACCAGGGCGAGCTGCAGCCGGGGCTCTTCCAGCGTGCGCAGCCGCTCCAGCAGGGCACGGCCCACGGTGCCCACGCCCAGCAGCGCGATGCGGCGGGGTTCCGGTTTCGGTCTTTCGACCGCCAGGCCCAGGCCGCTCATCGAACCACCTCCGCGTCCGCGGTCCGCGCCGCGCGCTGCAGCCCGGCCTCGACGTCGGCCTCCAGGTCCTCCAGTGCCTCGATGCCGATCGACAGCCGCAGCAGGCCTTCGCCGATGCCGGCCACCCGGCGCGCGTCCGCCGACATCGCCGCGTGGGTCATCGTCGCCGGATGCGCGACCAGGCTCTCGACCCCGCCCAGCGATTCGGCCAGCGTGAAGTGGCGCAGCCCATCGAGGAAGCTGCGCACGGCCGGTACGCCGCCGGACAGTTCGAACGAGATCATGGCGCCGAAGCCGCGCTGCTGGCGCGCCGCCAGCGCATGGCCCGCGTGGGTGGCCAGGCCCGGATAGTGCACCGCCGCCACCGCCGGATGCCGCTGCAGGCGTTCGGCCAGCGCCGCGGCGTTTTCCTGGTGCACGCGCAGGCGGGCGTCGAGCGTGCGCAGGCCGCGCAGCGTCAGGAAACTGTCGAAGGGCGAGCCGGTGAGGCCCAGCGCGTTCGCCCACCAGACCAGCGACTCGTACAGCGTGGGATCGCGCGCGACCACGGCGCCGCCGACCACGTCGCTGTGGCCGTTGATGTACTTGGTGGTCGAATGCAGCACCAGGTCGGCGCCGAAGTCGAGCGGCCGCTGCAGCGCCGGCGACAGGAAGGTGTTGTCGACCAGGGCCAGGGCACCCGCGGCGTGGGCGTTGAGGACGACCTCGCGCAGGTCGGTGATGCGCAGCAGCGGGTTGGAGGGCGTCTCGATCCAGACCAGGCGCGTTGGCCTGGACAGCGCGGCGGCCAGGGCCTGCGGGTCGGCCAGGTCCACCAACGCCAGTTCGAAGCGGCCCTTGCGCGCCAGCGCATCGAACAGCCGCCAGCTGCCGCCGTAGCAGTCGTGCGTCACCACCAGGCGGTCGCCCGGCTGCAGCAGCGCTTCCAGCACCAGGGTGATCGCGGCCATGCCGGTGGCGGTGACCACGCCGCCGGCGCCGCCCTCGAGTTCGGCCAGGGCTTCGCCCAGCTGGTCGCGGGTCGGATTGCCGCTGCGGGTGTAGTCGTAGCGCCGCTTCTGCCCGAAGCCGGCGAAGCTGAAGTTGCTCGACAGCACGATCGGCGGCGTCACCGCCCCGAAGGCGGCATCGGCGTCGATGCCGGCGCGCACCGCGGCGGTGGCGGGACAGCGCGCGCTCATGCCGCACCCCCGGCGCAGGCGGCCAGGGCTTCGGCGAGCACGCCGGCCATCGCCGCCTCCTCCTTCAGGAAGGCGTCGTGGCCGTAGCGCGAGCGCAGCTGGCGCAGGCGCGCCGGGCCGCCCAGGCCCTCGACCAGGGCCTGCAGGTCCGACAGCGGCACCAGCCGGTCCTCGTCGATGGCCACCACGGTGGTCGGCACGCGCACCTCGGCCGGATCGACGCGGTGCAGGTCGATGGATTCGGACAGGCGCAGGAAGGCCGTGCTGGTCCAGCGCGCGGCGTAGCGCCTACCGCAGCTTTCCAGGTAGTCCTCGGCGGCACAGCGCGCCTGCTCGCCGTCGATCACCGCCGGCGCGTCGAAGCGCTCGGCGAACTCCTCCGGTGTGCGGTAGCTCAGCATCGCCCACTGCCGCGCCAAGGCCAGGCCCTGGCTGATCCCGCCCTCGCTGCGACCCAGGCCCACGCACTGGCGCTGCAGCGCGCGCCAGGCGCTGGAGTACGGATGCGCGCGGTGCGCGCCGGAGATGGCCACCAGGCGGCCCAGGCGATGGCCGTGCCGCGCCGCGAACTGCAGCCCGACCATCGCGCCATAGGACGCACCCACGAAGGCGGCAGCGCGCGCAAGGCCGAGACGGTCGAGCACGGCCGCCAGCGCGTCGGCCTGGTCGGCGCTGTCGATCGGTGCATCCAGGCTGCCGTCGGCGCCCAGCCAGTCGATGGCGAGCACGCGCAGGCGGTCGGTGTCGATCGCCCGGCCCGGGCCCACCTGGGCATCCCACCAGCCGGGTCCGCCGCCGCCGGCGGCGCTGGCGTGGCGGTCGGCCGAGATGCCGCCGGCGACCAGCACCACCGGTGCGTCCGCCGGCCCGACCCATTCGCCGCGCACCACGACCCGGCGCGGACCGGCATGGCGCAGGTCCAGCCGCAGGTCGAGCACGAAGCGGCGGGCCGCGCGCGACACCGGCATCGCGCCCGCATCGAAGGCGCAGGACTCGGGGGCGGCGGCCACGGCATCGTGGGCGGAAACAGGGGTCAGGCTCATCACACGCTCCTTGGAAGGTAAGGACCCAAGGAGGTTCATGCGGTTGAAAGCGGCCGTCGTGCGCCCCCGCGGCGCGGGGAGCGATACGACCCATCTCTCGGCGGACTGGCGTCCCCGCAGGAATTGGCACCTTCATGCGGAATCACTTCCGCATGGGTTGCCCCGGCGTCTTCGGGCCTACCCCTCAGCCGGTCTCGATGGGTGTTGCGGGGCCAAGCTTGGACCGGCCCCGGCGGCTTGTCAATCCCTTCATGCGGATGAAGCGATGGAATAACGGATCGGACCCCGTGGCGGGACCCGGCCCCGCTTGCGCATACTCGCGGCCATGAAAACCCACCTCGCCGCCTGCCTCTGCCTTGCCCTCCTGAACGCCGGCTGCGCCACGCCGGGCCCCCGCGATCCCTCCTCCGCCGTCGTGCCGGTGCGGGTTTTCGGCGCCGAGGCGACCTCGGTGCCGGAAGCCTTCATGACCGCTGAAACCGTGCAGGACGAGATCGATTCGGTCGCTTCCTGGCGCAGCCCCGGGGGCCAGACCTGGCTGATCGCCACCGCCAAGGAAACCCACCAGCTGGTGGTCTACGACGGAGACACGGGCCGGACCCTGCGCAGCGTCGGCGGCAAGGGCGAGCGGCCCGGCCAGTTCAACCGCCCGAACGGCATCGCGGTGCATGGCGACCTGCTGTTCGTGGTCGAACGCGACAACCACCGCGTGCAGCTGCTGCGCCTGCCGGACTTCAGCCCGGTGGGCCTGGTCGGCGCCGACCAGCTGCGCAGCCCTTACGGCCTGTGGCTGCGGGACACCGCGCCCGGCGAACTCGAGATGCTGGTCACCGACAGCTTCATGGCCGACTACCGCACCGAAACGGTGCCGCCGCTGTCGGAGCTGGACCAGCGCGTGAAGCGCTACCGACTGCGCTTCGATGGCGGTGCCCTGGCCGGGGCCGACTACCTCGGCCATTTCGGCGACACCACCGAGGCCGGCGCGCTGCGCATGGTCGAGTCGATCGCCGGCGACCCGGTGCACGACCGCCTGCTGATCGCCGAAGAGGACGTGCGGGTCGGCACCACGCTGCGGGTCTACACGCTGGCCGGCGAATACACCCGGCGCAGTCTGCCGCGCGAGCGCTTCAAGGCCCAGGCCGAGGGCGTGGCCCTGTGGACCTGCGACGACGGCAGTGGCTATTGGCTCACCACCGACCAGAGCAGCGGCCTGACCGTCTTTCACGTCTTCAGCCGGCGCGAGCTGGGCTACCTGGGCAGCTTCACCGGCGCCAGGGTCGCGCTGACCGACGGCATCTGGCTGCAGCAGGCGCCGACCGCGCGCTTCCCGGCCGGAGTGCTCTACGCCGCGCACGACGACCGCGCGGTGGGCGCCTTCGACTGGCGCGACATCGCCAGGTCGCTCGACCTCCGCACCACCTGCCCCTGATCCCCGGAACGGCGCCAGGCCGACGCCGGCCCGACGGCCCGGCCTGACCGGGCGCCCCGGGAAGCCGGGCGGGCGCAGGTATAATCGCCGCCTTCCCGAACCGACCCCGCCGCGGCCCGCCCGCGCCGCAGACCATGTCCGAACACCTGACCCAGACCCGGCGCCGCCGCACCTTCGCGATCATCTCGCACCCCGACGCGGGCAAGACCACCCTGACCGAGAAGCTGCTGCTGTTCGGCGGTGCGATCCAGATGGCCGGATCGGTGAAGGGCCGCAAGGCCGCGCGTCACGCCACGTCCGACTGGATGGCGCTGGAGAAGGAGCGCGGCATCTCGGTCACCTCCTCGGTGATGCAGTTCCCCTACGAGGGCCGCATCGTCAACCTGCTCGACACCCCGGGCCACGCCGACTTCGGCGAGGACACCTACCGCGTGCTCACCGCCGTGGACAGCGCGCTGATGGTGATCGACGTCGCCAAGGGCGTCGAGGAGCGCACGATCAAGCTGATGGAAGTCTGCCGGCTGCGCGACACGCCGATCATGACCTTCATCAACAAGCTCGACCGCGAGGGCAAGGACCCGGTCGAACTGCTGGACGAGGTGGAGACGGTGCTGGGCATCCGCTGCGCGCCGGTGACCTGGCCGATCGGCATGGGCCAGCGGCTCAAGGGCGTGGTGCACCTGCTCACCGGCGAGGTCCACCTGTACGAACCGGGCCGCAACTTCACCCGCCAGGATTCGACCATCTTCCCCT
>CBFGOZ010000093.1:0-9045 GCA_965650505.1 uncultured Arenimonas sp.
GCGTCGACATCGACCTGGAGGAGGGCGGCATCCGCCTGATCCGGATCCGCGACGATGGCGGCGGCATCCCGGCCGCCGAGTTGCCGCTGGCGATCTCGCGCCACGCCACCAGCAAGATCACCTCGCTCGACGACCTCGAGGAAGTCGCCACGCTCGGCTTCCGCGGCGAAGCCCTGCCGTCGATCGCCTCGGTCAGCCGCTTCGCGCTGAGCTCGCGCACCGCCGCGCAGGACCATGGCGTCCGGCTGGAGGTTGACGGCGGCAAGGTCGCGCCGCCGCAGCCGCACCCGCATCCGGCGGGCACCACGGTCGAGGTGCGCGACCTGTTCTTCAACGTGCCGGCCCGGCGCAAGTTCCTGCGCGCCGAGCGAACGGAACTCGGCCACATCGAGGAATGGCTGCGGTCCCTGGCGCTGGCGCGGCCGGACGTCGAACTGCGCATCAGCCACAACGGCCGGCTGTCGCGGCACTACAAGCCGGTGCGCGACGGCGCCGAGCGCGCGCGGCGCGTGGCCGAGGCCCTGGGCGAGGAGTTCACCTCGCAGTGCCTGCAGATCGGACACGCCGGCGCCGGCCTGCGCCTGCACGGCTGGGTCGGGCTGCCGACGGCCGCGCGCTCCAGCGCCGACCAGCAGTACTTCTACGTCAACGGCCGCGCGGTGCGCGACCGCACCGTGGCCCATGCGGTGCGCCAGGCCTATGCCGACGTGCTCTTCCACGGCCGCTACCCGGCCTTCGTGCTGTTCCTCGAATGCGACCCGCGCCAGGTCGACGTGAACGTGCATCCGGCCAAGCACGAGGTGCGCTTCCGCGAGCAGCGGCTGGTGCATGAGTTCATCTACCGCACCCTGCACGAGGCCCTGGCCTCTACCCGCGCGGGCCTGGCGGCGGGCCACGACCTTTCGCTGCCGGCCGCCGCGCCGACGGGCTGGGCCACGCCGGCGCAGGGAGGCCTGGGCCTGCCGGTGCGCGAAGCGATGGCGGGGTATGCCGCGCTCTACGGCGGGACGTCGGCCCCGGTATCCGCGTCCATCGCCGGCCCGATGCCTGCCGCCAACGAGGCCGAAGCGCCGCCGCTGGGTTATGCACTGGCGCAACTGCACGGCATATTCGTACTCGCCGAGAACGCCCACGGCCTCATCCTCGTGGACATGCACGCGGCCCACGAACGCATCACCTACGAACGGCTCAAGGCCGCCCGCGACGGCGAGGGCATCCGTTCGCAGCCGCTGCTGGTGCCGCTGTCGCTGGCGGTGTCCGAGCGCGAGGCCGACCTGGCCGAACAGCACGCCGACACCCTGGCCGCCTACGGCTTCGAGCTGCGCCGCGCCGGTCCGCAGGCCCTGAGCCTGCGCAGCGTGCCGACCCTGCTGGCCGACCTCGATCCGCGTGCCCTGGTGCTGGACGTGTTGGGCGACCTGCGCGAGCACGGCGCCAGCCGCCGGCTCGAGGAGGCGCGCAATGAACTCCTGTCCACCCTGGCCTGTCATACCTCGGTGCGCGCCAACCGCCGGCTCAGCTTGCCCGAGATGAACGCACTGTTGCGCGACATGGAATCCACCGAGCGCAGCGGCCAGTGCAATCATGGCCGCCCGACCTGGGTCCAGCTGACCAAGGCCGAACTCGACCGATTGTTCCTGAGGGGACGCTGATGAACCTGCGTGTGCTGCCGCCGATCGCCCTGACCCTGCTGCTGGCCGCCTGCGGCGGCGGGCAGGACACAGCCCAGGCCGAGGCCGGGGCCCGTTCGGCCAAGGCCGAACGCCTGAAGTACGAGGGCGAGATCCTGGCCTGGCGCGACGAGCGTGTCGCCAGGCTCACCCGCCCGGACGGCTGGCTGTCCCTGGTCGGCATGCACTGGCTGACGCCAGGTTCCACCTACGTCGGCTCAGCCCAGGACAACGGCACCCGCCTGTCGGTGGGGCCGGCCCAGATCGGCATGCTCAGCCTGGGCAAGGACGGCACGGCGACGCTGCGCCTGCACCCCGGCGTCGAGGCCGAGGTCACCGTGGACGGCCAGGTGCCGGAGCCCGAGGCGCTGGTGACCCTGGTGCCCGACAGCCGCGGCACGCCGACCGTGGTCGCCTTCAACAAGGGCGACGCCAGCTTCATCCTGATCGAGCGCGCCGGGCGCTACGGGCTGCGCGTGCGCAATGCCTTCGCGCGCACCCGCACCACCTTCCCGGGCCTGGACTACTTCGACATCAACCCGCAGATGCGCTTCGTGGCGAAGTTCGAGCCACATCCGCCGGGCCAGACGGTCGAGATTGTCAACGTGCTGGGCATGGTCGAGGAGATGGCCAACCCGGGCACGCTCACCTTCACCGCCCCGGTGAAGAACGAGGCGGGCGAGACGGTGGAGCGCGAGTTCCGGATGCAGGCGGTGGACGAGGGCGACGGCCGCCTGTTCTTCACCTTCGCCGACCGCACCAGCGGCCACGAGACCTATGCCGCCTCGCGCATGGTCTATGCCGACCCGGCCGGCCGCGACGGCACCACCGTGCTCGACTTCAACAAGGCCTACAACCCGCCCTGCGCCTTCACCGCCTACTCGACCTGCCCGATGCCGCTGCCCGAGAACCGGCTCGACCTGCGGGTCGAGGCCGGCGAGAAGAAGCCGCGCCCCTTCCCCGAATAATCCCCACCGAGTCCCCCGAATGTCCAAGCGCTGGATCCTCGCCCTGCTGCTCGCCCTCACCGCCGGCCCCGCGCTGGCCGAACCGCCCCGTCCGCTGCTGTGGAAGGTCAGCGACGCGGACAATTCGGTCTATCTGCTGGGCTCCTTCCACCTGCTCAAGCCCGGCGACTATCCGCTGGCGCCCAGTACCGACGCCGCCTTCGCCGACGCCGAGCAGGTGGTGTTCGAGCTGTCCCCGGACGAGATGGCCGACCCGGCCGGCGCCCAGCGCATGGCCCGGGCCGCGATGCGCGGCGACGGCCTCACCCTGCAGCAGACGCTGCCGGCGGACAGCTGGGCCAGGCTGGAGGCCTTCGCCGCGCGCCGCGGCCTGCCGCTGCAGAACTTCCAGGCGATGGAGCCCTGGTTCGTCAGCCTGATCGTCAGCGTCACCGAGATGCAGGCCCTGGGCCTGGATTCCGAGCTCGGCCTGGACAAGCACTTCGCGGACCGCGCGGTGAAGGCCGGCAAGCCCACCCTCGGCCTCGAGACCTTCGACCAGCAGATCGCCTTCTTCGACACCATGCCGGCCCAGGAGCAGACCCTCGCCCTGCAGGAAACGCTGGACGAGGTGGCCGAGGCGCGCACCGAGATCGGGCGCATGCACCGGCTCTGGCGCTCGGGCGATGCCGAAGGCCTGTTCGCCGAAACCGGCGCCGAGCTCAAGGCCGAATACCCGGCGCTCTACAACCGCCTCAACCGCGACCGCAACCTGGCCTGGCTGCCGCGGCTGCGCGCGATGCTGGACGACAGCCGTTCCGACGACACCCTGGTGGTGGTCGGCGCCCTGCATCTGCTCGGCGACGATGGCCTGGTTGCCCTGCTGCGCGCCAAGGGTTACCGGGTCGAGCGGCTCTGAGGATCAGGCCGCGGTCGGACCGGGCGCCGGACGCGGCCAGCGGTATTCGCCCGGGCGCGGCGCCGGCGGCACCAGCTCGATGCAGTCCACCGGGCAGGGCGGCAGGCAGAGCTCGCAGCCGGTGCAGAGCTCGGCGATGACGGTATGCATCAGCTTGGGGCCGCCGACGATGGCGTCCACCGGACAGGCCTGGATGCATTTCGTGCAGCCGATGCAGTCGGCCTCGACGATCAGGGCGACCACCGGCGGCTTCACCTCGCCGTTGTCGGGGTTCAGCGGCTTGGGCTCGCGGCCCAGCAGCGCCGCCAGCGCCTTGACGCCGGCCTCGCCGCCCGGGGGGCATTGGTTGATGTCGGCTTGTCCGGCGGCGATGGCCTGCGCGTAGGGCCGGCATCCGGGGTAACCACACTGGGCGCATTGGGTCTGCGGCAGCAACCGTTCGATGCGCTCGACCATCGGATCGGATTCGACCCGGAAGCGACGCGCGGCCCAGCCCAGCAGGGCCCCCAGCAGCGCCGCCAATCCCACCACCGCCAGCACCGCGGACGCCATTTCAGGCCGGCACCAGGCCGGAGAAGCCCATGAAGGCCAGCGACATCAGCCCGGCCGTGACCAGGGCGATCGGCGTGCCGCGCCAGGCGGCGGGTACGTCGGCGGTTTCCAGCCGTTCGCGCATCGCCGAAAACAGCACCAGCACCAGGCCGAAACCCAGCGCCGCGCCGAAACCGTACAGCACCGCCTCGAACAGCGAATGCCGCGCCTGCACGTTAAGCAGGGCCACGCCCAGCACCGCGCAGTTGGTGGTGATCAGCGGCAGGTAGAGGCCGAGGACCCGGTACAGCCGCGGGCTCTGCCGGTTCATCACGATCTCGGTGAACTGCACCACGGCCGCGATGACCAGGATGAAGCCGAGGGTACGCAGATAGTCCAGGCCCAGCGGCGCCAGCAGCCAGTGCTGCACCATCCAGGCCAGGGCGGAGGACAGGGTGAGCACGAAGCCGGTCGCCAGGGCCATGCCGTAGGCGGCGTCGAGCTTGCCCGACACGCCCATGAACGGGCACAGGCCGAGGAACTTCACCAGCACGAAGTTGTTGACGAAGACCGCGCCGACCAGCAGCAGGGCGATTTCGTCCATGCGCGCTTACCGCACCGGCATGCCGGGCAGGGCGCCCGCGTCGGCATCGAGCAGCGCCAGCGCGCCGCCGTCGAAGCCGGCCGACAGGATCATGCCCTCGCTCAGGCCGAAGCGCATCTTGCGCGGCGCCAGGTTGGCGATGAAGACGACCTTGCGGCCGACCAGTTTTTCCGGCTCGCCATAGCTGCCGCGGATGCCGGAGAAGATCTGGCGCTGGCCGAGTTCGCCGGCGTCGAGCAGGAAACGCAGAAGCTTGTCCGAACCTTCGACGAAGCCGCACTCGAGCACGGTGCCGATGCGCAGGTCGAGCTTGGCGAAATCCTCGATGCCGATGAAGCCGTCGGCCTTCGCCGCCGGTGCAGCGGGCTTTTCGGCGGGTTTCGCCGGCGCGGCCTTCGCGGCGGCGGTTTCGGCGGGCTTGAGGTCTTCCTTGCTGGCGTCGGTCATGGTCTCGATCTGCTTGGGGTCGATGCGGGTGAAGAGTTCTTCGAATGCAGCCATTCGCGTGATGACTTTCGAAAGGTCGGCCCAGGTAGGCCGGGTGTCGACGCCGAAAAGCCGGAGCGACTTCGTCGCAAGCTCCGGACAGATCGGATACAGGCAAACGGAAAGCCGGTAGAAGGCCCGCAGGGCCTCGGAGACGACCGCATGCAGCTGCTGCGAACGCTGCGGATCCTTCGCGAGGACCCATGGCTTCTGCTCATCCCAGAACTTGTTCAGCCCGTCCGCCGAGGCCATCAGCCAGCGGGTTACGGAAGCGAAGTTGCCTTTGCCGTACCAATCCCGGACGTGGTCCGCGTCCTGCAGTATCTGGCGGTCCAGGAACAGGGTGCCGTCGAAGCGCGTGGCATCTTCCGGATAGAGCCGGCCGTCGAAGTGCTTGGCCAGGAATCCGGCGGCGCGGCTGCCCAGGTTCACGAGTTTCCCCACCAGATCGGAGTTCACGCGGGCCCGCAGATCGTCGAGGTTGAGGTCGAGATCGTCGACCCCGGCACCCGACTTCGCCGCGAAGTAATAACGCAGGGCCTCGGGCTGCAGGCCCGCGTCGAGATAGGTGCGAGCCATGATGAAGGTGCCGCGCGACTTGCTCATCTTGGCGCCGTTCACCGTCAGGTAGCCGTTGACGTGCAGCGCCGTCGGCGCGCGGAAGCCGGCGCCGTGCAGCATGGCCGGCCAGAACAGGCCGTGGAAGTTGATGATGTCCTTGCCGAGGAAATGGTGCATCTCGGTTTCGCCGGCACGATTGCGCGCGCCGTCGGTGAACGCCCCGAAATCCAGGCCCTGGTTGGCGCACAGGGCCTTGAACGACGCCAGGTAGCCGATCGGCGCATCCAGCCAAACGTAGAAGAACTTGCCTGGCGCGTCCGGGATCGGGAAGCCGAAGTAGGGCGCGTCGCGGCTTATGTCCCAGTCGCGCAGGCCGCCTTCGAGCCACTCGCCGAGCTTGGCTTTCACCGCCGGATGGGCGACGTCGCCGGCCAGCCAGTCGCGCAGGAAGGCCTCGAACTTGCCCAGTTCGAAGAAATAATGCTCAGAGTCGCGCAGCTCGGGCACGGCGCCCGAGACCACCGAGCGCGGGTTCTTCAGGTCGGTCGGCGAATAGGCCTTGCCGCAGACCTCGCAGTTGTCGCCGTACTGGTCCGGGCTGCCGCAGTTCGGGCAGTCGCCCTTGATGTAGCGGTCGGGCAGGAACATCTGCCGCTCGGGGTCGAACAGCTGCTGGATAGAGCGCCTGGCGATCGCCTTCGCACCATGCGTGCCGTCGCGCAGCCGCGTGTAGATCAGGCTGGCCAGCTCGCGGTTCTCGTCCGAATGGGTCGAGTGGTAGTGGTCGAAGGCGACGCCGAACGCGGCGAAATCGGCCTCGTGGCTGGCCTGCATGCCGCGGATGAAGTCCTCGGGCGACAGGCCGGCCTTTTCCGCCGCCAGCATGATCGGCGTGCCGTGGGCGTCGTCGGCGCAGACGAAGTGCACGGTGCCGCCGGCCAGGCGGCGGGCGCGCACCCAGATGTCGGCCTGGATGTAGCCCACCAGGTGCCCCAGGTGCAGCGGGCCGTTGGCGTAGGGCAGGGCGGTGGTGACGAGGGCGGGGGCCGGCGTCGGGGTCTGGGCGGTCGGAGTCATGGCGCGATTATCGCAGAGCGCGCCGGCCACGGGCGGCCCGGAAGGCGTTGCGGATACAATCGGCCGGCATTCTCCAGAGGTTTTCCGCACATGAGCAGCCCCAGCCAGGATGGCGTCCGCGCCTGTCTCTCCGGCATCCACGACCCCCACACCGGCACCGATCTGGTCAACAGCCAGGCGGTGCGCGGCATCGGCGTGGATGGCGACCGCGTCGCCATCGAGATCCAGCTGGGCTATCCGGCCGCCGGCTGGCACGCCGCGCTGGCCGACCAGGTCCGCGCCGCGGTCGAGGCCCTGCCGGGCGTGGCCAGGGCCACCGTGGCGGTCACCTCGCGGGTGCATGCGCACCGGGTGCAGAAGGAGCTGACGCCCCTGCCCGAAGTGAAGAACATCATCGCCGTCGCCTCCGGCAAGGGCGGCGTCGGCAAGTCCACCACCGCGGTGAACCTGGCCCTGGCCCTGCAGGCCGAGGGCGCCACGGTGGGCGTGCTCGACGCCGACATCTACGGCCCGTCCATCCCCAAGATGCTGGGCCTGGAAGGCCGGCCCGACAGCCCCGACGGCAAGTCCATCGAGCCCAAGCGCAGCCACGGCCTGCAGGCCATGTCCATCGGCCTGCTGATCGGCGAGGACACGCCGATGATCTGGCGCGGCCCGATGGTCACCCAGGCGCTGCAGCAGCTGCTCAACGACACCCGCTGGCAGGGCCTGGACTACCTGGTGATCGACCTGCCGCCCGGTACTGGCGACATCCAGCTGACGCTGTCGCAGCGCGTCCCGGTGTCGGGCGCGGTCATCGTCACGACGCCGCAGGACATCGCCACGCTGGACGCGCGCAAGGCGCTGCAGATGTTCGCCAAGGTCGAGGTGCCGGTGCTGGGCATCGTCGAGAACATGGCCGTGCACGTGTGCTCGAACTGCGGCCACAGCGAACATGTGTTCGGCGCCGGCGGCGGCGAGAAGATGGCGGCGCAGTACGACGTGCCCCTGCTCGGCTCGCTGCCGCTGGACATCCGCATCCGCGAACAGGCCGACTCCGGCGCGCCCACCGTGGCCGTGGATCCGGACTCGCCGCTGTCCCTGGCCTACCGCGACATCGCCCGCCGCACCGCCGCGCGCCTTTCCCTGCAGGCCCGCAACAAGGCAATTTCCTTCCCCAACATCGTGATCCAGAACACCTGATGGCCCTGCGCGCCGCCCTGCTGGCCCTGCTGCTGGCGGCCGTTGGCGCGGCCGCCCAGGACAGCCCGGTGGCCAGGGTGGTGGACGCCGCCCATGCCCAGGTCGGCGTGACCCGGCACTACGACGGCCGCTACGTGCGCCTGGCCTATCCGGGTGGCGACGTGCCGGCCGATCGCGGCGTCTGCACCGACGTGGTGATCCGCGCCTATCGCGCCGCCGGACTGGACCTGCAGCAGGCGGTGCACGAGGACATGCGCCGGAATTTCGGCGCCTATCCCCGCCTCTGGGGCCTGGCGCGCCCCGACCGCAACATCGACCACCGCCGGGTCCCGAACCTCGAAACCTGGGCCCGGCGCGCCGGCCATGCCCTGCCGGTCGGCCGCGACCCGGCGGCCTACCACCCCGGCGACCTGGTCAGCTGGCGCCTGCCCAACGGCCTGCCCCACATCGGCCTGGTGTCGGATCGCCTGGCCCCGGACGGATCGGGCCGCCGGCTGGTCGTGCACAACATCGGCGCCGGTACCCGGGTCGAGGACGTGCTGTTCGCCTGGCCGCCGGTCGGCCATTTCCGGCTCCTGCGCGCGCCGGACCCGGGCGCGTCGCCGCCGGGCCGGGCCAGCCAGTAGAATCGCCACTTTCGCCCACGAGCCTACGCCCCCGCATGAGCATCAAGTCCGACAAGTGGATCCGCCGCATGGCCGAGCAGCAGGGCATGATCGAGCCCTTCGAGCCCGGCCAGGTCAAACACGGCGGCGACGGCCAGCGCATCGTCAGCTACGGCACCTCCAGCTACGGCTACGACGTGCGCTGCGCGCGCGAGTTCAAGATCTTCACCAACATCAACTCCACCATCGTCGACCCGAAGAACTTCGACCCGACCAGCTTCGTCGACGTGGTGTCGGACGTCTGCATCATCCCGCCGAACTCGTTCGCGCTGGCGCGCACGGTCGAGTTCTTCCGCATCCCGCGCGACACCCTGGTGGTCTGCCTGGGCAAAAGCACTTATGCGCGCTGCGGAATCATCGTCAACGTGACGCCGCTGGAGCCGGAGTGGGAGGGCCACGTGAC
>CBFGOZ010000094.1:0-9015 GCA_965650505.1 uncultured Arenimonas sp.
CATCATCGAACTGCACCCGATCGTCGCCGCCCGCGGCCATGCCCACGCCAAGGCCCTGAACCCGTCGCCCGCGCTTACCAATACCGCGCTGTTCGCCCGCGACGCCAACCTCTGCCTGTATTGCGGCAACGAATACAGCCGCAGCGCCCTGACCCGCGACCACGTGATCCCGGTGTCCCGCGGCGGCCGCGACGTCTGGGAGAACGTGGTCTGCGCCTGCTTCATGTGCAACTCGCGCAAGGGTGGCCGCACCCCGCAGCAGGCCGGCATGCCGCTGCTGGCCGTGCCCTACCGGCCCAGCTGGGTCGAGCACCTGATCCTGTCGAACCGGAACATCCTCGCCGACCAGATGGCCTTCCTGAAAAGCCACCTGCCCAAGCGTCCGCGCAGGCCGGTCTGAGGCCATTTGACGGGACCCGGCCCGCCGGCCGACACTGCCGGCCTTCACGTCGCCCCGGGGCGGCGTGATCAGGGGGAATACAGGTAATGACCAATCACAGCATTTGTTTCGCCGGCCTGTCCCGCGAGGAAGAGGCCGAAGTTGTCGCCCGCTTCAAACAGGCCAACGCCCGCGTCGGCAACCGCTGGCTGGTGACGCCGGAAACCGACGCCGCGGTCCTGGTGATCGACATGGACTCCATGTACGGCCAGATGAGCCTCATGAAGGCCATCGGCACCGGCAAGATCCTCGTGGCGCTGACCGCCAGCGGCCGGGCCGAAACCGACTACGTGCTGCAGCGTCCGGTCACGGCCGACGCCCTGGTGGCGCTGTTCGGGCAGATAGACGGCGCCGCGCCGGTGCCCGCCGCACCGGAGCCGGAACCGGCCGCCCCCGCCCCGGCTCCCCAGGCGGCCGCTCCGATGCCCGCTCCTGCGCCTCCGGCTCCGGCCGAGCCAGCCGCGGCCTCGCCCCGAGTCACCTCGGAACAGCCGGCCTTCGTGCCGCCGGGCCGCGCGGCCGAGCCGCGGCTGGCCGACTACCTGCGCCCCGGCGCCCTGGCCGGTCCGGTCCGCCTGCAGCTGGCGGGCGCTCCGGACCTGGTGCTCGACCCGGCCACCCAGACCTACCTGTCGGGCGCCGCGCTCAAGCCGCTGGTGCCCTACTGCACCGCCATCGTCCGCGAATCCGACCTGGTGCCGGTCGAACCGGGCCAGCTTGCGGCGCTCACCGCCCAGCTCGGCGGCAGCCAGCCCTGGTCCCGCCTGGCCTGGCTGTGCGCGCTCAGTGGCGGCAACGGCGCGCTGGCGCCGGGTTACGGCCCGAACGACCGCTACAAGCTGCTGAAGTGGCCGCAGACCGAGCGCGAGTTCCCCAAGCACTTCCGCATCGCCACCGTGATGATGAAGGGCCCGGCCAACCTGACCGAGATCGCCGAGCAGAGCAGCGTCAGCCTGGCCGAGGTGATCGACTTCGTGAACGCCAGCCTGGCGTCGGGCGTCGCCGAAGCCGACGGCGGGGCCCCGGTCGCCGCGGACCCGAACAAGGGCGGCCTGCTGGGGCGTTTCCGACGCTGATTCCAGCGCCGCCGCCGGCATCACCGGCGGCGGCCGCTTCAGCTCCGGGCAAGGCTCGCCTTGCCCCGGGGGTCGGGGTGCCGGACAATTTGCGCCTGCCCCCACGCCAGACCCCTGATGGACTCCCAGCGCTACCCGCGCCTCTCCCGCATTGCCGTCCCCGCTGATCTGCGCCAGTTCCCGGAAGCCGAACTGCCGGCCATCGCCGACGAGCTGCGGGCCTACCTGATCGAGAAGGTCAGCCAGTCCGGCGGGCACTTCGGCGCGGGCCTGGGCGTGATCGAACTCACCGTGGCCCTGCACCACGTGTTCGAGACCCCGGTCGACCGCCTGGTCTGGGACGTCGGCCACCAGTGTTACCCGCACAAGATCCTCACCGGCCGCGCCGAGACCATCCACACCGTCAAGCAGAAGGACGGCGTGGCGCCGTTCCCCAAGCGCGAAGAAAGCGAGTACGACACCTTCGGCGTCGGCCACAGCTCGACCTCGATATCGGCGGCGCTGGGCATGGCGATCGCGCTGCAGTCGCAGGGCGACCCGCGCAAGGTCGTGGCCGTGATCGGCGACGGCGCGATGACCGCCGGCATGGCCTTCGAGGCCCTGAACCACGCCGGTGGCATGGACCCCGAGCCCGACCTGCTGGTCATCCTCAACGACAACCGGATGTCGATCTCCGAGAACGTCGGCGGCCTGACCAAGATGCTGGGCCGGCTGTCCGGCAGCCGCACGCTCAATGCCCTGCGCGAAGGCGGCAAGAAGCTGTTCGGCGACAAGCGCCGGCCGGCCGCGCGTTTCATGCGCCGCTGGGAAGAACACTGGAAGGGCATGTTCGTGCCTTCCACCCTGTTCGAGGAGATGGGTTTCCACTACACCGGCCCGATCGATGGCCACGACGTGCCGGCCCTGGTGAGCACGCTCAAGACGCTCAAGGGCCTCAAGGGCCCGCAGCTGCTGCACGTGATCACCACCAAGGGCAAGGGCTACGAGCTGGCCGAAGGCGACCAGATCGAATACCACGCGGTCGGCCCCTTCGACCCCACGGTCGGCATCGTCAAGAAGTCCGGCCCGGCCAAGCCCACGTACACGCAGGTCTTCGGCGACTGGCTCTGCGACATGGCCGCCGCCGACGACAAGCTGCTGGCGATCACCCCGGCGATGCGCGAAGGCTCGGGCCTGGTGCGCTACAGCAGGGAATACCCGGCGCGTTATTTCGACGTGGCCATCGCCGAGCAGCATGCGGTGACGCTGGCGGCCGGCATGGCGGTCGAGGGCGCCAAGCCCGTGGTCGCGATCTATTCGAGCTTCCTGCAGCGCGGCTACGACCAGTTGATCCACGACGTGGCGCTGCAGGACCTGGACGTGCTGTTCGCGGTCGACCGCGGCGGCGTGGTCGGTCCCGACGGCGCCACCCACGCCGGCAGCTTCGACCTGAGCTTCCTGCGCTGCGTGCCGAACATGGTGGTGATGGCGCCGGCCGACGAGAATGAATGCCGGCAGATGCTCAGCACCGGTTTCCGGCACCGCGGCCCGGCGGCGGTGCGCTATCCGCGCGGCACCGGCCCGGGGGTGGCGGTGCAGCCCGCACTCGACACGCTGCCGATCGGCAAGGCCGAGCTGCGCCAGCGCGGCGGTCGCGTCGCCCTGCTCGCCTTCGGCGCCCTGGTCCCGGCGGCGGAGAAGGTCGGCCGAGACCTGGGCCTGACCGTCGTCAACATGCGCTTCGTGAAGCCGCTCGACCGCGGCCTGCTGCTGGAGCTGGCCAGGACCCACGAGGCTTTCGTCACCCTCGAGGACAACGTGGTGATGGGGGGTGCCGGCAGCGGCGTCGCCGAACTGCTCTCGGCCGAGGGCATCACCCTGCCGGTGCAGCACCTGGGCCTGCCCGACGCCTACCAGGAGCACGCCAGCCGCGAGCAGCTGCTGGCCGAAGCGGGCCTGGACGCCGACGGTATCCGCGCCGCCCTGCTCAAGCGCTGGCCCGGCCTGGCCGGCGATCCGCCGCGCGCGATCACGGCCTGACACCGGCCGTGCGGGTGGCCGGATCGGCCGCCCGGGCGCGATAAGGCCCTTGCCCGCGTCCGCGCGCCGGTCCCGCCGGCGCTTGTTAGAGTGGACGCGCCCTCCGGACTGGAGCCCCCCCGATGCGCCGCACCCGCCTTGTCGCCGCCCTTGCCCTGTCCGTGCTGCTCGCCGCCTGTGGCGGCGAGCCTCCGGCGGCCCACTCCCCCGACGATGCCTCCGCCGCCGTCCCTGCGGATTCCGGCATCGATGCCACGGGCGCCGTGGCCGACACCGCCACGCCCGCGGCCGGCGCATCGTCCGAAGCACCGGCAGGCGACCTCGAGAACTTCGACGACGGCGCCGAAGCCATGGGCCTGAAGGAAGGTGGCACCGCCAGCCTGGACGACCTCGAGGACCTGCCCTTCGGCGCCGCACTGGCCGAAGCCGCACGCCGGGCCGAGGGCGAGACCTTCGACCCCTCCACCGCGGCGGCCGAAGGCCCGGTGCCCGGCGTCGACGGCAAACCCGCCGACGCCGTGGCCCAGATGGCCGACGCCACCGCGCGCCTGGAGCAGCAGAAGGCGCAGATGGCCGCCGTGATGGCCGCGATGCAGGAACTCGCCGCCGCCGGCAACGATCCGGAAAAACGCGCCGCCGCGATGGAAAAGGTGAAGGCCAGCCAGCGCGCCATGCGCGACCAGCAGCTGCAGGCCGAATCCAACCGCCGCGCCGCCGCCCTCGAGGGCCTGCCCGAGGAGTGGAAGCAGATCCGCCGCGTGCAGAAGGACGCGCCGGAAGCCGACCTGCTGGTGCAGCTGGGCGACATCGACAACATGGGCTTCGGCTGGCCCAACGGCTTCGATCCCTTCAGCGGCAAGTCCACGCCGGTGCATCGGTTCCCCTACCTGCCCGAATCCGACGATCCGGCCGGCACCGACCGCATCATGGTGGTCAGCGGCTTCACCGGCGGCGTACGTTCGGACGGCTACACACAGCAGACCTCGCGCCCCTCCAACCAGCCGCAGCCGCTGGTGCTGGAGTTCGACCTGCAGGGGGTGGAGGTGAAGACCGTGGCGCTGCAGCTGTTCGTCGACGATTTCCAATCCAAGACCATGAAGAGCCGCTACCGCGCCTGGATCGACGGCCGCGAGCTCAGCGACGTGGCCGTGGTGCTGAACGCGCTCGACCAGACCGGCCCGATCGGCAAGCTGCTGACCCTGCAGCTGCTGCCCGAGTACGTCGACACGGTGCGCGACGGCCGCGTCGAGATCCGCATCGACGACCCGGACACCAACGCCGGCGACGGCTTCGCCTTCGACTTCGTCCGCCTGCTGGTCAATCCCAAGGGTTACGCCTACACCGGCACCGTGCGCGGCATCGCCGTGGACACCGCCGCCGGCCGGCCGCTTGCGGGCGTGCTCGTATCCGCCGGCAACGTGGTGCAGGCGCTGACCGACGACAAGGGCGGCTTCCTGCTGGAGAAGGTGCCGGCCGGCCTGGTGGTCACCACCGGCAGCAAGCCCGAATACGAACCCGACAGCGAGGCCGCCGACCTGGTCAGCGGCGAAACCGTGGACATCGTGCTCGAACTCACGCCGAGCAAGAAAGACAGCGAATCGCTGGCCCGGCAGCTCGAGCGCGAAGGCAAGGTGGACCTGTACGGCATCTACTTCGACACCGCCAAGGCCACGCTCAAGCCAGAGTCGGAAGCGACCTTGCAGCAGGTGCTGGGCGTGCTCACCGGCGACCCGGCGCTGAAGCTGGTGATCGCCGGCCACACCGACAGCGAGGGCGGCGACGCCTACAACCAGGGCCTGTCGGAACAGCGCGCCGCGTCCGTGCTCGCCTGGCTGACCGGCAAGGGCGTGGACGCCGCGCGGCTGAGCTCGGAAGGCCTGGGCGAATCGCGTCCCGTGGCCGACAACGGCAATGCCGCCGGCCGCGCGCTGAACCGGCGCGTCGAGGTCCGGGTCGCCGACTGAGGCGCCGGCCCGGCCTCAGCCGGGATGCCGGCCCAGCGTCACCCGCTCGCGGCCCTCGAGGTCGCGGGCGGTGCTGACGCGATGGAAACCCGCCGCCGTGAACAGGCCGCGCACCGCAGCGCCCTGGTCGTGGCCGTGTTCGACCAACAGCCAGCCGTCCGGCAGCAGGAAGGTCGGCGCGTCGGCGACGATGCGGCGGATCGCGTCCAGCCCGTCAGGGCCCGAGGCCAGCGCCGAGCGCGGTTCGAAACGCAGGTCGCCCTGCCCAAGATGCGGGTCGTTCTCGGCGATATAGGGTGGATTGCTGACCACCATGCGGAAGACTTCGCCGGCCACCGGCGCGAACCAGTCCCCGTGCAGCAGGCGCAGCGGCAGGCCGGTGTCGGCGGCGTTGGCGCGGGCGACGTCGAGCGCGGCCTGGCTCGCGTCCACCGCGGTCACGTCCACCAGCGGGCGCTCGCTGGCGATGGCCAGGGCGATGGCGCCGGTGCCCGTGCCCAGGTCGAGCACCTGGCCCATCTGCTCGGCGGGAAGGTGCTCCAGGGCCAGTTCGACCAGCAGTTCGGTCTCCGGCCGCGGGATCAGGGTGTCGGCCGTCACCGCCAGGTCCAGCGACCAGAAGCCGCGATGCCCGACGATCTGCGCCACCGGTTCGCCGTGGTCGCGCCGGCGCAGCAGGGCTTCGAAGGCGTTCGCGGCCTCGGGTTCGAGCACGTCTCCGGCGTGCGCGTAGAACCAGCTGCGCGGTCGCTGCAGCGCATGGGCCAGCAGCAGCTCGGCCTCCAGCCGCGCCTCGTCGCCCGGCAGGCGCGCGGCGGCGTCGCGGATGGCATGCGCCAGCGTCGTCACCTCAGCGCGCCAGCAGGGTGATCACCTGCACCACGCAGGCCAGGATGAACCCGGCCAGGAAAAAGATGTAGGACAGGCGAAGGTAGCGGTACTTGTGGTTGGCCAGGTACCAGCCCAGGGCATAGGTGTCGCGCGCCATGGTCTCGTAGACCGAACCGTCGGCCTTCAGCGCCGCGGCGATCTCGGCCAGGAAACGTTCGCGCGGCAGCTCGGCGAAGTGGCCGAAGAACAGCAGGTTGAACTGCGGCGGGATCTGGCCGTCCACCAGCTTCAGCGGCCGGTACTTGGGCAGCACCGCCAGCACCGCCAGCAGCAGGGCCAGCAGCGTGAATCCGGCCAGGGTGAGGGAGGCCGTGCGCAGGTCCGGGTCGTTGAGCCGCCCCAGCACCAGGGTCAGCACGATCGACGACATCGTGATGACGATGTTGGCCTTGGTGTCGGCCATCGCCGACAGCTGCACGTGGTGCATCTGCATCGTGCGCAGCAGGGTGTCGCCGGTGTTTCGCTCCGGCACCGCCGCGAACAGCTTCTCGAGCTCGGCGGCGGCGGGGGTGTCTGCGGGGGGCATGGGGCGGTCCTCGGGAGGCCGCGCCATGATAGCGCCGGCCGTGCGGGCCGGCGCGTGCCGCGCGGCGGTCAGGCCGCCGCGGCCAGGTCCCCGGCGCGCGCCGGCACCGGCGTGCGGATCAGGTGGTCGAAGGCGCTCAGGGCGGCGGTGGAGCCGGCGCCCATCGCGATCACGATCTGCTTGTAGGGCACGGTGGTGGCGTCGCCCGCCGCGAACACGCCCGGCACCGAAGTCTGGCCGCGGTCGTCGATGACGATCTCGCCGCGCGGGGACAAGGCCACGGTGTCCTTGAGCCACTCGGTGTTGGGCAGCAGGCCGATCTGCACGAAGATGCCCTCGAGCTCGATCGTGTGCGAGTTGCCGATCAGGCGGTCGGTGTAGACCAGGCCGGTCACCTTCTGGCCATCGCCCCGCACCTCGGTGCTCTGGGCGTTGGTCAGCACGGTGACGTTGTGCAGGCTGCGCAGCTTGCGCTGCAGCACCTCGTCGGCGCGCAGCTTGCCGTCGAACTCCAGCAGGGTGACGTGGCCGACGATGCCGGCGAGGTCGATGGCCGCCTCGACGCCGGAGTTGCCGCCGCCGATCACCGCCACGCGCTTGCCCTTGAACAGCGGGCCGTCGCAGTGCGGGCAATAGGCCACGCCCCGGTTGCGGTACTCGTCCTCGCCGGGCACGCCCATCTGGCGCCAGCGCGCGCCGGTGCTCAGGATGACCGTGCGCGACTTCAGCACCGCGCCGCTGGCCAGCCGCACCTGCAGCAGGCCGTCCTCGCCCGCGGGCAGCAGCTGTTCGGCGCGCTGCAGGTTCATGATGTCGACGTCGTAGTGGCGCACGTTCTGCTCCAGCGCCGCGGCCAGCCTGGGGCCTTCGGTCTCGGCGACGCTGATCAGGTTCTCGATGCCCATCGTGTCCAGCACCTGGCCGCCGAAGCGCTCGGCCGCGACGCCGGTGCGGATGCCCTTGCGCGCGGCGTAGATCGCCGCCGCGGCGCCGGCGGGGCCGCCGCCGACCACCAGCACGTCGAACGGATCCTTGGCGGCGATCTTCACGGCGGCGCGTTCGACCGCGCCGGTGTCGAGCTTGGCCAGGATCTCGGCCAGGCCCATGCGGCCGTTCGCGAACAGCTCGCCGTTGAGGTAGACGCTGGGCACCGCCATCACCTGGCGCGCCTCGACCTCGGCCTGGAACAGCGCACCGTCGATCGCCACGTGGTTCACGCCGGGATTGAGCACGGCCAGCAGGTTCAGGGCCTGAACGACGTCCGGGCAGTTCTGGCAGGACTGAGAGAAATACGTTTCGAACACGAACTCGCCGGTCAGCGCGCGCGCCTGTTCGACCACGTCGGCCTCCTCGCGCGGCGGGTGGCCGCCGACCTGCAGCAGGGCAAGCACCAGCGAAGTGAACTCGTGGCCCATCGGCAGGCCGGCGAAGCGCACCGCGACGTCGGTGCCGGCGCGGCGGATCTCGAAGGACGGCGTGCGCTCGTCGGCGACGCGGTTGACGGCGATCTTGTCGGACAGTGCGGCGATTTCGGCCAGCAGGGCCTCGAGTTCGCGCGAGGCCTCGCCGTCGTCGAGCGAGGCATTGAGTTCGATCGGCAGCTGCAGCTTCTCCAGGTAGGCCGAGAGCTGCGTCTTGAGGGAAGCGTCGAGCATGGCGGTACTCCGGAAAACGGGGAGGTTTGCGCCTGCCGCCGGGGGCGCCGGCGGCACGTGCAAACATCCGGGACGGAAACCACGCCCGGGCACATCGGCCCGGGCGCGGCGGGAATCACGGACGTCGGCGGATCAGATCTTGCCGACCAGGTCCAGCGACGGCGCCAGGGTCTTCTCGCCTTCCTTCCACTTGGCCGGGCACACCTGGTTCGGGTTCTTGGCCACGAACTGGGCGGCCTTGAGCTTGCGCAGGGTCTCGGACATGTCGCGGGCGATGGCGTTGTCGTGGATCTCGGCGGTCTTGATGACGCCTTCCGGGTTGATCACGAAGGTGCCGCGCAGGGCCAGGCCTTCTTCCTCGATGTGAACGCCGAAGGCACGGGTCAGCTGGTGGGTCGGGTCGCCGACCAGCGGGAACTTGGCCTTGCCGACGGCCGGCGAGGTC
>CBFGOZ010000095.1:0-8963 GCA_965650505.1 uncultured Arenimonas sp.
CGGATGTCGAGCTTCTCGGCCAGTTCGCGCAGGCGCTGGTGGTCGGTGTCGACCACCGTGATGTCGTTGTTTTCCGAAGCGAGGGCCGACGCCACCGAGGTGCCGACCTGGCCCGCGCCCAGGATGAGGATCTTCATGACGCCATGACCTTCTGGTGATCTGGTTCCGCGGGAAGCCGCATCCCGGCCCGGCCGGGGCCGCTAGTCTACCGGGCCGGGGCCGGCGGAGGCACGCCGCAGCCTGCCAGCGCCGGCTGCTCCAGCAGCCACCAGTCGCGGCGGTTGGCGGTGCCGACCCGGCGCGCCGCCGCCGGATCGTCCCAACGGACGCAGGCCAGGGCCTCGCTGCGCTGGACCAGCAGCCGGCGCCGCGAAGGCTGCCCGCGCAGCCAGGCGATGCCGCGTTCCAGCTGGACGGCGGGCGGCTGGCGGAATCCGAATTCGGCCACGGGCCCGACGGCCTGCAGCAGGTTCTGCTCCTTCCAGTCCACCAGGCCGATCGCGTGCGTACCGGCCAGTGCGCGCGCTTGCCGCATCAGGCCGCTGGCGGAACTCTCGTCGTCCAGCAGCGGATGCACGACGAAGCCGTAGCCGCCCCAAAGCAGGCCAAGCAGCAGGCCGCAGGCCGGCAGGGCGCCGCGCATCCGGCCCCAGCCCGCCGCCACCAGGCCGCTCGCGCCCACCACCACCAGCATCCACCACAGCCAGCGCGCTTCCTCGCCCAGTCCGCGGTCGGCGACGAGCCGGCGGGCGAAGCCGGGGTCGGAAACCAGGGCCGCCGCGCCGGCGGCGAACAGCAGCGCCGACAGCGCGAACACGAACACCAGCACCGCGCGGCGGAACCCGGCGCGACCGCTGACCGATTCCAGGAACGGCGCCGCGGCCAGCGCCAGCGCGGGCAGCGCGGGCAGGATGTACATGTCGCGTTTACCGGCGCTGGCGCTGAAGAACAGCAGCACCAGAACACACCACGCCAGCGGCAGCCAGACCCGCGCATCGCGTTCGCGCCAGGCCTGGCGCCAATGCCGCACCAGCCAGGGCAGGGCCAGCGAGAACGGCAGCCAGAACAGCAGCACCACCTGCAGGAAATACCAGGCCGGCTCGCGGTGGTGCCAGGGATCGGCATACCGCTGCGCCGTCTGCTTGAACAGGATGTTGCCCAGGTATTCCTGGTGCTCCGGATTGCCGCTGCCCAGTCCGACCGCCAGCACCGGCACCATCCACAGCGCGATCGCCGCCATGAAGGCCAGCCCGCCCAGCGCCCAGCGCCAGCGATGGCCCGGCCCGGGCGGGGTCAGGCCGGACCAGCGCCAGTGGACCATCGCCGCGAACGGCAGCAGGGCCAGCAGCGGCAGGAAACCCACGCCCTTGCTGATCACGCCCAGCCCGGCGGCGAAACATCCGGCCCAGAACCAGCGCCAGTGCGGTCCCAATAGCAGATGCCGGCAAAGGCCGTAGAAGGACAGCGTGGTCAGCAGCACCAGGGTCGGATCGATCTGCGCCCGCTTGGCCTGGTAGACGAACTGCAGGCTCACCAGCACCGCCGTCGCCGCCCACCAGCCGGCCCGCGGCGTCCAGAGCCGACGCCCGAGGTCGTAGACCAGGCCCAGCGTGCCCAGGCCCGCCAGCAGCGAGGGCAACAGGAAACTCCAGCGCCAGCTGCCGATCGCGAGATAGGCCAGCGACAGCAGCCAGAAATAGAAGGGCGGTTTGTCCGGATACAGCTCGCCGCCGCGATGCGGGAACAGGAAATCGCCGCTCTCGACCATCTGCTTGGCCACGAGCACGAAACGCGGCTCGTCCGCTGGCCAGGGGTCGCGCAGCCCGTAGCCGGCGGCGAGCACGAAGAAGGCGATCGCGAACAGGATCCAGGCCTGGCGACGGTCGGAAACGGTCATGGCGGCGGACGATATCACCGGGCGGTGAAAGGCCACGTCAGCCGGCCTTGGCCAGCCGCGCGTAGAAAAAGCCGTCCATGCCGTCCTCGCCCGGCAGGCGCTGGCGGCCGGCGCCGCTGGGGCGCCCGAAACGTTCGTCCAGCGGCTCGGCGCGGGCGTCGGGCGTGCGCGCCAGGAAGGCGTCGACCTGGCGTTCGTTTTCGTCGCGCAGCACCGAACAGGTGGCATACACCAGCCGGCCGCCGGGCCGCAGCAGCGGCCAGAGCGCGTCGAGCAGGCGCGCCTGCAGCGCCACCAGCACCGGGATGTCGGCCGCGCGGCGGTGCCACTTGATGTCGGGCTGCCGACGGATGATGCCGGTGGCCGAACACGGCGCGTCGAGCAGGATGGCGTCGAAGGCCACCCCGTCCCACCAGTCCGCCGTGGCGGCGGCGTCCGCGACGCGCAGCTGCACGTCCAGCGCCGACAGTCCCTGGCGGTCGAGCTGCTGCGCCACGCGCTGCAGCCGCCGAGCGTCGATGTCGATCGCCAGCAGGTGGCCCAGGCCCGGCTCCAAACGTTCGGCGATCTGCGCGGTCTTGCCGCCCGGCGCGGCGCAGGCGTCGAGCAGCCGTTCCTGCGGTTGCGGGTCGAGCGCCAGCACGGCCAGCTGGGCGGCGCCGTCCTGTACGCTCAGGGCGCCGGTGTGCCAGAACGGCAGGCGCTCGACCGGCACCGGGTCCGGCAGGCAGACCGCCTGGGGCAACGAATCGACGGCCTCGGCGGCGATCCCGTCCTCGCGCAGCGAACGCCGCAGGCGGTCGATGCCCAGCTCGCGCGGATTGCAGCGCAGCCACAGCGGCGCGGGCCGGTTATTGGCGTCCAGGATGGCGGCGGCTTGCCCCGGCCAATCGGCCCGCAGCGTATCGACCAGCCAGTCGGGATGGCTGCCGGCAACGGCGGGGTCGGCGCTTTCCGGCAGCGGTTCCCGGCTGGCGCGGCGCAGCAGCGCGTTCACCAGGCCCACCAGCGGCGGGCGGCCGAGTTCGCGCGTGGCTTCGGCCGTGGCCGACACCGCCGCATGCGCCGGCAGCCCCAGCGCATCCAGCTGCGCCAGGCCGGCCAGCAGCAGGCAATGCACCGGGAAGTCGCGCCGGGCCAGCGGTTTGGCCAGCCACTCGGAAATCACGAAGTCGTAGCGCCGGCGATGGCGCAGGGCCTGGAAGCAGATCGCCTCCAGCAGGGCGCGGTCGCGCGGATCCTGCAGCGCGGCCAGGGCCGGAACCAGCTGCGCTTTCAGCGACCGGCCCTCGCCCAGCACCGCAGCCAGCACCCGCGCCGCGCGCGCCCGCAGCGCCGAGCCGGCGGTGGCGCTCATGGCGACTTCAGGGCCGGGCGGGCGTTGAGGTAGTCGGCGATCGCGACCGGGCGGCCGCCCTCGCGCTGCACCCGCAGCAGGCGCAGGCTGCCGCGGCCACAGGCCACGTCCAGGCCGTCGCGGGTCGCGGCCAACACGGTTCCGGGTTCACGCCCGGAGTCGATGTCCAGCGCCTTCGCCGCGTGGATGCGGACCCGTTCGCCGGCCAGCTCGGCTTCCGCAACCGGCCAGGGATCGAAGGCGCGGACGCGGTTGGCCAGCTCGTGGGCAGGCCGGGTCCAGTCGAGGCGGGCCTCGGCCTTGTCGAGCTTGTGCGCATAGGTCACGCCTTCGGCGGGCTGGGGCTGCGGCACCGGACGCATGCCGGCGCGCACCAGCTTCAGGCCGTCGGCCAGCACTTCGGCGCCGAGTGCTGCGAGGCGATCGTGCAGGCTGCCGCCGGTGTCCTCGGGCGAGATCGGCGTGGACAGCGACAGCAGCACCGGTCCGGTGTCCAGGCCCCTTTCCATCTGCATCAGGCAGACGCCGGTTTCCGTGTCGCCGGCTTCCAGCGCGCGCTGGATCGGCGCGGCGCCGCGCCAGCGCGGCAGCAGCGACGCATGCACGTTCCAGCAGCCGAGGCGCGGGATGTCGAGCACCGATTGCGGCAGGATCAGGCCGTAGGCGACCACCACCATCAGGTCGGGCTGCAGGGCGCGCAGGGCCTCGCGCGCCTGCGCGGACTTGAAGTTCTCGGGCTGGAACACCGGAAGGCCGCGCGCCAGCGCCTCGACCTTCACCGGCGAAGGCGCCAGCTGCCGGCCGCGGCCGGCGGGGCGATCGGGCTGGGTGTAGACGGCGACCACTTCGCCGCGTTCGGCGGCGGCGCGCAGGCAGGGCACCGCGAAGCCGGGGGTGCCGGCGAAGACGATGCGCAACGCCACGTCAGGCGGCCGCGTCGGAATTGCGCTGCTGCTTGGCCAGCTTCTTGCGGACCTGTTCGCGCTTGAGCGGCGACAGGTAGTCCACGAACACCTTGCCGGCCAGGTGATCCATCTCGTGCTGGATGCAGACCGCCAGCAGGCCGTCGGCATCGGTCTCGAAGACCTTTCCGTCGCGGTCCAGGGCTCGGACGCGGACGCGGTCGGCGCGCTTCACGTCGGCATAGATGCCCGGCACCGACAGGCAGCCTTCCTGGTAGACCTGGCTGCCCTCGGAATCGAGGATCTCCGGGTTGATGAACACCATTGGCCGGCTTTTGTCCTCGCTTACGTCCAATACCAGCAGGCGCAGGTGGACATCCACCTGGGTGGCGGCCAGACCGATGCCCGGGGCGGCATACATGGTCTCGAACATGTCGTCGATCAGGCGGCGCAGGGTGTCGTCCACCTGCTCGACCGGCTTGGCGACGGTTCGCAGCCGGGGGTCGGGGAATTCCAGGATGGGGAGCTTGGCCATGGACGGGTATTTGGGGAATACGGGACCCGACCTCAAGGGCCGGGGCGCCATTATACCCGGGGCGGGCTTGCAATCCCGGTCCGGATTTGGGCTATATTCGCCCAACCTGTCCGGGGAAAATCAGGTGGATAGCTGCCATGTTTAAACGGCTTCTTGCAGTTAGCGCTGCCATGTTGCTCACCCTCGCCACCGCCGCGATCGCGGACGAGCTGCGCGGGGACCATCCGACGACCTACACGGTCAAAAAGGGCGACACCCTTTGGGACATTGCCGGCCGCTTCCTCAAGAAGCCGTGGCTGTGGCCCGAGATCTGGCAGGCCAACCCGCAGGTCAAGAACCCGCACCTGATCTACCCGGGTGACGTGCTCAGCCTGGTCTACATCGACGGCGAGCCGGTGATCCAGTCCGACGGCCCGCAGATCGGCGAGGCGATCGACACGATCCCGCTGTCCGACATCGAGCCCTTCCTCAAGCAGTTCACCGTGGTCGAGGACGTCAAGTCCCTGCCCTACGTGGTCGGCCTGGAAGAAGACCGCCTGTACAGCACGGCCGGCCAGCTGGTCTACGTGCGCGGCCTCGACGGCGCCCAGCCGGGCCAGGTGGTCGACCTGGCGCGTCCGGTCTATGTCTTCGGTGGCGGCAAGGGCAAGGAGCGGCCCGGCCACTCCGACCTGAACTTCCGCGGCGACCGCGAGCACAAGCACTGGACCAACCCCAAGGGCTTCGGCGAAGCCAGCGGCGAGTTCCTGGGCCATGAGCTCCAGATCCACGCCACCGGCGAAGTGACCCAGATCCAGGGCGAAGTGGCCGTGGTGGTGCTGCGCGAGGAAGGCCGCGAGATCCGCGTCGGCGACCGCGTGCTGCCGACAGAGGCCCAGCCCTACGACCTGCAGTTCATGCCGCGGGCCCCGGACAGCATCCCGGAGCGCGCCCGCATCCTCGCGGTCGCGGACGGCCTCGAGGCTGGCCCCAAGGTGGTCGTGGCGATTTCGGCCGGCGCCCGCGACGGCATCCGCAACGGCCACGTCATGTCGATCTGGCACGACGGCGCCATCCGCCCGGACGTTGTCGCCCACCGCAACAAGATGGCGGCGAACGGCGACAAGGTGGAGATGCCCGACGATTTCCTGGGCCGCCTGATGGTGTTCCGCACCTTCGACAAGGTCAGCTACGCGCTGGTGATGGAAGGCATCCGTCCGGTGCGCCAGGGCGACCTGCTCAAGCATCCTGACGCGAACCAGTAAGACAGGTTCCAGCGCAAAGTTCCTACATCGCGGCGCCTTCGGGCGCCGCGATGCTTTCGGGGCCATGAGTCCCGACCTCGCCCTGCTCACCCTGTCCCGGGCCCGCCTGCCCGACGCCCTGCTGCGCCAGCTGCTGGAACAGCACGAAGATCCGGCCGCCGCGCTGGACGCCGCGATGCGGGGCGCAGGCCTGGACCTTTCTCCCGCCAGCCGCGGCTGGCTGCGCTGCCCGGACCGGCGCCGCCTTCAGGCCGACCTGGCCTGGCTGGCGCAGCCCGGCCGGCGTCTGCTGGGCTGGCAGGACGCCGACTATCCGGCCCTGCTGCGGCGCTCTCCCGCGCCACCCGCCCTGCTGTTCGTCGCCGGCGACCCCGGCCTGCTCTGGTCCGCCCAGGTCGGCATCGTCGGCAGCCGCCGGCCCAGCCCGGGCGGCCGCGACCACGCCCGGCGCTTCGCGCGGGCGCTGGCGGCGGCCGGCTGGACCATCACCAGCGGCCTGGCCCAGGGCATCGACACCGCCGCCCACGAAGGCGCCCTGGACGCGGGTCGTACCGTCGCCGTCGTGGGCACCGGCCTCGATCTCGCCTACCCCGAGGAAAACGCCGGCCTGATGGCCCGCATCGCCGGCACCGGCGCCGTGGTCAGCGAACACCCGCCCGGCACCGCCGCGCTGCCCAGCCACTTCCCCAGCCGCAACCGCATCATCGCCGGACTCAGCCTCGGGACCCTCGTGGTCGAGGCGGCGATGCGCTCGGGCGCCCTGATCAGCGCCCGGCTGGCCGCGGAGGCGGGCCGCGAGGTCTTCGCCCTGCCGGGCGCGATCAACAACCCGCTGGCGCGGGGCTGCCACCGGCTGATCCGCGACGGGGCGGCCCTGGTCGAATCGCCGGACGACGTGCTGGCCGCGCTGGCGCCGCTGGCGGCGCAGCTCGCCGAAACCCTGCGCGGCTCCCTCCAAGCCCCGCCTGACACCGGGTGTTCCCGGTCAGCCGGCGGACAGTCGGCGCCCGACCCGGACCACAGCCTGTTGTGGTCCGCGCTCGACCACGACCCAACGGGCATGGATGTGCTGGCGATGCGGACAGGATTGACGGTCGCCGCCCTGTCCTCCATGCTGCTGGTCATGGAGCTGGAAGGGCACGTGGTGAACGACCACGGACGGTACGCCCGGAGGCCCTGACCTTCCCACCGCGCCGCGGGCGCAGGCTGAGGGTAATGAAAGAGACCATACTGGACGTCCTGCTGTACCTGTTCGAGCACTACTTCTACGACGACCCCGATGCCGTCCGGGATCGCGACTCGCTCCAGAACGGCCTGATCCAGGCCGGTTTCAGCCCCACGGAAATCAACAAGGCCTTCGACTGGCTCGACGAACTCGCGCGCCAGCGCCCGGCCGCGGCCGCGCCGCGCCTGGACACCCCGGTGCGGGTCTACTCCGAACCGGAGCTGGACCGCCTGGACATCGAATGCCGCGGCTTCCTGATGTTCCTGGAGCACAGCGGCGTGATCGATGCCGACCAGCGCGAGCTGGTGCTGGACCGCGTGATGGCGCTCGACCAGGACGAGGTGGACGTGGACGACCTGAAGTGGGTCGTGCTGATGGTGCTGTTCAACCAGCCGGGCTCGGAAGCGGCCTATGCCTGGATGGAAAGCCAGATGTTCGAGGACGAACCCGAACCGGTCCACTGAGGCCGGGCGGGAGAACGCAGCGCCCGGCCCCGGCCGGGCGTTTGTTTTGGGGATCGCGCCGACAGCGCGGCACGCGGAGGAAATCATGGGCAGCTGGTATTTCGTCGATCGCGGGCACAACCGGCAGGGGCCGGTGGACGCCGAGCGCCTGGCCGAGGCGCATCGCCAGGGCGTGGTGGACTACAACAGCCTGGTCTGGCGCGAGGGCATGGCGGAGTGGGCGCCGCTGGGCCAGTTCCAGGTCGAGCTGGGCCTGCGCCCGCCCGGCCAGGCGGCGCCCGGGATGTCGGCACCCACCCCCGTCGCCGCGCCGGCCGAGGCCAAGAAGGGCGGCTGCGGCATCGTGGCCATCGTCGCCGTCTGCGTCGGCGTCTTCCTGATCGCCGTGATCGGCATCCTGGCGGCCATCGCCCTTCCCGCCTACAACGATTACATCGTGCGCTCCAAGCTCAACGCCGTGGTGGTCGAGGCGGAAACGGCCAAGATGCTGGTGTCGGAATTCGTCGCCAACACCGACCGCTGCCCGCGCGACGCCGCCGAACTCGAGCTGGGCGAGCCCTACAGCGAGGGCCTGGCCGCCGTGGACGTGGTGCCGCTGGGCGACGGCGTCTGCGTGATCGAACTGACCCTGGACGCCCTGCCGGGGGCCGCGGACCTGGCCGACGGCCGCATCTACCTGCGCCGGGAGCCGGACGGCAGCTGGTCCTGCAGCAGCGACCTGGCCCAGCAGAAATACCTGCCGACCACCTGCCGCTGAACCCCGTCGCCCGCCCCGGGCGCCCCGTCCCCCGTCCGGGGGCCCCGGCCGGCCTTGCTTGACAGGGTCGGCCGGGCTGGTGCCTTAATGAAAAAAGACCCCCGGCCCGCGACCCCCGCGGGCCGAGCCATCTGGGCGCCCGGAAACCGGCCCCACGGAGCATCCCCCGGCCATGGCCAAGAACCTCCTCATCGTCGAGTCGCCCGCCAAGGCCAAGACGATCAACAAGTACCTGGGCAAGGACTTCCACGTCCTGGCCTCGTACGGCCACGTCCGCGACCTGGTGCCCAAGGAGGGCGCGGTCGACCCGGACCACGGCTTCGCGATGCGCTACGAGCTGATCGAGAAGAACGAAAAGCACGTCGAGGCGATCGCCAAGGCCGCCAAGGGCGCCGAGGCCGTCTACCTCGCCACCGACCCGGACCGCGAGGGCGAGGCCATCAGCTGGCACATCTCCGAGATCCTGAAGGAGCGCGGCCTGCTCAAGGGCAAGGCCCTGCACCGGGTGGTGTTCACCGAGATCACGCCGCGCGCCATCCGCGAGGCGGTGCAGAACCCGCGCCAGGTCGCCTCCGACCTGGT
>CBFGOZ010000096.1:0-8961 GCA_965650505.1 uncultured Arenimonas sp.
CGAGCTGCCCGGCGAGATCCTCTTCATCTTCCAGCCCGCCGAGGAAGGCCCGCCGGACGGCGAGGAAGGCGGCGCCGAGGAGATGCTGAAGCAGGGCATCTTCGACCGCTTCAAGCCCGAGGCGGTGTTCGGCCTGCACGTGTTCAGCACGCTCAACGCCGGCCGCATCGGTTACCGCAGCGGCCCGACCATGGCGGCGTCGGACCGTTTCAACATCGTGGTCAAGGGCCGGCAGACGCACGGCTCGCGGCCCTGGGGCGGCGTGGACCCGATCGTCGCGGCGGCCGACATCATCGGCACCAGCCAGACCATCGTCAGCCGCCGCCAGAACATCAGCAAGCAGCCGGTGGTGGTGAGCTTCGGCGCGATCAAGGGCGGCATCCGCTACAACATCATCCCCGACAGCGTCGAACTGGTCGGCACCATCCGCACCTTCGACGAGGGCATGCGCCAGGCGGTGTTCGCCGACCTGAAGAACGTCGCCGAGAAGGTCGCCGCCGCGCACGGCGCCACCGTCGTCGCCCAGGTGCCCGACACCAAGGGCAATCCGGTCACCGTGAACCACCCGGCGCTCACCGCACGCATGGTTCCCAGCCTGGAGAAGGCCGTGGGGGCGGACGACGTGGTCGAGCTGGACCTGACCATGGGCGCCGAGGATTTCAGCTTCTACGCCCGCGAAGTGCCCGGCTTCTTCTTCTTCGTCGGCGCGACGCCGAAGGACCAGGACCCGCTGAAGGCCCCGTCCAACCATTCGCCGGAATTTTTCCTGGACGAGGAAGCGCTGAAGGTGGGCACCCGGGCGATGCTGCAGGTGGTGCTGGACTACCAGCGGATGGACGACTGAGTTGGCGGCAAGGAGCGACCCGCTCGAGCGTTCGTCCGGCCCCGGGTTGCCCGCGGCCTTGTTCGTTGCTGCGTCGCTCCTGCTGTTCCTTGTTGGATCATTCCTCTTGCTCGATGCCCTGCCAGAGCAGCATCGCAACGTAGACGCTGACTACTTCCAGAGGAGGCTCCAGCGGATCGCGGGAAGCGGAGCCGTAGCCTGCGGTGACTTGATGATCGATCGAAGGTTTGGTGGCGGACTGGGTGATTGCCTTCCTAAGGCCGTCGCCAGCGACACGCCCTTTCACGTGGCGATCGTGTTCGACGGGTTCGGCCATGGCCTGAAGGACTGGGTGGGTTACGCGCGAGATGCCCAGGGCCAGGTCTGGATCGTGAGCTACGACCCCGACGTGACCGGTGGCTGGGGCGATCGACCCAAGCCCTCGCTGTCCCAGGCGCGCTGTCCCGGCTTCCGCCTGGAGAACCCCACGCGCTATCCGCTCTTCTGCGATTTCGGGCCGAATTAGCGGGCCGGTTTCCCGATATATGGCGTTGACCTGCCTGGTCGACCCCTATATGTTGTGGCCGTCGGTCCCGGCCCCTGCGGTCGGGTTAATAGGGAAGCCGGTGTGAATCCGGCGCTGCCCCGCAGCGGTATGTGGAAACGAACGCCGTTATTGGCACTGGGCCCTGGCCTGGGAAGCGACGGTTAGTAGGACAGGCGCGAGCCTGGCGTCCACGAGCCCGAAGACCTGCCGACAGCCGCGCGAAGCACAGCGCGCGGTGACCGGCCCAGAGGTCTCCGGGGGGAGACGGCGCCGGTGTCGTGGCGCACCGTCTCGGTCCCTGCGACACCCGTCTTCCATCCTCCGGTCTGACTTCGTACGCCCGCGGGGGCGTGGTCGCGACGGCGCCTTTTCGCGCCGTCGTCGCCGCACTCCGCGCGCCGCCCCCGAGGGAGGGGCGACGACCGTGCGCCACGCACCGGAGAACCCGATGAACCACGAAACCCTGGAAGCGCCGGCCGACGCCGCCGCGCCGCAGTTCGCCCTCACCCCGCCCGCCACGTCGCTGGGCATGACCGTCACCAAGCGCAGCGGCCGCCGCGAACCGGTGGACCTGAACAAGATCGTGCGCGCGGTGATGCGCCAGTGCGACGATCTCTACGCCGTCGATCCGATGCGCGTCGCCACCCGCACCATTTCCGGCCTGTACGACGGCGCCAGCACGCGCGAGCTGGACGAACTTTCGATCCGCACTGCCGCCCTGCTGACCGCCGAGGAGCCCGAATACGGCCGCCTGGGCGCGCGCCTGCTGGCCGACTTCATCGCCAAGGAAGTCGCGGGCCAGGAAATCCACGCCTTCTCGCAGTCGATCGCGCGTGGCCACGAGATCGGCCTGATCAACGACCGCCTGCTGGCCTTCGTCCAGGCCAATGCCCGCAAGCTCAACGACGCGCTGGACGCCTCGCTCGACCGCCGCTTCGACTATTTCGGCCTGCGCACGCTGTACGACCGCTACCTGCTGCGTCACCCCACGCAGCGCACGGTGATCGAGACGCCGCAGCAGTTTTTCCTGCGCATCGCCTGCGCGCTCAGCCAGGACGTACCCGAGGCGCTGGCGCTTTACCGGCGCATGGCGTCGCTGGACTACCTGCCGAGCTCGCCGACCCTGTTCAACGCCGGCACCACGCACGAGCAGCTCTCCAGCTGCTTCCTTCTCGACTCGCCCGACGACACCCTGGAGTCGATCTACCGCAAGTACGCCGACGTGGCGATGCTGAGCAAGTTCAGCGGCGGCATCGGCGTGTCGTTCACGCGCGTGCGCTCGCGCGGCTCGCTGATCCGTTCGACCAACGGCCATTCGAACGGCATCGTGCCTTGGCTGAAGACGCTCGATTCTTCGGTGGCCGCGGTGAACCAGGGCGGCAAGCGCAAGGGCGCCGCCTGCGTGTACCTGGAACCCTGGCACGCCGACGTCGAGGAATTCCTGGAGCTGCGCGACAACACCGGCGACGAGGCCCGGCGCACCCACAACCTCAACCTGGCCAACTGGATCCCCGACCTGTTCATGCGCCGCGTGGAGGCCGACGGCGACTGGTCGCTGTTCGACCCCAAGGCGGTGCCCCAGCTCACCGACCTCTACGGCAAGGCCTTCGAGGTCGCCTACGAGCAGGCCGAGGCCGGCGGCCGCGCGGTGAAGACCCTGCGCGCCCGCGAACTGTACGGAAAGATGATGCGCACGCTCGCCCAGACCGGCAACGGCTGGATGACCTTCAAGGACAAGTGCAACCGCGCCAGCAACCAGACCGCGCGCCCGGGCAACGTGATCCACCTGTCGAACCTGTGCACCGAGATCCTGGAGGTGACCTCGGGCGACGAGACGGCGGTGTGCAACCTTGGCTCGATCAACCTGGGGCAGCACCTGGGCGAAGACGGTTTCGACTTCGACAAGCTGGCCGAAACCGTGCGCCTGGCCGTGCGCCAGCTCGACCGCGTGATCGACCTGAACTTCTACCCGATCGAGGCCGCGCGCCGCGGCAACCTGCGCTGGCGGCCGGTGGGCCTGGGCGTGATGGGCCTGCAGGATGTGTTCTTCCGCCTGCGCCTGCCCTTCGATGCGCCGGAGGCGCGCGCGCTGTCGGCGAAGATCGCCGAGGAGATCTATTTCCACGCGCTCGAGGCCAGCTGCGAGCTGGCGCAGGAACGCGGCAGGCACCCGAACTTCGAGGAAACCCGCGCCGCCCGCGGCGAGCTGCAGTTCGACGCCTGGGGCGTCCAGCCGGCGTCGCCGGAGCGCTGGGATGCGCTGCGCGAACGCATCCGCCAGCACGGCCTGCGCAATTCGCTGCTGGTCGCGATCGCGCCGACGGCGACCATCGCGTCGATCGCGGGCTGCTACGAGTGCATCGAGCCGCAGGTGAGCAACCTGTTCAAGCGCGAGACGCTGTCGGGCGACTTCCTGCAGGTGAACCGGCACCTGGTGGCCGAGCTCAAGCAGCTGGGCCAGTGGACGCCGGAGATGCGCGACCGGATCAAGCTGGCCGAAGGCTCGGTGCAGGGCATCGCCGAGATCCCGGCCGAACTGCGGGCGATCTACCGCACGGTGTGGGAAGTGCCGATGCGCAGCCTGATCGACATGGCGGCCGAACGCGGCGCCTACATCGACCAGAGCCAGTCGCTGAACCTGTTCATGGAATCGCCCAACATCGGCGCGCTCTCGTCCATGTACATGTACGCATGGAAACAGGGCATCAAGACCACGTATTACCTGCGATCGCGGCCGGCCACCAAGATCGCCAAGACCACGGTGGACAGCACCGCGGCCGTGGTCTGTTCCCTCGAGAACCCCGAATCCTGCGAGGCTTGCCAGTGACCACGCCAAGACTGCTGGACCCCGGCTTCGACCTCACCTTGCGTCCCATGCGCTACCCGCAGTTCTACGAGATGTACCGCAACGCCATCCGCAACACATGGACCGTCGAGGAAGTGGATTTCTCGCTGGACACCAAGGACCTGCAGACCAAGTTCGGCCCGGCCGAACGCCACCTGATCGAACGCCTGGTGGCCTTCTTCGCCACCGGCGACTCGATCGTGTCCAACAACCTGGTGCTCAACCTCTACCAGCACATCAATGCGCCCGAGGCGCGCATGTACCTCTCGCGCCAGCTGTACGAGGAGGCGCTGCACGTGCAGTTCTACCTGACGCTGCTCGACACCTACCTGCCGGAGCCCGAGGCGCGCGCCAGGGCCTTCGCGGCGGTCGAGAACATCCCGTCCATCCGCCAGAAGGCCGAGTTCTGCTTCAGGTGGATGGACAGCGTGCAGTCCCTGCAGCGCATCGAAACGAAACAGCAGCGCCGGCAGTTCCTGCTCAACCTGGTCTGTTTCGCCGCCTGCATCGAGGGCCTGTTCTTCTTCGGCGCCTTCGCCTACGTCTATTACCTGCGCTCGCGCGGCCTGCTGCACGGGCTGGCCGGCGGCACCAACTGGGTGTTCCGCGACGAGAGCGGGCACATGGCCTTCGCCTTCGAGGTCATCCGGACCGCGCGCGAGGAAGAGCCCGACCTGTTCGACGACGGGCTGAAGGCGCAGATCGTGCAGATGCTCGGCGAGGCGGTCGACTGCGAATGCCGCTTCAGCGAGGACGTGCTCAGCGGCGGCGTCGCCGGTCTGTCGCCGCGCGACATGCGCCAGTACCTGGAATACTGCGCCGACCAGCGGCTGGCCCAGCTCGGCCTGCCCAGGCACTTCGGCGCCCGCAACCCGTTCCCGTTCATGGACCTGCAGGACGTGCAGGAGCTCACGAACTTCTTCGAACGCCGGGTATCGGCCTACCAGGTGGGCGTGCAGGGCGAGGTCCAGTTCGACGCCGCGTTCTGAGGCGGGCGTCCCGGTGCCGGCGGCAGGCATGCGCCATGCTGCCCCGGCCCGGCGACCGCTCCGGCATCCGCCCTGGCCGCCCGTCGTCCGGCACCCCGTACCCCGCGCCGTTCAGCCGGCCCCATGCGAGAATGCGCGCCATGACTTCCCCCGAACTCAGCCCGCTGGGCAAGACCGTCGGCTACGGCGCCGACTACGATCCGAACCTGCTGTTCCCCATCGCCCGCGCCACCCAGCGCGCCGCGCTCGGCCTGGGCGAGGACCTGCCCTTCGTCGGCGTCGATTTCTGGAACGCCTACGAACTGAGCTGGCTCGACGGCCGCGGCAAGCCGCGCGTCGCGCTGGCCGAGATCCGCGTGCCGGCCACGTCCAGCCACCTCATCGAATCCAAGAGCCTCAAGCTCTACCTGGGCAGCTACGCGCAGGCGAAGTTCGCCGACACCGACACCCTGCGCGCGCAGCTGGTGCGCGACCTCAGCGACGCCGCCGGCGCGCCGGTGAACGTGGTGCTCACGCCCGCGGGTTCGACCAATGCCGCGCTGATCGAAAACCTCGAGGGCGACGTGATCGACGACCTGCCGGTCGAGATCACGCACTACGGTCCGCCGCGCCCGGATTTCCTGTCGTCCGACCCGGAGATCAAGGCCGACGAGATCCTGGTCTCGCACCTGCTCAAGTCCAACTGCCCGGTCACCGGCCAGCCCGACTGGGCCAGCGTGCAGATCCGCTACGCCGGGCCGCGCATCGCCCGCGACGGCCTGCTGCGTTACCTGGTCAGCTACCGCCAGCACAGCGATTTCCACGAGCAGTGCGTCGAGCGCATCTTCATGGACCTGATTCAGCATTGTTCGCCGACGCGCCTGGGCGTGTACGCGCGCTACACGCGCCGCGGCGGCCTGGACATCAACCCTTTCCGCGCCACGCCGGGCCTGCCGCTGCCGGGCAATCCGCGCACCGCACGCCAGTAACCGACGGAGCCGCCATGCGCCTGACCGCTTTCGCTTCCCTGCTGCTGTGCCTGCTGCTGGCCGCCTGCGGCGGCGACGAGGCGGCGCCGGCCGCGGACAACGCCGCCACCGCCGATGCCGCGACCCAGGCGGCGGTCGCCGCGTCGGAAGAAGTTCCGGCGGCGATGCCGCCGCTGCCCACCGGCGACTACCGCATCGTGTCGGTGACCCTGGGCAAGGCGGTCGATGCCGAAGGCCAGGTCGCGCAGGCGCAGGAGGTCTTCGCGCCCGGCGACAAGATCCACGCGGCGGTCGTGGCCGTGGGCAGCAGCGAAGGTCTCACCCTGTCGGCGCGCTGGACCTCGGCCGACGGCACCGAAGTCGCCAAGGCCGGCCAGAGCCTGACCCCGACCACGCCCACCGTCACCACCTTCAGCGTGTCCCAGGCCGGCCCTTGGCCGGTGGGCGATTACCGGGTAGAGATCGCCATCAACGACCGCGTCGCCGAAACCCGCAGTTTCCGCATCGAATAAGCGCGCCGCCGCGCCGGCGATGCACCGGCGCGACCTGGCCCGACCGCCGATGAACCATCCCTGCCTGCACTGCGGCGCCTGCTGCGCCGCCTTCCGCGTCGCCTTCCACTGGTCCGAGGCGCAGCCCGCGCGGGCCGACGGCGTGCCCGGAACGATGACGGCGCCGCTGCGCCGGCACGAGCTGGCGATGCGCGGTACCGACGCGCTGCCGGTGCGCTGCGTCGCGCTGGAGGGCCGCGTCGGCGAAGGCACGCGCTGCCGCATCTACGCGATGCGCCCGTCGCCCTGCCGCGAACTCGGCGCCGCCTGGGAACATGGCGAACCGAGCCCGCAGTGCGACCGCGCCCGCGCCGTGCACGGCCTGCCCCCGCTGGTGCCCGCGGACTGGTCGGCCTGAACCTCGCTCAGTCCTGCGCCGTTTCCGTAGCCGGCGCACGCCGGTAGACGCCCAGGAAACTCGTCGCCCAGGTCTTGCCGCCGTCACCCGAACCTTCCCAGTGCTGGGTCACGCTGCCATCCGCCGCGGGCGTCCAGGTGATGCGCTGCTTCTGGAGCGCGCCGCCGGCCGCGGGCGCCTCGCCCTCGAGCACCATGGCCTCGCCCTGGCGTCCTCCCTGCAGGCGCAGCACGCCGCCGCCGCTGCCGATCCAGAACTGCACCCAGGCCCGGCGCGACCGGTCGTAGCCATTGAGGCTGCGGCCGTCCTTGCCCGAGGCGTCGATCCAGTGTTCGTAGATCGCGCAGCCCGACGACGCGCTGCGGATGCGACTGCGGCCGACCACCGCGCCGGTGTCAGGCCGGGTCACCACCCAGTCGCCCAGCCAGAAGTCGAACTGGCGATGTTCGGCGCCGTCGCAGGCCGGGGGCGGCGGGCCGGGCGGCGTCTGCGCCAGGGCGACGCCGAAGCACAGGATCAGGCTGGCGGTCAGGGGCGGGCCGAGGCGCATGGTGTTCTCCTTCGGAAGGTCTGCCGAGCTTAGACCCGGGCCCGCCGGCGCGCTTTTCCCGATCCGGCGGCCCGCCGTCCATACCTGCACGTATCCGCCACGCGCCGGGCCTCGGCTTCCGCCCCGGCGGCCGACAGGCGACAATGCCGGGCTGCCGCGGCGCGCCTGCGCGCCACTCTCTCTCTTCGCGGAGGACCCGGGCCCCCGGCCACGGCGTCCACCCGCCCGCACACGAGACGACGCTCCATGTCCGATACGCCCAAGATCATCTACACGCTCACCGACGAAGCGCCCTTCCTGGCCACGCAGTCGCTGCTGCCCATCGTCCAGGCCTTCGCCGGCGCGGCCGGCATTTCGGTCGAGACCCGCGACATCTCGCTGTCGGGCCGCATCCTGGCGCAGTTCCCCGAGCGCCTGCGCGAGGACCAGCGCATCAGCGACGACCTGGCCGAACTGGGCGCGCTGGCGACCCGGCCCGAGGCCAACATCATCAAGCTGCCCAACGTCAGCGCCTCGATGCCGCAGCTGCAGGCCGCGATCAAGGAGCTGCAGGCCAAGGGCTACGACCTGCCCGACTACCCGGAAGAGCCGAAGGACGCCGCCGAGGCCGAGATCAAGGCCCGCTACGACCGCACCAAGGGCAGCGCCGTGAACCCGGTGCTGCGCGAGGGCAATTCCGACCGCCGCGCGCCCAAGTCGGTGAAGGCCTATGCGCGCAAGCATCCGCACCGCATGGGCAAGTGGTCGCCGGGCTCGAAGTCGCACGTGGCCCACATGGAAAGCGGCGACTTCTACGGCAGCGAACGTTCCGCGACCATCGCCGAAGCCGGCGCGCTGAAGATCAGCCTGGTCGGCAACGACGGCAAGACCACGGTGCTCAAGGAAAGCGTGAAGGTGACGGCCGGCGAGATCGTCGACGCCTCGGTGATGAACCGCCGCGCGCTGGCCGCCTTCGTCGCCGCCCAGATCGCCGATGCCAAGGCCCAGGGCGTGCTGTTCTCGCTGCACCTGAAGGCCACGATGATGAAGGTCTCCGACCCGATCATCTTCGGCGTGGTGGTGAACGAGTTCTACAAGGACGTGCTGGCCAAACATGCGGCCGTGCTGGAGCAGGCCGGCTTCGATCCGAACAACGGCATCGGTGACCTGTACGCGCGCCTGCCCTCGCTGCCGGAGGCCACCCAGGCCGCGATCAGGGCCGACATGGACGCCGTCTACGCGGCGCGCCCGGGCCTGGCCATGGTCAACTCCGACAAGGGCATCACCAACCTGCATGTGCCCAGCGACGTCATCGTCGACGCCTCGATGCCGGCGATGATCCGCGACTCCG
>CBFGOZ010000097.1:0-8943 GCA_965650505.1 uncultured Arenimonas sp.
GTCACCGCCGGAAGCTCCTTGCCTTCGCAGAACTCGAGGAAGGCGCCGCCGCCGGTGCTGATGTAGCTGATGCCGGCTTCGACCCCGTACTTGTCCACGGCCGCCAGGGTGTCGCCGCCGCCGGCGATCGAGAACGCGGCCGAATCGGCAATGGCGCGGGCCAGGGTCTCGGTGCCCTTGCCGAAGGCGTCGAATTCGAACACGCCGACCGGGCCGTTCCAGACCACGCTGCCGGCCTTGCGGATCAACTCCGCATATCGCGCGGCGGTCTCCGGGCCGATGTCCAGGATCATGTCGTCCGGGCCGACCTCGGCCACCTTCTTCACCGTCGCCGGCGCGTCGGCCGCGAAGGCCGGGGCCACGACCACGTCGGTCGGGATCGGGATGTCGGCGCCGCGGGCCTTGGCGTCGGCGATGATCTGGCGCGCGGTATCGAGCAGGTCGTTCTCGCACAGCGACTTGCCGACCGGGTGGCCGACCGCGGCGATGAAGGTGTTGGCGATGCCGCCGCCGACGATCAGCTGGTCCACCTTCGACACCAGGTTCGACAGCAGTTCGAGCTTGGTGCTGACCTTGCTGCCGGCGACGATCGCGATCAGCGGCCGCGCCGGCGCCAGCAGGGCCTTGGCCAGGGCATCGAGTTCGGCCATCAGCAGCGGGCCGCCGCAGGCGACCTTCGCGAACCGGATCGCGCCGTGGGTCGAGGCCTGGGCGCGGTGGGCGGTGCCGAAGGCGTCCATGACATAGACGTCGCAGAGCGCGGCGTACTTCTTCGACAGGGTCTCGTCGTCCTTGCCCTCGCCGACGTTCATGCGGCAGTTCTCCAGCAGCACCAGCTGGCCCGGCTTGACGTCGACGCCGTCGGTCCAGTCCTTCAGCAGCGGCACCTCGCGACCCAGCAGCTCCGACAGGCGTGCGGCGACGGGCGCCAGGGAGTCCTCCTGGGTCCAGACGCCCTCCTTCGGCCGGCCCAGGTGCGAGGTCACCATCACGGCGGCGCCCTTCTCCAGCGCCAGCTTGATGGTCGGCAGGGCGGCGGTGATGCGCTGTTCGGAGGTGATGCGCCCGTCTTTGACCGGCACGTTGAGGTCTTCGCGGATCAGCACGCGCTTGCCGGCCAGGTCGAGGTCGGACATGCGGAGGATGGTCATGAGGGGCTCCGGGGAGGTCTGCGGGGAAGACCGGCATTTTCCCCCGCCCGGTGGGGCCGGGGCAAACCGCCGGGCCGCGTGGGAGAATGCGGCATGGCCACCGACCCCATCGATCCGCCCGTGCTCGAGAACGAGCGCGTGCGCCTGCGCCCGCTGCGGCCCGCCGACGCGGCGGACGTGTTCGCGCTCTACAGCGACCCCGAGGTCTGCCGGTACTGGAGCTTCGCGCCCTGGACCACGCTGGCCCAGGCCGAAGCCTGGCTGGCCGAACGCATCCCGATGCGGCCCCCGGCGGTCTACGGCTGGGCCCTGACCGAAACCGGCGAGGACCGCTTCATCGGCACCACCGCCCTGTTTTCACTGAGCGGCCCGAACCAGCGGGCCGAGCTCGGCTATTCGCTGCTGCCCGCGCGCCAGGGCCGCGGCCTGGCCCGGGACGCCGTGCGTTTGGCGCTGGAACACGCGTTCGGCCCGCTGGGCCTTGAGCGGATCGAGGCCGACGTGGACCCGCGCAACCAGCCGTCCTGGCGCCTGCTGGAACATTTCGGCTTCCGGCGCGAGGGCCTGCTGCGCAACCGCTGGCGGGTCGGCGGCGAGTTCGCCGATTCCTGGATCTACGGCCTGCTCAAGGCCGACTTCCGGAGCGCGGCATGAGCTACGGCATCGCCGACGCCGTCGCCGCCCTGCGCCGGGGCGAAGCGATCGGCCTGCCTACCGAAACGGTGTACGGCCTGGCGGCGGACGCCTCGCGGCCCGAGGCCGTGCGCCGGATCTTCGAGCTCAAGGGCCGGCCCGCCGACCATCCGCTGATCGTGCACATCGCCGGCGCGCACCAGCTTGACGCCTGGGCGCGCGACATTCCCGCGGCCGCGCGCACGCTGGCATCGGCCTTCTGGCCGGGGCCGCTGACCCTGATCCTGCGCAAGCAGCCGGGCGTGCCGGACGAAGTCACCGGCGGCCAGCCCACGGTCGGCCTGCGCTGCCCCGCGCATCCGCTCGCGCTGGACGTACTGCGCGCCTTCGGCGGCGGCCTGGCGGCGCCCTCGGCGAACCGCTTCGGCCGCATCAGCCCGACCACCGCCGCGCACGTGCGCGAGGAATTCGGCGACGCGGTGCCGGTGGTGCTCAATGGCGGCGAATGCGCGGTCGGCATCGAGAGCACGATCCTGGACCTGTCCGGCGATACGCCGCGCATCCTGCGGCCGGGCATGATCGGCCGCGAGCGCCTGGAAGCGGTGATCGGCCCCGTCGCCGATGGCGTGGCCGGCGACAGCCCGCGGGCCTCGGGCACGCTGGAGGCGCACTACGCGCCGCGTACGCCCCTGTTGCTGCTGCCTCGCGCCGCCCTGGAAGAAGAGGCCCGCCAACAGTCGGCCTTCGGCAAGCGCGTCGCCGTGCTGGCGCTGGACACGCTGCCCGAAGGACTCGAAGGCCTCGCCCTGCCCGCCACCGCCGCGGCCTATGCGCACGCCCTGTACGCCGCGCTGCGCACGCTCGACGGCCGCGGCGTGAACCTGCTGCTGGCCGAACGCCCGCCCGAAGACGGCGACTGGCGCGCGGTGCACGACCGCCTGCGCCGTTCGGCGGCGGGCGCCGGCGCGGGCGACGACGCCCCATGAAGGCGCCGCCGCGGTTCAGCGCCTGGGCCGCGGTGCCCGACGGCATCACCGCGCTGATGTTCGTCGCGGTGTGGCTGTTCCCCTTCGTGTTCGGCGCGCTGTCGGTGAAGACCGCGATGCTGACGATGCTGGTGGAGTTCTTCCTGATCCACGCCACCGGCTTCTTCACCGCGATCGCCAACCAGCCCCGGAGCGACCGTCGGCTGCGCATCGGCGGCGTGCTCGGGCTGTCGCTGTTCTATCTGCTGATGATCGGCGCCTTCGCCTGGAGTTTCGGCGAGTGGTGGCCGCTGCTGGCCTTCGCCTGGCTGGCGATCGGCAAGGTGGTCTGGATCTGGCGCAGCGCGCCGCCTTCCGACGACGACACCGGCTGGCAGATGGCGGCCTGGGGCGGTTCGGTGGTGGCCTACCTGTTCGCCTGTTTCGCGACGGTGATCGCGCCGGTGCCGCGGCTGGGCATGTCGGCCGACCTGCAGCCGATGTTCGGTTTCGACGACAGCCATGGCGGCCTGTGGGTCGAGGAGCCGCAGCGGGTGGTCGCGATGGGGGCGCTCTATTTCGCGCTGCTGTGTACCGCGAAACTGCTGGCGGCGCGGTGGGCGTCCAGGCGCCCCGCCTGAGCGTCCGCGGTGCTGCCGGTCCTGCACCGGACCTCGACGGCAAGCGCAAAAAAGAAACCCCGGCCAGGCCGGGGCTTCGGGAAACACGATGCGACTAGCCTTACTTCGCGGCCATCAGCGCCAGCGTGGTGTCGAGCATGCGGTTGGAGAAACCCCACTCGTTGTCGTACCAGGCGCCGACCTTCACCAGCGTGCCGCCCATCACCTGGGTCAACGTGCTGTCGTAGACCGAGCTGCGCGGATCGTGGTTGAAGTCCACCGACACCAGCGGCTGCGTGTTGAAGCCCAGCACGCCCTTGAGTTCGCCCTCGCTGGCGGCCTTGACCGCGGCGTCGATCTCTTCCTTGGTGGTGTCGCGCCTGGCGACGAAGGACAGGTCGACGAAGGACACGTTGATGGTCGGCACGCGCATCGAGAAACCGGTCAGCTTGCCGTTGAGCTCCGGCAGCACCAGGCCGACCGCGGCGGCGGCGCCGGTCTTGGTCGGGATCTGCGACATGGTCGCCGAACGGGCGCGGCGCAGGTCCTTGTGGAACACGTCGGTGAGGACCTGGTCGTTGGTGTAGGCGTGGATGGTGGTCATCAGGCCGTGCACGATGCCGATCTTCTCGTTCAGCACCTTGGCCAGCGGCGCCAGGCAGTTGGTGGTGCAGGACGCGTTCGAGATGACGGTGTCCGAGGCCTTCAGCGTCTGGTGGTTCACGCCGAACACGACGGTGTTGTCCACGTCCTTCTCGCCCGGCGCGGAGATGATCACCTTCCTGGCGCCCGCGGCCAGGTGGGCGCCGGCCTTGGCCTTGGAGGTGAACAGGCCGGTGCACTCGAACACCACGTCCACGCCCAGGTCCTTCCAGGGCAGCTTGGCCGGGTCGCGCTCGGCACAGACGCGAATGCGGTCGCCGTTGACGACCATGTGGTCGCCATCCACCGCGACCTCGGCGTTGAAGCGGCCGTGCGCGGTGTCGAAGCGGGTCAGGTGCGCATTGGTCTCGGCATCGCCCAGGTCGTTGATGGCCACGATCTGGATCTCGTGGGTGCGCTTGGATTCGTACAGCGCACGGAGGATGTTGCGACCGATGCGGCCGTAACCGTTGATGGCGACCTTGATGGACATGGGGGCTCCTGGAACCGGCGGCGGGCCGGACGGGTGGGGGTGGAAAGCCCGGCATTTTAGCAATCCCGGCGCCCCGGTCCCAGCCGGGCCGATTTGACCATCCTCAAGAACCGGCCCGGCGGGCGGGCGGACACTGGCGGCACCTACCCACCGGAGTTGTCCCATGGCCGTTTCCAAGCATTTCGCCCCTCTCGCCTGCGCCTGTGCGCTGGCCCTTGCCGCCCCCGCCCAGGCCCAGGAGGCCGGGGACTGGACCTTCTCGGTCGGCGCCCACGTCGTCGCCCCCAAGTCCGGCAACGGCCGGCTGGCCGGCGGCACCCTGGCCGCCGACGTCGGCAGTGACTGGCGTCCGACGGTCACCGCCGAGTACCACTTCAACCGGAACTGGGGCCTGGAAGTCCTCGCCTCGCTGCCCTTCGAGCACGACATCCGGCTCAACGGCGCCTACGCCGGGTCGACCAAGCACCTGCCGCCGACCGTCAGCCTGCAGTACCACTTCCGGGGCGAGCGGGTGACGCCCTTCCTGGGGCTGGGCGTGAACTACACGGCCTTCTTCGACGAGCAGGCGCGCGGTCCGCTGGCCGGCACCGACCTGGAGCTGGACGCATCCTGGGGCCTGGCCGCACACGGCGGCGTCGACATCGCCATCGGCGACCGCAAGTGGCTGCGCCTGGATGCGCGCTGGATCGACATCGACACCGACGTCAGCGTGAACGGCGCCGATGTCGGCACCGTGCAGATCGACCCCTGGGTCTACGGCGCCGCCTTCGTCTGGGCGTTCTGAGTTCCGCGATGGCGATGTTCACGGCCGCTGGCGTAAAGTCGGCGGCCATGAAAACGACCCCTGCCCTGCTCGTCCTGCTGCTGGCCTCGCTGGCGCCGGTATCTTCCCTGGCCTGGAGCCGCCAGGGCCACCAGATCGTCGGCGAGCTGGCGCAGGCCGAACTCAGCCCGGCGGCGCAGCGGGAAGTGGCGGCCCTGCTGGCGGGCGAACCGGTGCCCACGCTCGCCGGCGTGTCCACCTGGGCCGACGAGATCCGCGCCGAAAGCCGCAAGGGCGGCCATGCGCTCGGCGAACGCAGCAGCCGCTGGCATTACGTGAACTTCCAGCGTGGCCTGGGCTGCGACTACGTGCCGGCGCGGGAATGCCCGGACGGCAACTGCGTCATCGGCGCCATCAACGCCCAGCGCGCCATCCTGGCCGACCGCGCGCGGCCGCTGGCCGAACGCCGCGATGCGTTGAAGTTCCTGGTGCATTTCGTCGGCGACGTGCACCAGCCGATGCACGCCGGTTACGCCGACGACCGCGGCGGCAACAACCACCAGCTCAACTACCGCGGCAAGGGCGCGCCCAAGGGCGAAGGCACCCAGCTGCATGGCGTCTGGGACTACTGGCTGGTGCAGAGCGCCGGGCTGGACAACGCCGCCTACGTGCAGCGGCTGCTGCAGTCGCCGCTGCCGCAGGACGGCGCCCGGGACAGCGACAACCCGCCGGCCGAGTGGGCGCTGGAATCCTGCCGGGTCAACCGCACCGAAGGCGTCTACCCGGAACGTCGCCGCATCGGCGACGACTACCTAGACCGTTTCCGCCCCGTCGCCGAGGTCCGCCTGCGCCAGGCCGGCGCGAGGCTCGCGGCGCTGTTGAACGCCGCGCTGGCGCCGGCCGGCTGACCTGCCTCAGCTTCCGCTGGCCGGCCGGTCCGGCTCGAACCGCACCGGCACCGCCACCCAGCCTTCGACCGCCTGGCCGTCCTTCACCGGGGCGTTGAAGGTCCACTTCAGGCTGGTTTCGCGCGCCGACGCGACCAGGGGCGAGTCGGGCGACACGGTGCTGCCTTCGGGCTCGAACTCGCTGCGCAACGGGCGGCCATCCTTGCCCACCAGCACCCGCAGCATCACGGTGCCGCCCTCGCCCGCCGCCACCTGGTCAGCGGGGTAGGCGGGCACCGGGCCACGCAGGCCCTCGGCCAGCTGCACCGACGCGGCAGCTGGATTTCCATCGGTGACCAGCATCTCGATCTCGATGCCCACGAAGCGGTCCGGGAATTTCTCGCCGATGCCGATGGCGGCCGGGGTGCCCAGCTTGGTGACGAGGCGCGGCGAACCCTGGGGCAGGCCGTCGCGAAGGATTTCGGCGGCGATGTGCACCTGGCCGGCGTCCATCGGCCGCAAGGTGAGGGTCATGTCCCAGCGCTGGCCGTCCTGCGTGAAGGAAAAGGCCTTCGGCTGGCCCGGCACCATCGCCGCGGTTTCGACGCGTTCTTCGCCGCCATCGAGCTTCAGGCTCATGCGCAGCTGCAGGCCGTCGGCCGACGGGGACGCGGGCTGCGCCGCCCACACGGTCCAGCCCGCGGCGAAGGACAGCAGGGTCACGAGGATCAGGCCGGCGAAACCGCGGAACCGGTGCGGCAGGGGATGTCTGAGCATGGCGATGCGCTCCTTCAGGGGATGGGAACCGAACCAGTGGCAGCCCAGGGGCAGCGGCCGGTCGGCGAGTTGGGTCTTGAGCAGCGCATCGCCATAGGCGCGGCGCGACTGGGGGTGCCGGCGCAGCACGGCCGCGTCGCAGGCCAGTTCCTGGTCCTGGCGGAAGCGGCCGGCGCCGTGGTGCAGCAGCGGGTTGAACCAGAACAGGCAGCGCAGCGCCGCGACCACGGCGCTGGCCTGCAGGTCGCCGCGGCGGCGGTGCACGCCCTCGTGGCAGAGCACGAGCTGGCGTTCGTGGGCGTCGTAGCGCTGTTCGAAATCGCGCGGCAGCACGATCCGCGCACGCCAGCCGATCACCGCCGGCAGGCCGGCGGTGGCGTCGCTTTCAAGCAGGCCGTCGTGGCGGCGCCGCAGTTCGCCCAGCCCGCGGATGAAGCGGCGCTGCTGCCGCACCAGGCCCGCCGCCGTCAGCGCCAGGCCCAGGCTCCAGGCCAAGGCGGCCCAGGGCCGATAGTCGAAGGCAGGAGCGGGGTTGATCGTCGGCAGGCCGGAGACGCCGGCGGTGATCGCCGCGACCACGCCCGGGCCCATCGGTTCGACCGCGGCGGGCAGCAGGCTCGCCAGCAGCACCGCCGGCACCAGACCCCAGGCGGCGTAGGCCGCGCCGGCGCCGGACAGGGCGCGCAGGGGGCGGCGCAGCAGCAGGACCAGCACGATCGCCGCGCTGGTGGCGAGGGTGGCTTCGGCCAGCCAGGCGGTCAGGTCATTGGCCATCGTCGAGCTCCTGGATCAGCTTCTTCAACTCGGCGATGTCCTTCTTCGACAGTTTCCGCCGCTCGGAAAAATGGGCCACCATCGGCGCCAGGCGGCCACCGAACAGGCGGTCCAGCAGGCTCTCGCTTTCCTGCTGCAGCCAGTCCTCGCGGCGCAGGCGCGGGGCGTACAGGTAACGTCGTCCTTCGCGCTCGGCGCTGACGGCGCCCTTCTTCAGCAGGCGGTTGAGCAGGGTCTTCACCGTCGCCTCCTGCCAGTCCTGGCGGCCGGCCAGGGCCGCGAACACCTCGTCGGCCCCGAGCGGGCTGCGCTTCCAGAGCACCTGCATCACCACCGATTCGGCTTCGCTGATCGCCATGTTGATTACGCCTGTAATTTTTCTTGAATTTACACCCGTAATCGGAACTGTCAAGCCCCGCCCCGCGGCGATGCCATACTGCCCCGACCCCAGGACACCCAGGCCATGGACCGACCGCAGCCCACCGACCCGCTCGACGCCGCCGTGGACCGGCTGCTGCAGCACGCCGGCCCCGCCCTGGTGCTGGCCGCGCCGCTGGGCCTGGGCAAGCCGCACCGGCTGCTCAATGCCATCACCCGCCGCATCGCCGCGGACCCGGCCCGCTCGCTGCACCTGCTGACCGCGCTGTCGCTGACGCCGCCCGCCGCCGGCAGCGGCCTGCAGCGGCGATTCCTCGAACCCTTCCTGGCCCGGCAGTTCGGCACCGACTTCCCGGTGCTCGACTACGCACTGGCCATGCGCGCCGGCACCCTGCCGGCGAACATCCGGGTCGAGGAGTTCTACATGCAGTCGGGCGCCCTGCTGCGCGCGGACGCTGCGCAGCGCGACTACGTCAGCCTGAACTACACCCATGTCGCCCGCGCCGTGGCCGAACGCGGTGCGAACGCGCTGGTGCAGAAGGTGGCGCGCGAACCCGGCGGCACGCGGCTTAGCCTGAGCTGCAATCCCGACCTCACCTTCGACCTGCTGGACGAGATGGCGCGGCTGGGCAGGCCGCGCCCGCTGATGGTGGCCGAGGTGGATCCGCACCTGCCCTGGCTGGACGGCCCCTGCGCGGTGGCGGCGGACGTCTTCGACCTCGTGCTCGACCTGCCGGGCCCGGCGCCGGAGCTGTTCGCCCTGCCGCGCGAGCCGGTGAACGACGCCGACTACGCCATCGGCCTCTACGCCAGCACCCTGGTGCGCGACGGCGGCACGCTGCAGATCGGCATCGGCTCGC
>CBFGOZ010000098.1:0-8893 GCA_965650505.1 uncultured Arenimonas sp.
GCGGATCTGGATCTCCGGGAAACCCTCTTCCACCGTGGACTTGATGTCCACGAAGCGGTCCGAGCCCTCCATCAGCGACACCAGCTTGGCGCCGGCGGCCTCCAGGTCGTTGAGGTCGGCGCCCTGCAGCTCGATTTCCAGCGGAGTGGAGAAACTGAAGATCTCCGGGCGACCGAACTTGATCTCGGCGCCGGGGAAACGCTGCTCCATCGTCTCGCGCAGGCTGGCCGTCTGCGCCGCTTCGGTCTCGGCCGCGCCTTCGGGCACCATCACCACGGTGATCTTGCCGATGTTCTCGCCCGACTCGGTCGGGTTGGCGTCCAGCCGCGTGCCGCTGCCGCTGACCGCGTACAGGGCGTTCACGCCAGGGGCGCCGGCATGCTGCTCCTGCACGGCCCGCACCACCGCGTCGGTGTCGCGCAGCTGGGTGCCGGGCGGCAGCTTCACGGTCATCTCGAAGCGGTCCTGCGCCAGCTGCGGGATCAGGTCCAGGCCCAGGGTCGGCACCAGGGCCAGCGAGGCCGCGAAGGCCAGCGCCGCCGAACCCAGCACCAGGCCGGGACGGTCCAGCGCCCTGGGCAGGGTGCGGTGGTAGGCCGCTGCCGCCCAGTCATAGGGCTTCATGACGTGGCCCGCGATCCAGACCATCGCCCCGCCGACGTAGCGACGCAGGAAGCGGAAGATCGACACCACGACCCAGCCCAGGCCCATCAGCACGCCGCCGGCGGCCTTCTCGGTGCCGCGGCGCACCGCGGCCACGGGCTTGAGCACGCGCGACTCCGGACGCCAGTCCGGATGCGGCGGCTCTGGCGGGAAGGCCATCGGCGCCTTGGCCTTCAGCGAGGACAGCATCGGGATCAGGGTCATGGCCACGACCAGGGACATCATGATCGCGATCGAGATCGTCAGCGCCTGGTCCTTGAACAGCTGGCCGGCCACGCCCTCCACGAACACCAGCGGCAGGAACACCGCGACGATGGTCAGGGTGGAGGCCACCACCGCCATGCTCACTTCCTTCGTGCCGACCAGCGCGGCCTCGAGCACGCCCAGGCCGCGTTCGCGCGCCTTGGCGATGCTCTCCAGCACCACGATCGAGTCGTCCACCACCAGGCCGGTCGCCAGCGCCAGACCGCCCAGCGACATCACGTTCAGGCTCAGGTTGAACTGGTCCATGAAGAAGAAGGTGGCGATCAGCGAGATCGGCAGCGACAGCGAAATGACGAAGGTGCTCCAGCCGTCGCGCAGGAAGAAGAAGATGATCAGGATGGCCAGCAGGCCGCCGAACACCGCGTCGAACTGCACGCCGCTGATGGCGCTTTCGATGAACACCGACTGGTCGTCCACCGTGCGCAGCTCGGCATCGGCCGGGATCTGGCTGCGGATGCGCTCGATCGTCGCCTTGACCGCGTCGGCCACGGTGACGGTGTTGGCGTCGCCTTCCTTGTAGATGGCCAGTTCGACCGCCTCGCGGCCGTCGAGGCGGATGATGGCCTCGCGCTCCTTGAAACCCTGGACCACGGTGGCGATGTCGCGCAGGCGGATCGCCTGGCCGCCGCCGGGCGCGTTGCCGGCGCCCGACGCGGCGCTCTGGGCACTGGCCGACGCCGCCAGGGCCTCGGCCGAGCCGGTCAGGGCCGCCACGCGTGCCGCCGCGGCCGCGGCTTCCTGCGCGGCGCTGTTGCCGCCGCCGCCGGTGCGCGCGGTGATCAGCAGGTCCCGCATCTGCTCGACGTCGGAGAACTGGTTGATGGTGCGGACCAGGTAGCGCTGGCTGCCGTCCTCGATGCGGCCGCCGGAGATGTTCACGTTCTCGGCTTTCAGACGGTCGATGACGGTGCCGATGCCCAGGTTGAGCTGGGCCAGCTTCTGCTGGTCGATGTGGACCTGGATCTCGTCCTCAAGACCGCCGGAGACCTTGACCGCCGCCACGCCCTCGACCGGTTCGAGCAGCTTCTTGAGCTCGTCGTCGGCGAAGCGGCGCAGGCGCACCAGCTCGGCGTTGGCGTCGGCGGCGCCGGCTGTTTCGCTGGCCGACAGGGTCAGGCGGACGATGGGTTCGGTGGTCGGGTCGAAGCGCAGCAGCACCGGCTGCTTGGCCTCCAGCGGCAGCCGCAGCGACTCGAGCTTGTCGCGTACCTCCAGGCTGGCCCGGTCCATGTCGGTGCCCCAGGCGAACTCGAGCACGACGTCGCTCTGGCCGGTGCGCGACACGGACTTGAGCTTGCGCAGCCCCTTCACCACGCCGACGGCTTCTTCCACCGGCTCGCTGATCAGGGTTTCGATTTCAGACGGCGCCGCACCGGTGTATTCGGTGCGCACGGTCAGGGTGGGATAACTCAGGTCGGGCAGCAGGTTGACCGGCAGCGACGACAGGCCGATCGCGCCGAACAGCACGAAGGTCAGCGTCACCATCAGCACGGTGACGCGCCGACGGACGGAGAACTCGACGAGGTTCATCAGTTGGACGTCCCTTTGCCGGCCTGCGCCACCTGGGCGACATCGGTGTCCACGGCTCCGCCGGCCGGCGGGTTAAGCACCTCCACCGAGGCGCCGTCGCGCAGGGTGATCTTGCCGGCGGTCACGACCTGCTCGCCTTCGGCCAGGCCCTTGCGCACTTCCACCAATTCACCGCTCATGTGGCCGACTTCGATCGGCACGCGCACGGCCTTGGCCTCGCGCACGGCGAACACCGCAGTCTCGCCGGCGTCCTCGAGCAAGGCCGAGCGCGGCACGGTCAGGGCATCGGCGCGCTGGTCGTAGACCACCTCGATGCGGCCGAACATGCCCGGCCGCAGGCCTTCGCCGCCCTTGAAGGCGGTGACCACGCGGAAGGTGCCGCTGCCGCCATCCACGACCGGGCTGACGCGGTCGATGATGCCCGTGAACACCTTGCCCGGCATCGCGTCGGCGACCATGTTCACCGCCAGGCCCGGCTTCATCGTCGCCAGGTCGCGCTCGGGCACGTTCAGCACGGCCTCAAGGCGCGAATCGTCGACGATGCGGAACAGGGAGGAGTTGAGCTGGATCAGGTTGCCCGGCTTCACCGCGCGCTGGGCGATGACGCCGTCGATGGGCGCGACGATGTTCGTGTAGGACAGCTCGAGCTGGGCCAGTTCGTAGGCGGCGCGCGCGGCTTCCAGGTCGTAGCGGATCTGGTCGCTGGCCTCGGCGCTGACCAGCTTGGAGGCCAGCAGCTCCTGCGAGCGGCGGTAGTTGTTCTCGAGCTTGCGCACCGTGGCGCGGGCGCGCTCCATCTCCAGGCGCGGACGGTCGGGGTCGATTCGCGCCAGCACCTGGCCGGCCTTCACCTGGTCACCCTCCTCGGCCAGCAGCTGCAGCAGCACGCCCGAGGTCTTGGCCACCACCTGGGCTTCGCCCGGGGCCTCGAGGTTCGCAGTGCCGGCGTAGCTGGCCGAGATCGGCCGCTTGGCCACCGCGGCGACCTCGACCGGCACGGCCTCTACCTTCTTCTCGCCTGGCTTGCCGTCCTTGCCTTCTTCCTTCTTGTCCGCGGCCTCCGCGGTCTTGTCGGCATCGGCCTCGCCTTCGGGGGCCTGGCCGCCGCAACCCGCCAGGGCCAGGGAGATCGCCAGGGCCAGGAGGGCGGCGGCGCGGAGCTTCGGGGAACGGCTGGAGGTCTTCATGGGTCTCGGCTTTGGCGGGGGTGTTGTAGTTGAATAGAACAGTACAGGAGGGTCGTGAAGACACGCATATGCCGGAAGTCTGGATGCCCAACGGTGACAGGCCGTCGCGATCCGGATGACAACCCCCTGTCCGGGCTTCGGATGCTGCGGCTATAATTTCGGTTTAACGCTGTCCGCCCGACCCTCAAGCGAGCCGGAAACCCCTGATGAAGCGAATCCTGTTGTCCGCCGCGAGCCTCGCGCTCGCCTTCGCCGCCCTGCCCGTCGCCGCCAAGGGCGACGCCGAGAAGGGCAAGGCCCTGTTCTACACCTGCACGGGCTGCCACGGCATCGCCGACTACAAGAACGCCTACCCGACCTACCGCGTGCCCAAGGTCGGCGGCCAGAACGAGCAGTACCTGGTCGCCGCGCTGACCGGTTACAAGAACGGCGAACGCAAGCACCCGACCATGCAGGCCCAGGCCGAGTCCTTCTCCGAACAGGAGATCGCGGACATCGCCGCCTACCTGTCCAGCCTGAAGCCGGCCAAGTGAGGGCCTGATGACCATGCTCCGTATCGCCACCGCCCTCGCCCTGATCACCCTCGCCGCCCCGGCGCTGGCCGCCGGCCCCAAGGGCGACCCCGTCGCCGGCGCCGAGAAGGCCAAGACCTGCGCGTCCTGCCACGGCGCCACCGGCAACGAAAGCCTGGATGGGACCTATCCCAAGCTGGCCGGCCAGTACCCGGAATACCTGGCCAAGGCCCTGCACGACTACAAGTCGGGCGAGCGCAAGAACGCCATCATGGCCGGCTTCGCCGCGGGCCTGAGCGACGAGGACATCGACGACCTGTCGGCCTACTACGCCAGCCAGGCGGGCGACCTGCACGACCTGAGCAAGCTCGACGAACGCTGATCGTCCGCTCGCATCGCAGGCGTTGAAGACAAGGCCCCGCAAGGGGCCTTGTTCATTTGATCGGCACCGCGGTCGACTTGGCCAGCGGCTTGCGGCACTGCGCCTCGTAAAGGTCGCGCGTGTGGCGCCAGACGTCCTGGCTGGTGGCACCGACGATGCGATCCCACCAGGCCTGGCACTGCTTGTCCTCTTCGGGGTCGAGCGTATCCGGGTCGTCGGTCTCGACCACGTAGCCGTCGTTGTTGTTGCGGATGCCGCAGCCACCGCCCGCCGCCAGGATCGACACCGTGCACACCAGCTTGGAGCCGGGGCTGCCGGGGATCGGGATCTCGATGCTCTTGGTCGTCTTCTTCACTGCCTCCTCCAACAGCGAGGTCAGCACGTCCTTGTTCGGCTTCCAGTACTGGTCGAAGCGGGTTTCCTGGTAGACCAGGGCCGGCTGGCGCTTCATGAAGGTGCCCGACTCCTCCAGGCCCGGCATCTGGAAACCGAACTGGCGATCGCTGCTGGTCGGGTCGGCCAGTCCGCGCTTGACGTCCTCGGGCAGGTCGAGCGAACCGTCGGCGCGATACAGCTGCAGGCCGCCGGTCGAGGGACGCGCGATCGGCGACAGCTCGACGGCCTGCATCGTGCGCGGACCGGAGGGGGGCGGCGACGCGGCGATCGGGGCCGACGGCGGCGGCAAGCCGGTCGAAGCTTCCGGCAGCGGCTCGGGTTCGAGTTCCGGCACGTCGCCCAGGACCACCTCGGGCTTCAGCTTTTTCTTCTTCGGCGTTTCGGTCGGCAGCGGCAGAGGCTCGGGCGGCGCGCTGACGGCCAGGCGCTGGGGGGCCTGCGTTGGCAGGTCCACTGGCGCGGGTGCAGGCGCGACCTCGATCTGGATCTTCGGGGCCGTGGCGACGAGGCGCTCGGGTTCGGGCTCGGCCACCGGCAGGATGACCAGCTGCGGCTCGGGCACGTCCAGGGTGACGGGCTCGGGTTCTGGCGCAGGTTCGGGCTCGACCTCGGGTTCGGCCGGGGGCGTGGGTTCCTCGACCGGCGGGGTTTCCGGCTCGGGCTCGGGCTCCGGTTCGGGTTCGGACTCCGGTTCCGGTTCGACCGGGGCCGGCTCAGGCTCTTCGGGAACCGGCTCTTCGGGAACCGGCTCGGGTTCGGGTTCGGGCTCCGGCGGCGGTACCGGTTCTGGCTCGGGTTCGGGTTCGGGCAGCGGCTCTGGCTCGGGCGGCGGGTCCAGGAAGACCAGGGTCGTGATCCGGTCGCGCTCCGGCGGCGTCACGCTGAAGGTGCTGTTGTCGAACACCCAGTACGCGAGCATGTGCCCGCCCAGCACGAGCATCAGCACACCGATCCGCAGACGGACCGGCAGCGGCTCCGAGCGCGTCGAGAACGAGCGCCAGCGCCATCGGTACCCGGCCTCGTTGAGTGCCTGTGCCGGATCGAAGTCGTGGTTTTCGCTCACGGGCACCGCGGATGTGGGAAGGGCCGCGAGAGAGTAACGGCCTCCCCCGGAAAGAATCGGTTAAGCGGCCCTCGCCTGCCGGCGCCGTTCAGCCGCGGGCAATGTAGGGCGCGCTGCCGGTGCTGTGGTCGGTGGCGTCGCGCACGGCGGTCACTTCCGGGAATTTCGCCATCATCGACTTCTCGATGCCCTGCTTCAGCGTCACGTCGGCCATGCCGCAGCCATGGCAGCCGCCGCCGAAGCGCAGGTAGACCACGCCATCGGCGCCGATCGAGTCCAGCGCCACCCGGCCCTTGTGCGAGGCCAGCTGCGGATTGATCTCCGACTCGATCATCCACTGCACCCGCTCGACCAGCGAGGCGTCGCCGGCCGGCTGGTCGCCCTTGATGCGCGGCGCCTTGATGGTGAGCTGGCCGCCGGTGGCGTTATTGACGAAATCGATGTCGGCCGAGTCCAGGTAGGGCGCACTGGGCGCGTCCACATAAAGCGTGAAGCCCTCGCACTCCACCGCCCACTCGTCGCCCAGCAGGTCGCCGTGTTCGGCAAACTCCAGGCGCGCGTCGGCGCGCGGCGTGCCCGGGTTCACGGCGGACAGGCGGATGCCCACGGCGTCGCCGCCTTGGGACTGCAGCAGGCGCTGGAAATAGGCCTGCGCGGATTCGGAGATGTTGATCATGGCGCGCATTGTAGACCCGCAGCCTATACTTTCCCCCAACCGCCACGGAACGCTGTCATGACCTCGATCAATGAACTCGCCTCGCGCCGCTGCCAGCCCCTGAAGGGCGCCGAAAACCAACTGTCGGAGGAGATGGTGGCACGCTACCTGGACGCCCTGCCCGGCTGGGACCTGGTCGAGGATGGCGCCGCCATCCGCAAGACCTTCCGCTTCCCCGACTATTATCGGACGATGGCATTCGTGAACGCCCTGGCCTACGTCGCCCATGCCCAGGACCACCACCCCGACCTCGGCGTGCACTACGACCGCGCGGTCGTGCGCTATTCCACCCACGACGTCGGCGGGCTGAGCGAAAACGACTTCATCTGCGCCGCCAAGGCCGAACAACTCTGAAACCCTGAAATCCGGGGTCAGAGTGCATTTATCTATGCCAGATCCTCGCTGGCGCCCGAATATAAATGCACTCTGACCCCGGATTTCCCGGATTTCAGCCGAGGCGGTCGAGGACGGCGGCCAAGTCTTCGCTCAGCGGCGCATTGATCAGGTAGGGCGTCTTGCCCTTGTCGAGCGCGAACTCGATCGAGGCGGCGTGCAGGAACAGGCGCTTCAGCCCCACCTGCTGGGCCAGGCGCTTGTTGGCGTCCGGGTCGCCGTATTTTTCGTCGCCCGCGACCGGATGGCCCAGGTGCGCAGCATGCACGCGGATCTGGTGCGTGCGCCCGGTCTCGATGCGCACTTCGCAGTAGCTGTGGCCGCCGCGGCGCTCGAGCACCTTGAAGTGGCTGACCGAGGGCTTGCCCGCCGGATCCACCCGCACCGAACGCTCGCCGCCCTGCAGCACCGACTTCTGCAGCGGCGCGTCCACCGTCAGCGTGCCGTTGGGCACGCGCCCGACCAGCAGGGCCAGGTAGCGTTTGCCCGGGCCCTCGTCGTCCTCGCCGGCGCGCATCAGCGCCTGCAGCTCCAGCAGGGCCGAGCGCTTCTTGGCGATGATGATCACGCCCGAGGTGTCGCGGTCGAGCCGGTGCACCAGCTCCAGCGGCTCGCCCGGGCGCAGGGCCCGCAGCGACTCGATCAGGCCGTGGCTGATGCCGCTGCCGCCGTGGGTGGCCAGGCCGCTGGGCTTGTTCACGGCCAGGATGGCCTTGTCCTCGAACACGATGCTGGCGGCCAGCCGGTCCAGCAGGCCCTTGGGCACCGGCCGGGCCTCCCCGGCTTCGTTCAGCTTCACCGGCGGGATGCGGACCTCGTCGCCCCCGGCCAGGCGGCTGTCGGCCTTGGCCCGCTTGCCATTGATCCGGACCTGGCCGCTGCGCACGAGCTTGTAGACCAGGCTCCGGGGCGCGCCCTTGAGCTGCAGCAGCAGGAAATTGTCCAGGCGCTGGCCGTCCCGGTCCTCGGGCACCTTGACCATCTTCACGCCCGAGGACACTTCATTTGCCGCCATGGGGGTTCCGCCTATACAATCGCTTCGCGAGATAACGTCCTGATTTCGCTGGGGGTGTCGGCCGAAAGCCGCCCGCCCGCGAATCCCGGGGAACCGCTACCACACCCCACGGGGGTGACCATGTTAGCCGGTGCCGAAGGCGGACGGATATCGCCGCGAACCCGAGGGTTCGCGAACACCGGATCGCGCACGGCGTGGCCCGGGCCCCTTTACCGAACAAAACACAACAAGCGCTCCCGCGGGTACGCCCAAGGTGATGAAGCGCTGGAAGTTCCTGCCAGGTCCGGGTGCGCAACGCGCCCCGGGCCGGAAACATCGGGCGCGGACCCCGGCGTTCCTCGCGGTAAGAGCGCGTGAGGAATCCAGACAATGAAGCGCATGCTGATCAATGCCACGCAGGCCGAAGAACTGCGCGTGGCGATCGTCGATGGCCAGAACCTGTACGACATCGACATCGAGCAGCCCTCGAAAGAGCAGAAGAAGTCCAACATCTACAAGGGCCGCATCGTCCGGCTCGAACCCTCCCTCGAGGCCGCCTTCGTCGAATACGGCGGCGAGCGCCACGGCTTCCTGCCGCTGAAGGAAATCTCCCGCGACTACTTCGTCCCCGGCGTCGACCCGAACAAGGCCGGCCTGAAGGAATTCCTGCGCGAAGGCCAGGAAGTGGTGGTCCAGGTGGACAAGGAAGAGCGCGGCAACAAGGGCGCCGCCCTGACCACGTTCATCTCCCTGGCCGGCCGCTACATGGTGCTGATGCCGAACTCGCCCACCGC
>CBFGOZ010000099.1:0-8843 GCA_965650505.1 uncultured Arenimonas sp.
ATCCCGGAAGTAGTTGTAGTGCAGCCCGGTCTCGGCGTCGAAGTACTGCCCGGGATAGCGCAGGTTGAACGTGTAGGCGACGGTGTCGCCGTCCGGGTCTTCGTTCGCGGCATGGTCGCCGAAGGCGTTGCCGGTCAGATCCCAGCGCCAGACGATGGCGTTTGTTCCCGGATGCACGACCGCCCGCGGCGTGCCCAGGTGGTCGGTCAGCACGTACTGGTGGCTAGAGCCGCCGTGGGGGCCCAGCACCGCCACCAGGGTGCAGTCGAGCCAGACGTATTCCTTGATCCGGGCGCCCGCTTCGTCGTATTCGCCCAGCAGCCTTCCGGTTTCGTCGTAGACGTAGGTGACGTCGCCATTGGTGACGGTCGGATTACGTTTGACCACCCGCTCGCCACGGGCGTTGTAGCCGTACTCCCGGGTCAGCACGCCGCCGTCGGTGAGCTGGCTCATGCGGCCGCGGTCGTCGTAGGTAAAGACGCGGCCGGTGCCGATGGTGGTGGTGTTGCCGGCGGCGTCGTAGCCGCGGGCGGTGGCGCCGGTCTGGGTCAGGCGGTGGCTGGTGGTGGGGTAGGTGTAGGCCTCGGGGCTGCCGGCGGTCTTGCTGGTGCGGTTGCCGGTGGCGTCGTAGGTGAAGGTCTGGATCGGGGTGGCGCCATCCTTCAGCGCTTCGAGCCGGTCGAGGTCGTCGTAGTCGATGCTGCGCGTGGCGGTGCCGCCCCCGGCCAGCCGCTCGTCCAGCCCCGTGACATTGCCGACGGCGTCGAGCGTGTAGTCCAGGGTCAGGCCATCCACGGCGCTGTCGGCGATGGCCGCGATGCCGTAGTTCGCGTCGTAGGTCTTGTCCAGGGTGCGGCCGTTGCCGAACGTCAATAGCGTCGCGGGCCCGAAGGGCAGGTAGTCCACGTCCGACACCACCGTGACCGCCGCACTGCCCGCCGTCGGCTGGGCCATCACGCCGGTGATGCGGCCCGCTGCATCACGCTGGTAGGTGACGACGGCGCCGCTGGGGTAGGTCATGGCCACCAGGCGGTCGGCGGCGTTGTGGGTGTAGCCGACGGTGGCGTCGGGCGTGCCCGTCACCGACTGGACCTTGCGCACCACGTTGCCGCGGCGGTCGTAGCAGTAGGCCGTGCTGCCGCTGGGGTCGGTGAAGCCGGACAGGCGGCCGGTGGCGAAGGTCTCGCCGGGGGCGCAGGCGGTGGGCGCGGTGTCGTAGGTGAAGCCGAGGTCCTGGCCGGGCGTGGGCAGGTCGATGGCCGTCAGCGGTTCAGGGCGTCGTAGCCTCACGAGTCTTGATCAAGGATCTGAAAGCACGAAACACAGAAGTTAATCCCAAGATCAGCCAACTCTTTGAGGAAAGTACTATCAAATTCCAAGCTACATTGCCCGTCATGCTGGAATTTTGCGTACATGACTAGGTCTTCAACTCCAACTGACGACATTGCGGCAAGCGCTTCCTTTAGGTCGCGTAGTTCGGCTTCGGCGGACATCGGTCCGTCAGATGTCCGCAGGTTGATATCAAACCCATCAACTCGGACCCCCCGCGATGCTGTCCTTGTATTTGGCAGGAACCAAGCCTCTGGCATTGGCGAGGTTGATGTTGGTGCCAAATATTCTTATCGCAAAGTTCGACTCGACAATCATTTGGATCTTCCTATGGGGTAATCGGGATTGTCATTCCGGTTTTTACATCCCTCAAGAACACCCTGTTGTCCTTTCCAAGGACAACGTCGGGATTGTTTCCCATCCCATGGTCTTTGAGTTATTGGCGATTGCTTCTGACGATTCCATCCTTGAATTCTTTGTGAAAGCTGCGGCGCAAACAAGGTGGCAGGCCTATTGTCCAAGCCCCAACCCGCACGGAGTTGTCGCGTTCGTTTTCCGGGCGTACGCTCATGCCACCTTGGGGAAGGGGAGAAAGGTCATGCGCTTGATTACCGCCGCCCTGCTGGGCGGCATCGTGCTGTTCTTCTGGGGTTTCGTGTCGCACATGATCCTGCCCATCGGCGAGATGGGGCACCGGCAGGCGGTCAACGAGGACATGGTGATGGCGGCGCTGAAGGACGGGCTGCCGGCGGAGGAGGGCGTATACCACGTGCCCGGCCTGGCGCCCGACAAGTACGAGGACGCCGCCGCCACGGCCGCCTATTCCGCCAAGGCGGTGGCCAACCCGAACGCGGTGATCTTCTATCAGCCGGTTGGGCGCGACGGCATGGCCATGGGGCCGCAGATGGGCAAGGAGTTCGCCACCAATTTCGTCTCGGCACTGCTGGCGGCCTGGATCCTGTCGCTGGCACCGTTCGGCTTCGGCAGGCGGCTGACGATCGCCACCGCGCTGGGGCTGTTCGCCTGGCTGGTGATCAGCGTGCCGTACTGGAACTGGTATCGCTTCGCCACCGACTTCACCCTGGGCAGCCTGGTCGGCACCGTGGTGGGCTGGTTCCTGGCGGGCCTGCCGATGGCCTGGTGGCTCAGCCGCAAAGGTCAGTAGCCGGGCATATGTGCGCCGGGGGTCCTTCACGGGCCTCCGGCTTGGCGGGCCACCGCCCCGCGGGTAAGGTTGCGTCAGTCCAGCGGAGTGCGCCCCGTGACCCGAGCCTTCGGCACCACCCACGCCTCCGTGCTGGCCCAGCCGGAATTCCGTAACGTCGCCAGCCGCGCCTTCGACGCCGGCTACACGCTGCCGCAACTGTTGATCGAGTGCTGCCAGCGCCACGGCGACCGCCCGGCGGTGAGCAACCTCGGGCACAGCCTCAGCTTCGCCGACATCGACCGGCTAAGCGCCGACTTCGCCGCCTACCTGCGCCACGGCCTGAAGCTGGCGGCCGGCGACCGCGTCGCGATCATGCTGCCCAACCTGCTGCAGTATCCGGTGGCCGTGCTGGGCGTGCAGCGCGCCGATCTGGTCGCGGTGCTGGTGAACCCGATGTACACGGCGCGCGAGCTCAAACACCAGCTCGCCGATTCCGGCGCGCGGGTGCTGGTGGTGCTGGACAACTTCGGCGCCGTTGCGCAGCAGGCGCTGCCCGGCACGAAGGTCGAACACGTCATCACCACCCGCGTGGGCGATCCGCTGCGCTGGCCGAAGTCGCTGGTCGTGGACTTCATGCTCAAGCGGGTGAAGAAGATGATCCCGCCGTTTTCCATCCCGGGCGCGATCCGCTGGCCGGCGGCGCTGGCGGCGGGCGCGAAACTTCCGCGCGTGCTCTCGGCGGCCAAGGCCACCGACACCGCGCAGCTGCAGTACACCGGCGGCACCACCGGGCTGTCGAAGGGCGCGATCCTGCCGCACAGTGCGCTGATCGCGAACGTGGCCGCGGCCGAACAGTGTTTCGGCTACTGCATGGACCCGGCCACCGACGACTTCGTCATCTGCCTGCCGATCTACCACATCGCGGCCTACACCAATATGGTGTTCACCCTGGTGCACGGCTACCGCGCCGAGCTGGTGACCAACCCGCGCGACATCCCGGGCCTGATCGCCACGCTGGACCGGGTGAAGCCGGCCTTCTTCTCCGGCGTGAATACGCTGTACGACGCGCTGATGAACCACCCGGACTTCGGCAGGCTCGACCTGTCGGGCCTCAAGCTCTGCCTGCAGGGCGGCACGGCGCTGCGCCGGGCCACCGCCGAACGCTGGAAGCAGCTCACCGGCAAGGACGTCGTGGAAGGCTACGGGCTGTCGGAAACCAGCGCCGCCATCACCTACAACCGCTGGGACGGGCCCAACCCGGTGGGTTCGATCGGCCTGGCCCTGGGCGAGGTCGAGATCAGCCTGCGCGACGAGAACGGCAACGAGGTGCCGCGCGGCGAGGCCGGCGAGCTCTGCGCCCGCGGCCCGCAGATGACCACCGGCTACTGGAACCAGCCCGAGGAAACCCGGCAGGCCTTCTTCGACGGCGGCTGGTTCCGCACCGGCGACATCGCCCGCCAGGACGAGCAGGGCTATTACTTCCTGCTCGACCGGCGCAAGGACATGATCCTGGTCTCGGGCTTCAACGTGTTCCCGAACGAGATCGAGGACGTGGTGGCCCTGCATCCGGGCGTGCTGGAGGCGGCCGTGGTCGGCATGCCCGACGAGAAGTGCGGCGAGGCCGTGCGCCTGGTGGTGGTGCGCCGCGACCCCGCCCTGAGCGAAGAGGACCTGCGCGCCCACTGCCGCAAGAACCTCACCGGCTACAAGCAGCCCAAGGCCATCGAGTTCCGCGACAGCCTGCCCAAGTCCGCCGTGGGCAAGATCCTCCGCCGCGAGCTGCGTTGAAACCCGAAATCCGGAAATCCGGAAATCCGGGGTCAGAGTGCATTTATCGTGGCAGGCGCGGCCAAGATAAATGCACTCTGACCCCGGATTGGGTCGGGATTTTCGTTGCATGGGCGGGTGGGTCGCGGCGATAATGGCGCGCCCCGTTTCATATTTGGAATGACCCCATGCTCGACCCGACCCTGCTTCGCGGCCAGCTCGCTGACACCGCCGCGCGCCTGAAGGCCACCCGCGGCTACGACCTGGACGTGGCCGGCCTCGAGCGGCTCGAGGCCGAGCGCAAGCAGCTGCAGACCCGCACCCAGGAGCTGCAGAACCTGCGCAACACCCGCTCCAAGGCCATCGGCATGGCCAAGGGCAAGGGCGAGGACACGACGGCCCTGATGGCCGAAGTTGCCGCTATCGCGGATGAACTCAAGACCTCGGAACAGCGCCTGGAAGACATCCGCGCCGAGATCGACCGCATCGCCCTGACCATCCCGAACCTCCCGCACGCCTCGGTGCCCCTGGGCAGGGACGAAACCGAGAACAAGGAAATCCACCGCTGGGGCACGCCGCGCCAGTTCGACTTCGCGGTGAAGGACCACGTCGAACTTGGCGCCCGCGACGGCTGGCTCGACGGCGACGTGGCCGCCAAACTCAGCGGCGCCCGCTTCACCGTGCTGCGCGGCCCGCTGGCCCGCCTGCACCGCGCCCTGGCGCAGTTCATGCTCGACCTGCACACCGGCGAACACGGCTACCTGGAAACCAACGTGCCGCTGATCGTCAACGCCGACAGCCTGCGCGGCACCGGCCAGCTGCCGAAATTCGAAGAGGACCTGTTCGCCACCGACGTCGGCGACAGCCGGCGCTACCTGATCCCCACCAGCGAAGTGCCGCTGACCAATATCGTGCGCGACACCATCGTCGAGGACGCCCAGCTGCCGCTGCGTTTGAGCGCGCACTCGCTGTGCTTCCGCGCCGAAGCCGGCAGCCATGGCCGCGACACCCGCGGCATGATCCGCCAGCACCAGTTCGAGAAGGTGGAGCTGGTCTCGATCGCGCGCCCCGAAGAATCGGACGCCGAGCACGAGCGCATGACCCGCTGCGCGGAGACCGTGCTGGAAAAACTCGGCCTGCCGTACCGCAAGGTGCTGCTGTGCACCGGCGACATGGGCTTCGGCGCCATCAAGACTTTCGACCTGGAAGTCTGGCTGCCCAGCCAGGACACCTACCGCGAGATCAGCAGCTGCTCGAACTGCGGCGATTTCCAGGCCCGGCGCATGCAGGCCCGCTGGCGCAACCCGGCCACCGGCAAGCCCGAGCCCGTGCACACCTTGAACGGTTCGGGCGTGGCCGTGGGCCGCGCCCTTATCGCCGTGATGGAGAACTTCCAGAACGCCGACGGCAGCATTCAAATCCCCGCCGTGCTGCGGCCGTACATGGGCAACCAGGAGCGCATCGGATGAACCACCCGGACCTCAACGACCTGCAGTTCTACGCCATGGTGGTGGAACACGGCGGTTTCGCCGCGGCCGAACGCGCCCTGGGCATTCCCAAGAGCCGGCTCAGCCGCCGCATCGCCCAGCTCGAGACCGAGCTCGGCGTGCGCCTGCTCCAGCGCAGCACCCGCAAGTTCGCCGTCACCGACGTGGGCCAAAGCGTCTACCGCCACGCCCAGACCATGCTGGCCGAAGCCCAGGCCGCGCGCGAGGCGGTGGACCGCGTCAGCGCCACGCCGCGCGGCAGCATCAAGGTCAGCTGCCCGGTGGCGATCGCCCAGGAAGTGCTGGGGCCGATCCTGCCCGAGTTCATGAAAAAACATCCGCAGGTGCGGGTGCAGATGCACGTCAGCAACCGCCGCGTGGACGTGATCCAGGAAGGCTTCGACATCGCCATCCGCGTGCGCAGCCAGCTTACCGACGACGGCGAGATGGTGGCCCGCAGCTTCGGCCAGCTGCGCGAACTGCTGGTGGCCAGCCCACGCTACCTCGACCGCGTCGGCCGCCCGCAGATCCCGTCCGACCTGGCGCACCACACCACGCTGAGCATGAGCGAGGACGACAGCCGCCAGCGCTGGACCCTGCACGGCCCCGACGGCCAGGTGCAGAAGGTGGACCTGCACCCGACCCTGATGGCGCACGACTTCCCCCTGCTGATGGCGGCCGCGCGCGAGGGCATGGGCGTGGTGCTGCTGCCCGAGCTGACCTGCGCTGAATCGATCCGCCGCGGCGAACTCGAAGTGGTGCTGCCGCAGTGGAACCTGCCGCAGGGCATCTGCCACGCCATCTATCCTTCGCGCCGCGGCCTGCTGCCGGCGGTGCGCGTATTCATCGACTTCCTGGCCGAACGCCTGCCGGGCCTGATCGAAGACAGTCGCCTGAAATGCGGCACGCCCGGCGGCGTGCCCTGCGAGAAGCCCAAGCTGGCCTGAGGCGCTAGAATCCCGCGGGCGCCGGGGCAGGGCACTTGCGCAACCTACAACGGAGAGATGGCCGAGTGGTTTAAGGCAGCGGTCTTGAAAACCGCCGAAGGGTCAAACCTTCCGTGGGTTCGAATCCCACTCTCTCCGCCAAACCTCAGTTCAGCGCGGTGCCGGCCGCGAGCAGCATCAGGCTGAAGCCGGCGTTCGCGGCCACCGGTGCCCACAGCGAGCGGGTGCGCAGGTACAGCGCCGAACACGCCGCGCCCACTGCGAAACCCAACAGCCATTCGCCTCCCGACGCCGGCGAGTAAGAGGCCGCGTAGGCCAGGCTCGACAGCGCGCCCGCGGCCCACGGCCCCAGCGCGCGTTCGGCCAGCGTGATCAGCCAGGCGCGGTAGGCGAGTTCTTCCATCACCGGCGACAGCGCGACCAGGGCCAGCACCAGCAGGACGGTGCCCGAGTCGCTGCCCGCACCGATCCCGGGGCGGTCGCCCGGCCACGGGAGGCCGGAGGCGAGGTTGATCGCGGCCGTCATCGCCAGAAGCGCGAGGGCGGCAGCCAGTCCGAGTCCGATGTCCGGCGCGGCGGATCGCGCCGAGAACAGCGCCGGCAACTGCCACGGCTCGCGGAACATCCAGTACAGGCAGGCCAGCAGACCGCCCGGTACGACGAGGTAGAGCAGCAGGTGCTGTGCGGCGAAACCCACGCGCCCGCCGGCACCGCCAGTGGCGGCGTCGTTGATCAGGAAGATGTCGCTGGCGCAGACGCTAAGGCCCGCCTGCGCCGCAAGCGCTTCCAGCGCCTCGCGCGCGGCCTGGGCGTCGTGCATGCCGAGGCCGCCGAAGGAAAGTTCGACCGCACCGGGGCCGCAGTCGGACGAAACATGGTCCGGCCGGACCGGCGCCGCGACGCGGCCGGCGCGGAAGACGGCGTTGTTCTCGACGCCCCTTCGCACCGCGGCGATGGCCGACGGTGCACCCTGTGCCCAGACGATGGCGCGGTCGCTGTCGCCCACCCGCACAAGGCCGGCGACGAACACGTGGGTGCAGGCCAGCAGCGCCGCGGGCAGCAACAGCGACATCGCGACCAGCAGCAGTTTCCGGTGCAGTGCCATCGGAATTCCGCAGGGGGACCGAGGCCATCCTAGCCTGCGAAAACAGGGGTCCGGCAAGGCTGATGCAGTATCGCTAATGGCGTTAGCGATTGGAGCCAAGCTCGAGGCCGCGCGCGCCATCGGCTTCGTCGCCACGCATGATGTTCCCGCCGTCCAGGCGCCGACCAATTCCTACCCCGCGGCCAGCCAAGCGCGCTGTGCGCGGCGTGCATTGGTCGCTAGCGTGGACCTGTGCCATTGGGGAGCGCAAACATGATCCGAGTGTTTCTGTTGGACGACCATGCGCTGGTGCGCACCGGTTACCGGCTGATCCTGCAGCAGGAAAAGGACATCCAGGTGATTGGCGAGGCCGGCAGCGGCGAAGAGGGCCTGCCGCAGATCCGCAAGGCCCGGCCCGACGTGGTGCTGTGCGACCTGCACCTGCCGGGCATCAGCGGCCTGGACGTGACCGAGCGCATCGTGCGCGGCGACTCCGGCGCTCGCGTGCTGATCGTCTCGGTGCAGGAGGACGGGCCGATGCCGCGCCGCCTGATCGAAGCCGGCGCCAGTGGCTACCTGGGCAAGGGTTGCGACGCCCAGGAGCTGGTGAAGGCGATCCGTGAGGTGTTCCGCGGTCGGCGCTACCTCGCCAGCCACGTCGCCCAGCACATGGCGCTGGCGAAGATCTCCGGCGACGGCACGCCCTTCGACCTGCTGTCGCCGCGCGAGCTCGAGGTCGCGCGCATGTTGTGCCACGGCATGCGCATGGAAGAGATCGGCAAGCGCCTGAGCCTGAGCGGCAAGACGGTGGCCACGCACAAGTACCGGCTGTTCGAGAAGCTGGGCATCAAGGACACGGTGGCGCTGGCGCGCCTGGCCACGCGGCACGGCGTTTCGGATCCGGTCTACGCGATCTGACCGCGCAAAAGGAAAGGGCGCCTTGCGGCGCCCTTTCGATCAACCCGGCTTGCCCGGCTGGGGCGGCTCGTCGCCGCCTTCCAGCGTCCAGTTGGACGGCGGCGGGATGGCGTCCGCGTCGTCGGCCGGAGTTCCCGGCGCGGCTTCGGCGACGGGCGTTTCGC
>CBFGOZ010000100.1:0-8708 GCA_965650505.1 uncultured Arenimonas sp.
GCATCCTGCCCTCCACTTCAGCCATACCCCCTTGTCTACGTCGTCGCCACGTCTCACCTTCGCGAGCCGAAGGGATAAGCGCGTGCCCCCAGAAGGCACGCAAGCTCGCGTCAGGAGCCTATCGCGAGCTCTCTGAATTCGATACTCCGGCCCGGATGGTCCGCAGGCTGTCGTGCGTGAGGGCTCTCTGCGGCTTCGAAAACATGGACGTTTTCGAAGAGCCTACATGGACGTATTCACGGCGTCCGCAGAGAGACCTCACGTACGGCGGCCTATCGCCAAGAACGAGCCCGGCGCCTGGACGTCACTGGTACCGGGAAGGGATGCACGCGAGTACGTGACCTGCTTGCGCCAAAGGCGCAAGTCAGTCGAGGGACTTGGATTCGGCGGCGCCCAGGGTGGAGGGGTCGGGTTTGTGTGGCGGCTGCCGCGACAGCAGCGGGTGCACGAACACCCCGGCCAGGATGATCGCGACACCGGCGTAGAACATCCCGCCCAGCTCCCGCTGCTCGCCCAACAGCAGCACCGCCAGCACGATCGCGTAGATCGGCTCCAGGTTCACCGCCAACTGCGCCGAGAACGCACTCATGTGCCGCAGCGCCACCAGCGACAGCGCGAACGGCAGCAGCGTGCAGGCCAAGGCCAGCACCAACAGCAGCACACCGTCGCGCAGCCCCGGCAGCACCAGCGGCGAACCGAACCAGGGCAGCAGCGGCGTGCAGAGCGCCAGGAACAGGCCGCCGGCCCCCAACTCCAGGCAGGTCACCGTCAGCGGATCGGCGCGCTCGACGTAACGCTTCTGCAGCGCCCCGAACAGCGCCACCAGCACCGCCGAGATCGTGCCGACCACGATGCCGGCGCGCATGCCGCTGGGTACGCCCCCAACCACCAGGGCCACGCCCGGCACCGCCGCCACGCCCAGCAGCAGCTCGCGGGACTGGAATCTCTTGCCGGTCACCCAGGGCTCGACCAGCGGCACGAAGACCGTCGCCAGCGCGATGCAGGTGACCGCCACCGATGCGTTGGCCAGCTTGATCGCGCCGTAGAAGGTCAGCCAGTGCAGCGCCACCAGCGCGCCGATGCCGGCATAGATGCCGACCAGCCGCAGCGGCAGCGCCCGCAGCCCGCGCCAGACCCGCGGCACCAGCAGCAGCGCCGCGGTCACCAGGGCCATGCGCCACACCACCAGGGCCATCGCCGGCAGCGTGATCGCCTTGCCCAGGATCGCGGTGAATCCCCACAGCAGCACGCACAGGTGCATCTGCCAGTGGGCCTTGGCGGTCGGGGTCATCGGATGTCGGTTCCGGTGGGGATGAGTGCGCGTTTTTCCGCTGCCGTCAGTTTCTTGATGGCGTATTCGGCCTTGAGCGCGCTGGAGCGGTCGGGATGTGCAAAACACGCCAGCAGTCGCCGCGGCGGATGCGAGCGGGTGTAGCGAGCGCCCTTGCCGGCGGCGTGCTGGGCGAAACGTTTGTCCACGTCCACCGCGATGCCGGTGTAGAGGCTGCCGTCCTCGCACTCGATCAGGTACACGTACCAAGGTTTCACTGCAGGCTCAGCGCGATCCGGCGCCAGTCCTCGCGCACCTCGGCGCAGTCGCCGCCGCCCATGGCGAACTCGCGGCAGACGAAGGGGCGCTGTTCGTAGATGCCGCAGCCCATCTGCTCGCGGTCCAGTGCGACGCACCAGCCGTCGTCGGCCTTGGCCATGATCAGGTAGCCCTCGGCGTCCTCGTCCAGCATGTGCTCGGGCGGCGCGTCGCCCGGCAGCACCCGGACGGGCAGCTGGCAGCAGCAGGCCTGGCAGTCGCTGCAGGCGATGGTCGGGTCGCGGTCGGTGTCCACCGCGGCATTCTCCCACGGCCGGCCCGCCGGCCGGGCGACGAACCGCCAGATCCGGGCGAGGCTCCGTCCCGGCGGCGTCGTAACATCCGGTATCCGCCCCGCCGAGCCCGATCGATGACCACCGCACTGCGCCTGTCCTGCCTTCTGCTCCTGTCCGTCTTCGCGCCGGGGCTGCAGGCGGCCTGTCCTCCGGACGGCTGGTCGCGGGACGCGCTGGAAGCGCTGAAATCGGCTGGCTTCAAGCTGGAGGACAGCGCCCGGCGCCAGGCATTGGCGCGGGGCCTGCTCGATTGCCTGGCCGACCCGGATCCCGGGCTGCGCGACGGCATCGCCTACGAGGCGCTCGCCACCTGGCTGCGCGGCGATGCCTTGAACCACGAGACTCGCCGCCTGCTGATGAGCCAGCTGCTGGTCCGGCTGACGCCCGATGCCGAGGGTTACGGCCCGCCCTTCGCCGCGCTGGTGCTGTCGGAGGTGGCGCGCACCGATCGCATCCTGGCCTGGATGACGCCGATGCAGCGCGAGGACCTGGTGCAGATCGGATCCGCCCATCTTGCCTCGGTCCGCGACTACCGCGGCTTCGATGAGAGCCAGGGCTGGCGCCACGGCGTCGCCCACGGCGCCGACCTGTTGATGCAGCTGGCCCTGAACCCGGCGCTGGACCGCGAACAGCTCGACCACATCCTGGCCGCGGTGGCCACCCAGGTGGCGCCGGCCGGCGAACACTTCTACACCTACGGCGAACCCGAGCGGCTGGCGCGGCCGGTGCTGTTCGCCCTCCAGCGCGGCCTGCACGACGAGGCGGCGTGGTCGGCCTGGCTGCAGGGTGTGGTCGCGCCGGCGCCGCTGCCGGAATGGTCGGCGGCATTCTCCTCGCAGCAGGGGCTGGCCAAGCGCCACAACACCCGCGCTTTCCTGCTGGCGCTGTACGTCGGCCTGGCCGAGAGCGGCGACGAGGCGATGAAGGCGCGGGTGCCTGCGGTGGTCGCCGCGCTGCGCGTGGTGCCCTAGGGCTCAGGCCTTCTTGGCCGGCGCGGGCACGGGGCGGACCGGCACCGGCACGTTGCACAGGTCGATGTGGCCGGCCGGGTGGCGGTACCAGTCATCGCGGCGGTTGCGGCGCGATTCGACCAGGGCCTCCCAGGCAGGCGTGTCGGTGCGGAAGACCTCGATCTGCTCGCGCTCCGCTTCCGGCACGGTCGCCGCCAGGCGGATCGCGCGGATCGGCGTGCGCTGTTCGGGTTTCTCGTAAAACCCCAGCGGTCCGGTGCCGCGCGGCAGCGCGCTCAGCCGTTCCATGCCCAGCAGAACGCGGCCGACGGTGGTGATGTTGCGGTCCAGCTGGCGCGGCGACTGGCCGATCACCACGTACAGCTCGCTGCCGTTGCTGCTGTCGGCGGCCATGCCGCGGCCGGCGCCGACGGTGGCATAGCAGTGCGCGGGCCAGGCCAGGTTTGCCTTCGGGTCGCGCGCCGCCGGGAACCCCTGCGAAAAGCCCACTTCCGGCGCCCAGCCGTCCACGTCCGGAAGCCGGGTGAAGGCCAGGCCTTCGGCGCGGCGGGTGAACTCGGCGGGCAGCCTGGCCTTGGCCTCGCCCAGTGGCCGGGCCTTGGCCGGGTCTTCGCCCTCGGCGTCGCCCCACTGCACGACGAAGTTGTCGTGCGACCGGTTGATGCTCAGGCCGTCCCAATAGCCGCCGCGGGCGAGGGCGCGGATGTTGGCGACGTGCGCCGGCGCGAAGTCGGGCGCCAGTTCGATCACCACGCGGCCGCTGTCCAGGTCCAGGTAGAGCGTGTTCTCCGGATCGGGCCGGCGCCAGTCGGCCGGGGTCGAGGCGTCCAGCACGTCCTGCATCGTCTGCGCCTTCAGCGGCTGGTCGGCAACGGCGTGCGGCGCGTGCTGGCAGGCGCCGAGCGCGAGCACCAGGAGGGCGGGGCGGAGCAGGGTCATGGCGGCATCCTTCGGGTGGGTCCGGGCTAGCCTAACCGAGCCGCGGCGCTCAGTCCGGATCCGGCGGCGTTTCCTGCAGCGCGGCCAGCTGTTCCTGCATCTGGGTGATCACGGTTTCCCAGTGCCGGGGCTCCTGGAACCAGGGAAAGGCGGCGGGGAAGGCCGGGTCGTGCCAGCGCCGGGCGATCCATGCGTTGTAGTGCAGCAGGCGCAGGGTGCGCTGCACTTCGACCAGGTGCAGTTCGCGGCGGTCGAAGCGGCGGAACTGTTCGTAGCCCTCCAGCAGCCAGCGCAGCGGCCGCGCCATGTCCTCGCGGCGGCCGGCCAGCATCCACAAGTCCTGCACGGCCGGGCCGGTGAGGGTGTCGTCGAAGTCGACGAACAGGCCCTGGCCTTCGCGCCACAGGATGTTTCCCGGATGGCAGTCGCCGTGGATGCGCAGGGTGTGCACGTCGCCGGCGCGCGCTTCGGCGGCGTCCATCGCGTCGAGCAGGGCTTCGGCCAGTCGCTCGAAGTTCGACTCCAGCGAGGGCGGCAGCCAGCCTTGCTCCAGCAGGAAATGCACCGGCTCCTCGCCATGGCTTTCGATGCCGATCACGCCGCGGTGCGCGAACCGTGCGCCGTCGCCGATCGTATGCATCCGCCCCAGGGTGCGGCCCAGGTGGGTCAGGACCTCGCGCTCGCCCAGTTCGGGGGCGTGGCCGCCGCGCATCGGGAACAGCGCGAACCGGTGGCCCTCGAAGGCGTGCAGGCTGGCGCCGCGGTGGGCCAGCGGCGCCACCACCGGCAGGTCGGCCGCCTGCAGCTCCCGCGCGAAGGCGTGTTCTTCGGCGATCGCGGCGTCGGTCCAGCGACCGGGGCGGTAGAACTTCGCCACCAGCGGCAGGTCGTCCTCGATGCCGATCCGGTAGACGCGGTTCTCGTAGCTGTTGAGCGCGAGCACGCGGCCGTCGGCGCGCAGGCCCAGCGATTCGACCGCGTGCAGGATGCGGTCGGGATCGAGGTCGGCGTAGGGCGTGTCTGACATGCGGCGTCCGGGCCTGTGCGCGGAGGCGCTACGGCAGTTCGAGCGCGGTGGCGGCAGCGGCGACGTTTTCGCTCAGGTACAGGTGCGAGCCGGCGGCGATGAAGCCGGCCCGGGCGAACGCGCGGCGGTACCAGGCGGCGGGCCGGCGCCGCATCTCCACCAGGTCGCCGATGATGTCGTCGCCCTCGGCGAAGACCTCCAGGTAAGCGACGCCGTCGCACAGGCGCGCGAATTCCTTCAGGCCGCGCTTGAGCTCGTCGTCGGGCAGGTAATGCATGACGTCCGAACACACCAGCAGGTCGACGGGCGGCATCGGCGGCAGCGCCGCCAGGTCGCCGAAGGGCAGCCAGTGCAGGTTGCGCCGCACGCCGTGGCGGGCGATGGCGTAGTCGCTGGAATCCACACCCATGTAGCGTAGCTTCGGCCGCAGCGCCAGCAGCGGCGCGCGCCAGGCGCCTTCGCCGCAGCCGACGTCCAGCACCGAGCGCAGCGGACGGCCCAGGTGGTATTCGGCCATCGCCACCGCCAGCGCCACCTTGCGCGCCAGCGCCGCCTTGCCGCCGAGGTCGCGCTGCCGGTACCAGGTGTCGAAGTAGCGGCGGTCGTAGGTCTTGCTCATGCGCGGCGCGGCCGCCGGTGCAGCAGCCAGGCCGCGAACAGCGCGGCGGTGAGGTACATGCTGAGCGAGTAGATCGCCGGCGCGATGGTGGCCTGGGTGCGCCCCAGCACCTCCAGGGCGATGAAGATGGCCAGCGTGCCGTTGTGGATGCCGATCTCGAAGCCGATGGCGATCGCCTGCGGCTCCGCCAGCTCCAGCGCCCGCGGCACGAAATAGCCCGCCATCAGGCTGATCACGTTGAAGCTGATGCAGGCCAGGCCGACCACCGGCGCGAACTGCCGCACCGTGTCCCATTCCGAGATGAAGGCCAGCGCGATCAGCACGCCCAGCAGCAGCGACGACAGCAGCCGCACCGGTTTTTCCGCCGCGTCGGCCAGCACCGGGTTCCAGGCGCGCAGGCCCATGCCCAGGGCCACCGGCACGATGACCAGGGTAGCGACTTCGATTACCTTGCCGGTCGGCGGCGGCACGCTGGCGTCGGCGCCGAGGAAACTCGACAGCGCCAGCGCGGTCCAGACCGGCAGCGTCAGCAGGGCGAGCAGGCTGTTGATCGCGGTCAGGCTGATGTTCAGCGCGACGTCGCCGCGCGCGAGGTGGCTGAAGAGGTTGGCGGTGACCCCGCCCGGCGAGGCTGCCAGCAGCACCAGGCCCAGGGCCAGTTCGCCGGGCAGCGCGAACAGCCGGCACAGCAGGAAGGCCAGCGGCGGCAGCAGCAGGGCCTGGACCACCAGGGCGACGGCCACCGCCCTGGGCGCCGACAGCACGCGGCGGAAATCGACCAGGGTCAGGTGCAGGCCCAGTCCCGCCATCACCACGGCCAGCGCGATCGGCAGGAACAGGACCAGCAGTGTGTTGTCGGCCACGGCGTGCTCCGCGATCAGGGCCGGCGCAGCCTAACATCGGCGCAACGGCCTGGCACCTGCGCGCACGCGCCGGTCGGGTTAGAGTCCGGTTCCTGCGAACCGGGGAGCCGTGCATGTCCGACCAGCGTAGGGCCCACATGATCCGCGCCGAAGGCGCGCTCACCGCCATCCGTGTGCTGGTGGCGTCATTGTTGTTCATCCACGGCGCCGCGCGCTGGTGGCATGGCGGGGTGGCGCCGTTCGGCGCCTGGCTCGACAGCCTTGGCTTCCCGGCGGGCCTGGGCATCGCCTGGTTCGTGACCGGCTACGAGCTGCTGGCTGCGCCGCTGCTGGCGCTGGGGCCCAGGCGCTGGACTACTCCAATCGCCCTGGTGTTCGCGACCATCTACGCCTTCGGCCTGTGGCTGGTGCACTGGCCCGCCGGCTGGTTCGTGGTCGGACTGGGCCGCAATGGCATGGAATACAGCGTCTGCCTGATCGGCGTGTTGCTGGCCGTGGCCTGGTGCGGCTGGCCGGAGTCGGTGCTGCGGCGTCGCCGCTGAGGCCTCAGGCGCCGATCAGCACCGAGCGCATCGAGATCGAGCTGGCCACCTGGTCGTTGAAGAACTCGACGGTGTCGCCCTCGCGCTGCAGGCCCAGCACGTAGAGCAGGGGCAGGTAGTGTTCGGGCGACGGGATGGCCAGCAGGGCGTCGGGCCCCAGGGTCTCGTAGCCGAGCATGCCCTCGTGGTGGCCCTCGGCGATGCGGTCGGCGATGTCCTCGTCGAAACGCTGGGCCCAGTCGTAGCCCTCGGCCATGCCCTGACGCCAGAGCCGCAGGTTGTGCACGATGTTGCCGCTGCCGACCACCAGCACGCCCTCGTCGCGCAGCGGTGCGAGCTGCTTGGCCAGATCGTAGTGCCAGGCGCCGGGCTGCAGGCTCGACAGGCTCAGCTGCACCACCGGGATGTCGGCCTGCGGGTACATCGGCGCCAGCACGCCCCAGGCGCCGTGGTCCAGGCCGCGTTTGCCGTCCATGTGCACCACCGGCTTGCGCACCAGCTCGGCCACGCGGTGCGCCAGTTCCGGGCTGCCGGGCGCCCGGTAGCGCACGTCGAACAGCGCGCGCGGGAAGCCGTGGAAGTCGTGGATGGTTTCGGGCTGCTCGGCGGCGCTGACGTAGACGCCCTGGGTTTCCCAGTGCGCGGACACGCAGAGGATGGCCCTGGGCCGGGGCAGCCGTTTGCCGAGGTCCTGCCAACTTCGGCGCCAGGCGTTGTCCTCGATCGCGTTCATCGGCGAACCGTGCCCCAGGAAGACCACGGGCATCGGACCGGACATGGACGCAGCGCTCATCGAGGAACTCTCCGTTGGGGTGGGGCCTGCCTAAACACTACCACCCTGACTTCCGGCACTGCGCGGGCCGCGTCCGGGCTGACTAGTATCGAGTTAATGATATAGCCAAGTGGGCTGTATCGGGCAGTCGAGGGCAGGGACCATGGCCGACACCGAGCCGCACCTGAAGAAGTTCCAGAAAGAGCTCAGCGCCGGGACCGTGTCCCTGGTGCTGCTGGCAGTGCTGGGGCAATCGAGCGAACCGCTTTACGGCTACCAGATCGCCAAGCGCCTGGAACAGACCGGCGACCCGCTGCTGGGCGGCAAGCAGAGCGCCCTGTACCCGGTGTTGCGCAACCTCAGCGCCGCCGGCCTGGCGGAAAGCCATGTCGAGCCGTCGGTGAGCGGCCCGCCGCGCCGCTACTACCGCATCACCCCGCTGGGGCAGCAGGTGCTGGCCGACTGGGCCGACACCTGGCGCACCACCCGACTATCCGTTGATTCCGTGCTGGAAGGACACCTGCGATGAACGCCCCGACCCCGACCACGATTCCCCAGTACCTGGACCAGCTGAAGGCGGCCCTGCAGGGCGCCGATCCCGCCCTGGTGCAGGACGCGCTCTACGACGCCGAGGAATACCTGCGCTCCGAGCTGGCGGAGAACCCCGGCGTGGACGAAGCGACGATGCTGGCGCGCATCGCCACCAGCTACGGCGCGCCCGAGGAGGTCGCCGACATCTACCGCGACACCGAGGTCCAGGTCAGCCAGGCCCTGCGCACGCCGCGGCCGCCGCCGCGCGGCAGCGCCATCGGCCGATTCTTCGCAGTGGCCACCGATCCCCGGGCCTGGGCCGGCCTGTTCTACATGCTGCTGTCGCTGGCCACCGGCATCGTCTACTTCACCACCGTGGTCGCCGGGCTGAGCGTGTCGGCCGGGTTCGCGATCCTGATCATCGGCATCCCGGTCGTCATCCTGTTCATCGGCATCGTCCGGCTGCTGAGCCTGGTGGAAGGGCGCATCGTCGAGGTGATGCTGGGCGAGCGCATGCCGCGCCGGCCGCTGTACGTGGGCCGCGGGCAGCCGCTGCTGAC
>CBFGOZ010000101.1:0-8679 GCA_965650505.1 uncultured Arenimonas sp.
TGCGGCGCAATGCGCTGGGCCTGGCGCGCACGATCATCGAGGCGGGGCTGGACCTGGACCTCCCGGTGCTGCTGCAGCAGGCCGTTGATGCAGCCAAGCGCGCGGCCGGCGAGATCGTCGTGGTCTCCGCACCGTCGTCCGACGGCAAACACGTGGACGTCGATGTCGGCGAGCTCTACGACTTCATCCTCGACCGCCTGCGCGGCTATTACGCCGACCAGAACGTGCCGGGCCTGCAGTTCGACGCCGTGGCCGACGTGCGCCCCGCTTCGCTGCTGGACTTCGACCGCCGCCTGAAGGCGATCGCCGAGTTCGCCCGGATGCGCGAGGCCAGCTCGCTGGCCGCGGCCAACAAGCGCATCCGCAACATCCTGAAGAAGGTCGAGACGCCGATCCCGGCGGCGGTGGATGCCGCCAGGCTGGCCGAACCGGCCGAGCAGTCGCTGCATGCGGCGCTGGCCACCGCCCTGGTCGACACCGACCCGCTGCTGGCCAAACGCGATTACGTCGGCACGCTCAAGCGCCTGGCCCAGCTGCAGGGCCCGGTGGACAACTTCTTCGAGCGCACGATGGTGATGGCCGACGACGCCGGCCTGCGCGACAACCGCCTGGCCCTGCTCAAGCAGGTGGCCGACCGCTTCGCCGCGGTGGCGGCGGTCGAGCAGCTATCGGCCGGCTGAGCGCGCCGACAGCGCGAGTTCACGGGCGCGCCGGCGGTCTTCGCCGGCGCGTTTCTTTTTGCGCCGGTCCAGGTAGAGCTGCAGGCCGGTGACCGCGAACAGCGGCATCGCCAGGCTGGCCAGGCAGAACACCAGCAGGCCGGCGACGCCGAACCAGCTGCCGCTGTGCAGCGGGAACATCGCGGCGATCAAACGCTGCCCGGCCGGCTTGTCCTCGAAACGTTCGTGCGCGCTGACCGCCAGCGAGCCGGCGTCCAGCGCCAGGCGGTGGTTGGCGCGTTCGTGCGCGGGGTCCGGGTCCTGGTAGCTGAACTCGACCGGCGCGCCGGACTGCGCCGGCAGCCGCAGCGTGCGCGTCGACCAGGCCGGCACCTCGCGATCGAAAACGGCGAAGGCGGCGGCGACATCGACATCGACATCGACATCGACATCGGGCGCACGCTCCGGCGCCGTCGGTCCGGCGCCGCGTGCGCCGGGCGCCCCCGCACCGCGCGGCGCCTGCATCGGCACGCCCGCCAGTGCGTTCACGCCTTCGCGGTACCAGCCGTAGCTCCACCACAGGCCGGTCAGCGCCATCACCAGGTAGGGCAGCAGCAGCCAGGTCGCGACCACCGAATGCAGGTGCCACAGGAAGCGACGGCCGGTCAGCGAAGTGTCCAGGTGCAGCCAGGCGCGCGGGCTGCGCCAGCGCCGCGGCCAGCGCAGGTAGAGTCCGGACAGGCAGAAGAACACCATCGCCACCGTGGACGCACCGACGATCTGCTTGCCGACCTCGCCCGCGGCCAGCCAGCGGTGCAGTTGCATGGTGGTGCGGAAGAAGCCTTCGCCGCGCGGCGTGCCCAGCAGGTTTCCGCTGTAGGGATCGAGGTAACGCGACTCGCCGCGCGCGCGGCCGCCGGGGCCCGGGGCCGCACCCGGCGCCGGCGCGAAGGTGATGCGCGCGGCGTCTTCCGGGTCGGCGGAAAGCTGCAGGGCCTGCACGTCCTTGCCGGGCTCGGCCTGCGCCACGCGGGCCAGCAGCGCGGCCGGCGGCAATGGACGGCGACCCGCGGCGTCGACCGTCATCACGCCGGGGTTCATGGCCTTCAGCAGCGGGTCCTCGAAGGACAGCATCGCGCCGGTCACGCCCACCAGGGCGAGCACGAGGCCGGCGGTGATGCCCAGGAACCAATGGGTCTGGAACAGGATCTTGCGCAGCATGGTGGCCTCAGGCGTCGGACCAGCGACGCAGCAGGTTGTGGTAGACGCCGGTCAGCTGCACCAGGGCCGGATTGCCGGGCGCGGCGACGGTGAGGCGCTGGATGGCGAGGTCGAGTTCGAATAGTTCGCGGCGCTGGCCGGCGTCGCGCACCAGGCTCTGGGTCCAGAAGAAGCAGGCGATGCGTTCGCCGCGGGTCACCGGCGTCACCTGGTGCAGGCTGGTGCCCGGGTACAGCACCAGGTCGCCGGCCGCCAGCTTCACGCGCTGGGTGCCGTAGGTGTCCTGGATGACGAGCTCCCCGCCCTCGTACTCTTCGGGCGCGCTGAGGAAGAGCGTGGATGAGACGTCGGTGCGCACCGGCACCTGCACGCCGTTCGCGCCGCGCTCGTAGCGGATCGCGTTGTCGACGTGGAAGCCGAAGGACTGGCCGCCGGCATAGCGGTTGAACAGCGGCGGATAGATCCGCCGCGGCAGCGCCGCGCTGAAGAACAGCGGGCTGCGGCCGAGCGCGTCGAGCACGCGGCCGCCGAGTTCGCGCGCCACCGGATCGTTGTCCGGCAGCTGCGCGTTGTCCTTGGCCTGGGCCGACTGGTAGCCCGCGGTCAGCTTGCCGTCGGCCCAGCCGGCGCCGGCCAGCCGCTGGCGGAAGTCCGCCACCTGTTCTGCATTCAGGACCTTCGGGACGTGCAGCAGCATGGCGTGGCTCCGGGTGGGCCCGCGTCGCCGCGGGCGTGCCTTGGGGGGATCAGAACTGGTAGGTGGCGCTGAGCACCAGCGAACGCGCCTCGCCGGGCGTGGCCCAGCCGTTGTTGCGCACGCGGATGAAGTACTGCTTGTCGAACAGGTTGTTGGCGTTGAGCTGCAGCGCCAGCTGTTCGCTGACCTGCCAGGCGAGCATCGCGCGGTGGGTGGTGTAGCCCTTCACGTCGGGGACGTTGCGGACGCGGCCGCCGTCGTAACTGCCCTGGTAGGTGATGCCGTAACCCGCGGTCCACGCCGGCGCGAAGGCGTAGGTGGTCCACAGGTTGGCCGACTTCTCCGGCGTGTTGATGATGCGCCGCCCCGCGTCCGGATCCGGATTGGAGGGTGTGTTGGTGCAGCCGGTGGCGCCGGGATTGTTCAGGCAGTAGTCCGACACCGACTGCAGCACCTCGCTGTCGAGGTAGGTCGCGTTGGCGAATACCGACCAGGCGTCCGTGACGTGGCCGGCGATGCCCAGCGAAATGCCATCCACCCGCGCCCGGCCGTCCAGCGACTGCTCGATCGGCAGGCCGGTCGCCGGGTCGAAATCGGCGACCCGGTAGTTCTCGCGGTCATTCCGGAACACCGCCGCGGTCAGCGCCAGGCGCTGGTCCACCAGGTCCCACTTGGTGCCCAGCTCGATGTTGACCGCCGACTCCGGCTCGACGTTGCAGGTGAGCGCCGTGCAGCTGCCGTTGACCGATGCCTTGGACGGCGTCTTGCTGTTGGCATAACTCAGGTAGACGCTGCCGTTGTCGGCCGGCTTGAACACCAGGCCGGCGCGGTACGAGAACAGGTTCTCTTCGTTCGTGAAGGTCGGGCCTTTGCCGGTGATCGTGCCGATGCCTGGGATCGCCGGCTGGCCCAGTGCCGGCGCCGCCACCACGGTCCAGCTGGCGTTGCTGCCCTCGTAACGCTCGTAGCGCGCGCCCAGGTTCAGCATCCAGCGCTCGCTGAACTTCAGGGTGTCGAAGACGTAGACCGCGGCATTGCTCAGCTCGCCCTCGCTGCGGCCGGTGAGCGTGTAGTTGACCGGGCCGGTCCACAGCGAATCCGGGTCGGACAGGTCCATCACCGGCAGCGGCACCAGGGTGCCGTCGGGATTGCGCAGCAGGCTGCCGCTGTCGAGGTCGAAGGTTTCGTGCGAGAACGAGGCGCCGACCACCAGGGCGTGTTCGATGCCGCCGGTGCCGAAGCGCGCCGTCAGGTCGGTCTGGCTGACGGCATAGCCGTTTTCGGTGTCGCGCTGCAGGCCGCGCGGACCGCTGGGCTGGTAAGTCCCGGGCGCGGCGCAGGCGGCGCCGTTCGCGGGGTTGATGCCGCTGTCCAGGCACCAGCTGCCCTGCACCGCGTCCACCACCGTGGTCTGCTCGACGCGCTGGTAGCGGGCCAGGCTGCGCAGGCTCACGTTTTCGCTGAAATCGTGTTCGAACACCGCGGTGACGGTGTCGTTGCCGATCTCCTGGCGGTCGAGGTTGCGGTAGCCGTAATAGCCCTCGACGTCGGCGCCGGGCAGCAGGCCGCCATAAGCCGGGAAATAGGGCACGCCGTACTGCGGGACGTTGTCGTCGCGCTGGATGAAGGCGCTGAGCGTCAGCCGCGTGTCCGAATCCAGGGCCAGGCCCAGCGAGGGCGCGAAGCCCCAGCGCTCGAAGGCCTCGTGGTCGCGGCCGGGCACGTCGTTCTGGTGCACCATCGCGTTCAGGCGCAAGGCGGTCTGGTCGCCGATGACGTGGCTGCTGTCGGCGGTCACCCGGCCGTAACCATCGGTGCCGGCACCGACCGTCAGCACGCTGAACTCTTCCAGCGACGCCGCCTTGCTGACCAGGTTGATGTTGCCGCCGACCGAGCCGGCGCCGGAATACACCGAGTTGGCGCCGTTCACCAGCTCCAGCGCCTCGAGGTTGAAGTTGTCGGTGCGGCTGTACTGGGCGCTGTCGCGCACGCCGTCGACCGTGATGTCCGAGGTGGCGCTGAAGCCGCGCAGGTTGATGCTGTCGCCGTAACCGCCGCCGCCCTCGCCGGCGCCGAAGGTGATGCCCGGCAGGGTGGTCAGCACGTCGCGCAGGCTCAGCAGGCCCTGCTGGTCCATCGTGGCCTTGTCGACCACGGTGATGGTCTGCGGCGTGTCGACCAGGGCCTCGGTGTACTTGGGCGAGGACGGCTTGTCCACGCGCTCGCCGGTGACTTCGATGCCGTCCAGGCGGGTGGCGTCGCCTGCGCCTTCCGGGCCCATGCCGGCGTCGGCATAAAAGTCGGTCGCCGGGGCGGCGGCGGCGGGCAGGACGGCGGCCGCGAGGGCCGAGGCGATGGCGAGCGAAACGAGGTGGGGCGCCGGCAGGCGGCGGGCCGTCGGGGTCGGGGTGGACATTCGGGACTTCCGTGGAAAGGGGCTGGCTTGGCCGTTGCGGCTAGCTAATGCGAATCAATCTTATTTGCGCGGGACGGCGGACGCAAGAGGGAAATTCTTTCCTGCCGGCCGACCGGCACCGGAACGAGAGGTCGGGGACGTCGCCGCCGTCGCGAAGTCCGAACATCCCCAGCGGTTATCCTTGCCGCGCATGCCGACAACGCCCCCCGCCCGCCTGCTGCTGCTCGCCGCCCTGCTGCTGTCCGCGCCCGCGGCCACCGCGCTGGAGCTGGAAGCGGTGGAGATCGTCGGCCTCGAGGACGAGGAGATGCGCGACAACGTCGCCGACGGGCTGGCGCTGGAGCGGCTCAACCCCAACCGCCGCAAGTCCCTGAGCGAAAGCCGCCTGTCCTACCTGCTGCGGCGCACGCCGCGCGAGGTCCGCGCCGCGCTCGAACCTTTCGGCCATTACGAGCCGGACATCCGCACCGAGGTGCAGCGCGACGGCGAACGGGTGACCGTGCGCATCACCATCGCTCCCGGCGAACCGGTGCGCGTGCGCGAACGCTCGATCGCGCTGACCGGCCCGGCCGGGGCCGACAGCGCCCTGATGCGTCGCCTGCAGCGCTTCCGCCCGCGCCAGGACCAGCCCTTCCACCACGGCACCTACGAAGACAGCAAGGCCGCGATGGACCGCGCCCTGGCCGAACGCGGCTATTTCGACGCCGAGCAGACCGTGCACCGGGTGGAAGTGCATCGCGCCGAACGCGCCGCCGACATCGACCTGGCCTGGAGCAGCGGCGAACGCTACCGGCTGGGCGAGGCGCGCTTCGAGGGCCATCAGTTCCGCCCCGGCCTGCTGGAAAAGCTGGTCCCCTGGACGCCCGGCGAGGCCTATGACCAGAAGGAACTGCTGGCCCTGCAGAAGTCGCTGTCCGAGCTCGACTACTTCAGCGCCATCGACATCACCGCCGAGCCCAAGGCCGCCGACGGCGAGCGCCGCGTGCCGGTGAAGGTGGCGCTGGCGCCGGGCAAGCGCAACATCTACTCCGCCGGCGTGCGCTACGGCACCGACACCGGCCTGGGCCTGACCTTCGGCCTGGAGCGGCGCTGGGTGAACAACCGCGGCCACAAGCTGCGCAGCCTGGCCAGCCTGGCGCAGCGGCGCAGCGACGTCACCGTGCAGTACCGCATCCCCGCCTTCGCCTGGCTCGATGGCTGGTACACGGCATCGGCCAGCGCGCGCGAGGAAGAGATCGACGGCATCAGCAGCCAGCTGTTCGAACTGGTCGGCAGCCGCAGCGGCCGGCTGGGCGACTGGGACCTGACCGCGGCCCTGAACTATCGCCGCGAACGTTTCGAGGATGCCGAAACCGGCTTCGATTACGCCTACAGCACCCTGGTCTACCCCTCGCTGCTGGCGCAGTGGTCGCAGGCCGACGACCTGCTGTACCCACGCCGCGCGCTCGGCCTGACGGTGGAAGTGCGCGGCGGCAGCACCGCGCTGGGCTCGGACATCGACTTCCTGCAGATGCGCGCCGAGGGCCGCTGGATCCGCGGCTTCGGCCGCCGCAACCGGCTGCTGCTGCGCGCCGAGGCCGGCACCACGGTCAGCGGCCAGTTCCCGGACTTCCCGCCTTCGCTGCGCTTCTACGCCGGCGGCGACCGCAGCGTGCGCGGCTACGGCTACAAGGAGATCGGCCAGTACATCGAAGACCCGACTGGGCGCCGCTACGTGTTCGGCGGCAAGCACCTGGCGGTGGTCAGCGCCGAGTTCGAGCGCATGTTCACCCGCGAATGGGGCGGCGCGGTGTTCGTGGACGCCGACGATGCCTTCGATGACACCTTCGAGGCGGAAGTGGGCGTCGGCGTCGGCCTGCGCTGGCGTTCGCCCGTGGGGCCGGTGCGGCTGGACGTGGCGCACGGCTTCGGCGACGCCGCCCAGCAGAGCGTGCGCCTGCACCTGAACATCGGGCCTGACCTGTGAGCGCGCCGGCCCCGAAGCCGCCGCGCTCCTTCGCCCGCCGCTGGTCGCGGCGCATCGGCCTGGGTTCGATCCTGCTGGGCGTGGCGGCGATCGTGCTGCTGCTCTGGCTGCTGCAGACCACCGCCGGCCGCGACACCCTGCTCGGCCGCGTGCTCGGCCTGCTGCCGCCGGATTCGCTGAGCTGGCAGCGCGCCGAAGGCACGGTCAGCGGGCCGATGGAGCTTTTCGGCCTGCGCTATTCGCACGGCGGCGTCACCTTCACCGCCGAGCGCGTGCTGCTGGACCCCGACGTGCTGCCGGTGCTGGGCCGCCGACTGCAGCTCGACCGTCTGGAAGTCGACGGCGCCGTGCTGGTGCTGCCGCCCGGCGCCGACGAGGCCTTCGCCCTGCCCACCTGGCCCGAGGTGCTGCCGCGCCTGCCGATGCCGCTGCGCATCCGCAGCGAGCGCGTGGACGTGGACGGCCTGCGCATCGAACGCGACGGCGAAACACTGGTGGACATCACCACGATCGACGCCACCGGCCTGCGCCTGGTCGGCGACGGCTTCGAGGCCGAATCGCTGGCGCTGGACAGCAACCGCGGCCGGCTCACGCTGAAGGGGGCATACCGGCCCGACCGCGGCTACCGCACCGACCTCGCCGCCACCTGGTCGGTCGCCGCCACCGGCACCACGCCGGCCGCGAACCTGCAGCTGAGCGCGAAGGGCGACCTGGAACAGATGCAGCTCGACCTCGCCGGCCGCGCGCCCGAACCGCTGTCGCTCAGCCTGGACCTGCGCGAATCGGCCGCGGTGCCGGCGTGGACCTTCAGTTCGCAGGCAGAAGGTTTCGACGCCGCGCTGTTCGGCGCCGCGCCCGGCGCGCCCTGGGCCTGGCAGCTCGACGCCAGCGGCCGCGGCGGCGACGCGCGGCTGCAGGGCGAACTGAGCCAGGGCGACTGGCGCGTCGGCGTCGCGCCCTCGCAGCTGGTGCTGGCGCGACAAATGCTGCAGGCCGATTCGCTGAACCTGGTGCTGCCCCAGGGCCCGCTGCAGCTGAGCGGCAAACTGCTGCTGGATGGCGAGCGCGCCGCCTTCGACACCGTGCTGCGCAGCCCGGGCCTGCGCCTGGAGCCCGCCACCTCCGAACCGGGCGCCTCGACCGTGAGCGCCAGCGGCGAACTGCACGCCGCAGGCACCTTCGAACACTGGTCGCTGGCCGGCGAGGCCACGCTGGCGCGCGCCGGCGAACAGGCGCAGGTGCAGGTCGAAGGCATCGGCGACAGCGAACAGCTGACGCTGCGCACCCTGCGCGCCGACACGCCCACCGGCGCGCTCGACGGCCGCGGCAGCGTGCGCTGGGCGCCGGCCCTGGCCTTCGACGTCGACGCGGCCCTGTCGGGCTTCGACCCCGGCTATTTCCTGCCCGACTATCCGGGAGCGATCAGCGGCGCCCTGGTCGCCGACGCCCGCCAGCGCGAGGACGGCCAGTGGGCCGGCCGGGCCCAGCTGGAAAACCTGTCCGGCCAACTGCGCGAGCGCCCGGTGTCTGGCCGCCTTTCGGCCGAATGGAACGGCGACCGCGGCCGTGGCGACGCCGCCCTGCGCATCGGCCGCAGCGTGATCGGCGTGCGCGGCGGCTTCGGCGCGGTCTACGACCTGGACGCCGAGTTCGCGCCGCTGGACCTTTCCGACCTGGTCGCCGGCGCCAGCGGCCTGCTCGACGGCCGCGTGCAGCTGCG
>CBFGOZ010000102.1:0-8658 GCA_965650505.1 uncultured Arenimonas sp.
AGGGCACTGCCGGTGCCGGCGATACGCGAGAACACGGCCATCGTCTTTCCTCATCTGCGGCGGTCCGTCGCCGCGACGGGGTCGCGGTGCGCGGGAACGCCAGAAACGCGCGCGGCGGGACCAGGCCCGCCGCGTTCAGCATAAGTCCGTCACGCCCGGGGACGCACGGCCTGCCGGGATCCGCCCGGGGGCGGCGCCGGACTCAGTCTTCGGCCACCACCGAGGACTTCACGTCGATGACCTTCTTGCCACGGTAGTAGCCGTCCTTGGTCACGTGGTGGCGCAGGTGGGTCTCGCCCGAGGTCGGGTCGGTGGCCAGCTGCTTGGCGGTGAGGGCGTCGTGCGAGCGGCGCTGGCCGCGGCGGGACGGGGTGACGCGGGACTTCTGGACGGCCATGGTCTATCTCCAACTACTTCTTCGGTGCCTTCAACGCGGCGAGCGCGGCGAAAGGGTTCGGTTTGACTTCTTCTTCCCCGGTGTCGGCGGGCCATTCGGCCGTGACCTCCATCGAGCGCGGATCTATGGGTACCACCGGGATGGCGAGGATCAGTTCGTCCTCGACCAGCTCGGCCGGGTGCAGCTCGCCGCCGGCGGGCAGCAGGAACGGCTCCATGCCCTCCGGCAGCGCGGCTTCCTGCGCCTCGTCGGTGATCAGGCCGAGGCGCTGGACCAGCTGTACCGGATGCAGGAAACGCTCCAGCGTCCGTTGGCACTGCAGCGGCAGGTCGGCTTCGGCGCGGATCTCGACATACGGCAGGTCGAGCCCATCGCGGCCGAATTCCATCTCGTAGCGGCAGTCGCCCTCGGCGTCCATCAGGCCCTCCCGCAGCCGGGGCATCCCGGACAACGGCAGACGGCCTTCGAACAACCGCTTGGCCGCAACCATGCGCCAGGCATCGAGCACAGGAGGCAGGGGCGCGGACATAAGCGCGAAATGATAGGCGCGGGGCCCGGGCATGTCAAACCTAAACCGTTGCGGCCGCAGGGGTTTGCCGCCCCGTCCGGGCCTGGTGCAGACTGCCGGCAGCCTTTCGGACCCCACCATGCCCACCGTCCTGCTGATCACCGGCCTGGCCGCCCTGGCCCTGGCCCTGTACCTGCTGGTGCTGATCCTGCGCGCCCGGCGCCGCGAACGCAGCCTGGTCCGCCTGCTCGACCTCGCGGACGCCATGCAGGTCCTGCTCGACCGCAGCCAGGAGCGCATGGCAGCCATGAAGACCGTGGTCGGGCGCGTCCCGGCGGACATCGCCGCCGTCGCCCATGCCTCGCTGGACGGCACCCAGCCCATCCTGGAGGCCAAGCGCGACGTGCTCCAGCACCGGCTCTGGATCCAGAAGCACGGGCACGATGCCAGCCAGTCCGAACTCGATACCGCCTGCGAGGCCCTGGACCGGGCCCGCGGCCGCCTCGCCGCGCAGCTGGAACAGCTGGAGCAGGCCGGCGCCGAACTGGCCCAGGCCACCGAGGCCAGCACCGAAGCCGCCCGACTCGAACCGGCCACCCTGCGCCGCGACCCGGGCCGTCCATGAGCCCCCTGGTCCTGGCTTCGACCTCGCGCTACCGGCGCGAGCTGCTGGCCCGGCTGGGCCTGCCCTTCGACGTGGATCGGCCGGAGGTGGACGAACGCCCCCTCCCCGGCGAGTCACCGGTCGCGCTGGCGGTGCGCCTGGCCGAAGCCAAGGCGCTCGCGGTCGCGGCGCGGCACCCGCAGGCTTGGGTGCTGGGCTCGGACCAGGTCGCCGACCGCGACGGCCGCCCGCTGGGCAAACCCGGCGACCGCGACACCGCCCTGGCCCAGTTGCTGGCGGCCTCCGGCCAGGCGGTGCGTTTCCACACGGCCTTCTGCCTGGCAGGCCCGGACGGTCGGCGACTGGCGGGCCTGGATCTCACCGAGGTCCGGTTCCGGGACGTCGCGCGTGACGAGATCCTGCGCTACCTCGACGCCGAGCAGCCCTACGACTGCGCCGGCAGCTTCAAATGCGAGGGGCTGGGCATCGTGCTGTTCGAGGCGATCCAGAGCCGGGACCCGACCGCCCTGGTCGGACTGCCGCTGATCGCCGTGGCGGCCGCGCTGCGCGAGGCGGGCTTCCGCCTGCCCTGACCGGACCCGACCCTTCAGGCGGTCATTCGATCACGATCCGCTGTTCGGGCCAGGCCTCGACGCTGCCGTCGGCGCCATGGATCACCAGCCCCAGCCAGGCGTCGCCGCGCGGCTGGCCGGCCAGGTCGACCCGGGCGCGGAAACCGACCCGCGTGTCGGCGCCGGGCACCAGCAGGCCCCAGAAATCGAGCACGTCGGGCAGGGACTGGCCGTAGTCGGCGTACGCAACCCGCCGGCCGTCCAGATGCACCTCCACCCCGGTCACCGCGGCGCCCTGCTTCAGGGCCCAGCCCTCCACCACCAGCTCGCCGTCCAGCCGGTCCCCCGGCAGCGGCCGCCGCAGGCCCGCCAAGGCCGGCGTCACGCAGCCGGTGGAGCCACCCTCGAGGCGGAAAAGCAGGAAACGCTTGCGGCCGTGGTCGATGTTGAGCACGCGCGGCGGCGGCAGCCCGCCGGCCCGGCGGCAGAGTTCCTGATAGCCGCGCAGGCGGTCCTGCAGCCGGCGCGCCGTGTCCTCGACCACCAGCAGCACCGGTCCGTCGCCCCAGTCGGCGCGACCCTGGCTCAGCAGGCCCCAGTCGGCCAGCTGCACGGCGCGGCCGTGCTTGCGGTTGATCGGGTGGTCGAGCACCGGGATTCCGTCGCGGTCGAGCGCCAGCGACAGCTGTGCGCCGAGCATGAAGTTGTCTGCGACCAGGCGCGTGCCTGGCGGCATCCGGGCGAGCTCGGCGCGCACTTCGCGGGCGATCTCGTGCCAGCCGGAGAAGTTGTCGGCGTAGGCGCGGCCCGAGGCCAGCCAGGCCCGGGTTTCCGGCCGGGTCAGCAGCCCGAGGTAGGCCAGCATCAACCCCAGCCCCAATGCGGCCACCGCGTACAGCCCGCGCCGCCAGGCCGGGCGCCAGCGCTGCAGCAGCACCGGCGCCGCGCAGGCCAGGGCCAGCCAGCCCGCCAGCGGCCAATGGAAACTGACGCGCTCGCTGTCGGCGACGAACCCCAGCGCGAAATAGCCCAGCACCGACACGGCCGCCAGGCCCAGCAGCAGCGGCCAGGCCTCGTGGTCGCCGCCCCGGCGGCGCCACGCTTCGCGCAGCACGCCCAGCAGCAGCACGAACAGCGGCGGCGTCAGCAGCAGCGCCTGCACCAGCGGCCACCACAGCCCCTGCGGATGCAGGTTCCAGGGATGGCGGTCGAGCAGCTGGAACTCGAGCCCGGCGCCGGCATGCGTGAGGTTCCAGGCCAGCAGCGGGAGCCAGGCCGCGGCGCCGGTCGCGACGGCGAGCCAGAACCGGGGTTCACGCAGCAGCGCACGCCCCGCCGGGACGCAGAGCAGGCCGACCGCGCCGGCCAGCACCACCAGCGCGAAGCGGTAGTGCGAAAACGCGCCGATGGCCAGGCCCAGCGACAGCTGCAGCAGTGCAGCGGCCGACAGCCGGCGCAGCAGCATCGCGAACGCATCCAGGCACAGCAGCGCCGCGAACAGCATCGGCACGTCGGGCAGCGCCAGCACGCCCATCAGCCCACCCAGCGGCATCAGCAGCGCGAGCAGGCCGGCCTGCCAGCCCGCGGCCTCGCCGAACCAGCGCCGGGCGATGCGCACCACCAGCCAGGGCAAGGCCGCGCCGAGCAGCAGGAACGGAAGACGGACCGCGAAGATGTGCTGGCCACCGGCCTCGGTGCCCAGCCGGATCAGCCACGCGGTCAGACCGGGCAGGTCGGAATAGGCCCAGGCCAGCCGGCGGCTTTCGAGTGCATAGAAGGCCTCGTCGCCGAAGGGCTGAAGGCTCAGCGCCAGCCAGAGCTTGGCCACCAGCAGCAGCGCCCAGGCGACCAGGAAATTCACGCGCAGGGAACTCAGGCCCATGCCAGCATCCGGGGGGTTATCCTTCTTCCAACTCCGCCCGGACGCACTCCATGCACGCGCAGGCCATCGACCCGCACATCCTAACCGACCGCACCCGGCAGTCCCTCGACGCCGCGCTCGAACAGGTCAACCGGCTGGTGCTGGGCAAGGCGCGCGAAGTGCGGCTGGCCTTCACCACCCTGCTCGCCGGCGGCCACCTGCTGATCGAGGACCTCCCCGGCCTGGGCAAGACCACGCTGGCGCGGGCGATGGCGGCCAGCCTGGGGCTGGACTTCCAGCGCATGCAGTTCACCTCGGACCTGCTGCCGTCCGACATCATCGGCGTGTCGATCTTCGACCAGACCACGCGCGAGTTCCGCTTCCACGCCGGCCCGGTGTTCACCCAGCTGCTGCTGGCCGACGAGATCAACCGCGCGCCGCCGCGCACCCAGAGCGCGCTGCTGGAGGCGATGGCCGAGCACCAGGTCACGGTCGACGGCATCACCCATTCCCTGCCGCAGCCCTTCTTCGTGGTCGCCACCCAGAACCCGGTGGACCTGGCCGGCACCTTCCCGCTGCCCGACTCGCAGATGGACCGTTTCCTGCTGCGACTGCAGCTGGGTTATCCCGACCCGGGCGCCGAGCGCGAAATGCTGGCCGGCGAAGACCGCCGCGACCTGATCGCGCAGAGCCTGCCCCAGCTGACCGGCGAGGACGTGCTGTCGCTGCGCGGCGCGGTCGAGAAGGTGCACGCCAGCGAAGCGCTGGTGTCGTACGTGCAGGCGCTGCTGCAGGAAAGCCGGCGCCATCCCGGCGTGCAGGTCGGTCTGTCGCCGCGTGCGGGCCTCGGGCTGCTGCGCGGCGCGCGGGCGCACGCACTGCTGGCCGGCCGCGACCACGTGCTGCCCGAGGACGTGCAGGCGCTGTTCGCCCAGGTCGCGGCGCACCGGCTGGTGCCCGAATCCGAATCCGAGGGCCGCGACACGCTGGCGGCACGCATCCTGCGCACGGTGGCGGTGGACTGAGCCCTTGGCCCGGCCGCGCGATCCCGTCGAGCGCTGGAGCGACCGGCTCGCCGGCCTGCCCCTGGTGCGTCCGAAATCGGCGGAGGCGCTGCCGATCGTCATCGACCGCCGCCGCGTCTACATCCTGCCGACCGGGTTCGGCCTGTTCCTGGCCGGCATGCTGGGCGCCATGCTGCTGGGCGGCCTGAACTACAACAACAACCCCGCCCTGCTGCTGGCCTTCATCATGATCGCGGTGGCGCACAACAGCCTGGTGCAGGCGCACCTGACGCTGTCGGGGCTGCGCCTGACCGCCCTGCATGCCGAGCCGGTGCACGCGGGCCGGCCGATGCAGCTGCGCCTGGCCTTCGAGGCCAGCGGCAACATCGCGCGCGAAGGCCTGGAACTGCGCGCGGGCGAGGAGGAGGAATTCTTCCAGCTCGCGCCGGGCGAACGCGGCGAAGTGCGGCTGAACCTGCCGACCCAGCGCCGGGGCTGGCTGGCGCTCGACCGCCTGAAGCTGTCCACGGTGCGTCCTTTCGGCCTGGCGCGCGCCTGGTCGTGGCTGCGGCCCGACACGCGCCTGCTGGTGTACCCGGCGCCGGAAGCCGAAGCGGTCCCCCTGCCCGATCCCGGCGGCGACGGCGCTTCCAACCGCACCCGCGCGCATGGCGAACAGCCGCACCACCTGCGCGAGTACCGCACCGGCGACGCGCAGCGGCAGATCGCCTGGAAGGCCTCGGCCCGCGCCGACCGGCTGATGGTCCGGGAATACGAGGCCAGTGCGCAGCGCGAGATCGAGCTGGACTGGTTCAGCCTGGGCGGCCTGGCGCACGAGGCGCGGATCCGCCGCCTGACCCGCTGGGTGCTGGAAGCCGAACGCCTGGGCGGCCGCTGGCGCCTGCGCCTGCCCGGCCAGGCGATCGGCCCCGGCCGCGGCCCCGAACATCGCCACGCCTGCCTGCGCGCCCTGGCGCTGATGCCCGATGGCTGAGCCCATCCCCGCGCGGGTGCGCACCTGGTGCATGGCGGCCGCAGCGGCCTGCCTGCTGCCGCTGCTGCTGCAGGTGCCCACGGGCCTGGCCTGGACCCTGGCCGGCGTGGCGGCCCTGGGCATCGGCGTGGTGCGTCCCTGGCCGACGATCCTTTACCTGGCCCTGCTTGGCCTGCTCGGTTCCTACGTGCTGGTCAGCCACGGCTTCAGCCTGGGGCGCGACACCGGCTGCGCGATGCTGGCCTCGCTGCTGGCGCTCAAGCCCTTCGAGACCCGCAGCCTGCGCGACGCCCGCAGCCTGCTGGGCTTCGCCCTGTTCGCGCCGTTCACCGCCTTCCTGCAGGACCAGGGGCCGCTGGTGCTGGCCCTGGCCCTGCCGGCGGTCGGGCTGCAGCTGGTGGCGCTGTCGGTGCTTGCGGAACAGCGCCCCGGAGCGCCCGTGCCGCGGGTCGGCCGTGGCCGGCTGCGCGCCGTCGGCCTGTCGGTGCTGCTCGGCCTGCCGCTGGCGCTGGCCGGCTTCTGGCTGTTCCCGCGGCTGGGCAGTCCGCTCTGGGGCATGCCGGAGAATGCCCTGGGCCGCAGCGGCCTGGGCGACCGGATGACGCCGGACGAGTGGGTCGAGCTGTTCGCCGACGATACGCCGGCGCTCCGGGTCCGCTTCGACGGCGCGGAACCCCGGCCCCAGGACATGTACTGGCGCGGACAGGTGCTCTGGGAGTTCGACGGCCAGACCTGGAGCCGGGGCGATGCCTACGCCGACGGAGCGGCCCCGCGGCTGCAGCCGCTGGCGGAGGTCTACCGCTACCAGGCGGTGATGGAGCCGACCGACCGCCGCTACCTGGTGACGCTGGACCTGCCGCTGACGGCACCGGCCGGCGGGCAGTTGACCGGCGACCTGAGCGTGTCGACCCGCGCGCCGGTGGACAAGCTGGTCCAGTACGACGGCACCTCGGTGGTGCAGGCGGGCTTCCCGGACGGACTGCCGGCGCTCGACGAACGGCGTGCACTTGCCCTGCCCCGCGACCTCAACCCGCGCGCGCGCGCGCTGGCGCAGCGCTGGCGCGACGAGGCCGGCGGCGACGACATCGCCGTGGTGCGGCGGGCGCTGGCCTGGATCGGGCAGGACTTCAGCTACAGCCTAACGGTGCCGCCGACCGGACGCAATTCGGTGGACGAATTCCTTTTCGAGACCCGCGTCGGCTTCTGCCAGCATTTCAGCTCCGCCTTCGCCGCCCTGATGCGCGGCGCCGGTATCCCGTCCCGCGTCGTGCTCGGGTATTCCGGCGGCTACCGCAACCCCTACGGCGGCTACTGGATGGTGCGCAAGATGGACGCCCATGCCTGGACCGAGGTCTGGCTGCGCGGCCGCGGCTGGGTCCGCGTGGATCCGACCGCGGCGGTCGCGCCCGAGCGCGTGCTCGACACGGTCGAAGACCTGGCCCGGCGCGAAGCCCTGCTGCCGGAGAACCTGGCGCCGCTGCGCGACCTGGGCGACTGGCTGCGGCGCGGCTGGAACGACCTGGTGGTGAGCTTCGACGCCGCGCGCCAGGCCAGCCTGCTCAGGCCGCTGGGCGTGGACCGCGCCAGTTCCGGCCAACTGGCCGCCGCCTTCGCCGTCGGCGCCGGGCTGGCGGCGGCGCTCACGCTCTGGGTGCTGCTGCGCGGGCGGCCGCGGCCGAGAGACCCGCTGGTCCGGGCCTGGCTCGACTTCACCCGGCGGCTGCGCCGGGCGGGCCTGGCCAAGGCGCCGGCGGAACCGCCGCTGAGCTTCGGCGAACGCCTCGCCGCGGCCCTGCCCGACCAGGCCGCCACCCTGCGATCGCTCAGCCGGCGTTACACAGCCTGGCGCTACGCTGCCGCCACCCTGCCGCCGGATGAGAAGGCCCGCCTGATCGCAGAGCTGCGCGCCTATCGTCCGGGCCCCCGCTGACTATGGAGCCCGCCATGTTCCGCCATTCCCTGCTGATGGTTTCCCTGCTGGCGCTGTCCGGCTGCGTCAGCGCGCCCAAGGCGCTGCAGGGCGAGTTCGCGCCGCTCGAACCGGGCCAGGCGGCGCGCGATGGCCGCGTCGGCGAACGGGTGCGCTGGGGCGGGCGCATCGTCCGGGTGGAACCGCTGGCCGACCGCAGCTGCTTCGAGGTGGTGGGCCTGCGCGTGGGCGGCGACGGCCGCCCGATGGCGCGCGACGACCGCAGCACCGGCCGCTTCCTGGCCTGCCGCGCCGGCTTCTACGATCCCCAGGTGTTCCTGCCCGGCCGCGAAGTGACGATTTCCGGCGCGATCGACGGCTACGAAACCCGCAAGGTGGGCGAGTTCGATTACCGCTACCCGCGGCTGGCGGCCGACGTAGTGTTCCTGTGGCCCGAACGCCGCGAGGTCGACGTGATCGTCGAGCGCCACCCGTTCTGGTGGTGAGCCGCGCCTAACCCGGCGGCCAGTGCATGGCCCGGCCGGCCAGCAGGTGCAGGTGGATGTGGAACACGGTCTGGCCGCCATCGCGGTTGCAGTTCATCACCACGCGGTAGCCGTCTTCGGCGAAACCTTCCCGCTTCGCATACGCCGCGGCCGCCATGGCCAGCCGCCCGACCACGGCCTCGTCGCCGGGGCCGAGGTCGTTGAGCGTCGGCACCGCGCGCTTGGGGATGAACAGCACGTGCACCGGCGCCTGCGGGTTGATGTCGCGGAAGGCCAGCACGTGTTCGTCCTCGAAGACGATGT
>CBFGOZ010000103.1:0-8632 GCA_965650505.1 uncultured Arenimonas sp.
CGGGTCGGCCAGCAGGCGGCCGACTTCCTCGTGGCGTTCGGCCAGGACTTCGAGCTTACGGCGCAGGCTGGGCGTCATCGCGGTCGTCGTAGAGGCGTTCGGCGGCGCGCAGCAGGTCCAGGTCGCCGTCCAGCGCGGCCTGGCGCAGGGCGGCGCTGGGCGCATGCAGCAGCTTGTTGGTGAGCTGGTGGGCGAGCAGGGCCAGGACTTCGTTCGGATCCTTGCCCAGCGCCAGCTGTTCGCGGGCGCGGGCCAGGGCGTCTTCGCGCGCCGCTTCGCCGCGGCTGCGCAGCACCTTCAGCGCGTCCTGGCGGCCCTGGGCGCGCCACCAGGCCATGAAGTGCTCGACCTGCAGGTCGATGATGGCCTGCGCCTGTTCGGCCGCTTCGCGGCGGGAGGCGCGGTTCTCCTCGATCACCTGCTCCAGGTCGTCCACGGTGTACAGGTAGACGTCGGCCAGCTCGGCGACGCTGGCCTCGATGTCGCGCGGCACGGCCAGGTCGAGCAGGAACATCGGACGGTGCTTGCGCGCCTTCAGCGCCGCCTGCACCGCGGCGCGGCGAAGGATCGGCTCGCGGCTGGCGGTGGCGGTGATCACGATGTCGGCTTCGGGCAGGTGGCGTTCCAGCTCGGTCAGCGGCAGGGCGTATCCGCCGTGGCGGCTGGCCAGGGCCTGCGCGTGTTCCAGGGTGCGGTTGGCGACCAGCAGGCGTTTGGCCTTGGCGTCGACGAGGTGGCGGGCGGCCAGTTCGATGGTGTCGCCGGCGCCGACCAGCAGCACGGTGGCGCGGTCGAGTTCGCTGAATACCTGGCGCGCCAGCCGCACCGCCGCGTACGCGACGGACACCGGGTGCGCGCCGATGCGGGTGTCGGTGCGCACGCGCTTGGCTACGGAAAAACTCTGCTGGAACAGGCGGTCGAGCGGCGTGCGCAGGCGCTGCTGGCTGCGCGCGGCCTGCCAGGCTTCCTTTACCTGGCCCAGGATCTGCGGTTCGCCCAGCACCAGCGAGTCCAGGCCGGTGGCGACGCGGAACAGGTGCCGCACCGCGTCCTCCCCGGTGTGCTGGTACAGGTAGGCCGACAGCGTATCGGGCGCCAGTCCGTGGTGGCGGGCCAACCACTCTGCGACCGCGTTCTCGCGGCCTTCCGCGACCTGGGCGTAGACCTCGGTGCGGTTGCAGGTGGAGAGCAGGGCGGCTTCCTCCACGCCCGGCACCGCGCCCAGCCCGTCCAGGGCCGCCGGCAGCTGGCCGGCGTCGAGCGCCACCCGCTCGCGCAGGGCGAGCGGTGCGGTCTGGTGGTTCAGTCCTAGCGCAATCAGGGGCATGGTGGGGCAGCGTGCACGCGGGGTGCGCTAAGCTTTCGCCGGCTGGGCTCTGTATTGGAATCCGGCCCATATTCTAGCCCCAGGCCGCGACGACCCCATGAACTGGCGCCCCCGATCCTTCTTCGCCGCCCTGACCCTGCTGCTGGCCTGCGCCGGGCCGGCCGCCGCGCTGCCGCCACCGATCGGCGACGTCATGGCCGGCGAGTTCGCCCTCCAGCAGGGCGACCTGCAGGCCGCGTCGCGCTACTACCTGCTGGCCGCCCAGGTGTCGCCCGACGCCAGCGTGGCCGAACGCGCCACCCGGGTGGCGGTGCTGGCCGACGAACCGGCGCTGGCCGCGCGGGCGCTGGCGCGCTGGCGGGCACTGGCCCCGGAATCGCTGCCCATGCGCGCGGCGGCGTTGTCGCTGGCCATGCGCCAGGGCGACCACGACCTGGCGATGGAGGAGGTGCAGGAACTGCTGGCGGCCCCGGGCGAGGAGGGCTTCCAGGCCCTGCTGGCGGTGCTGTCGCAGGCGCGGGGCGACGAGGCGGTGATCGCCCGCGCCGTCGCCCGCAGCATCCACCGGCAGGCGCTGCTGCCGCCGACGCTGTCGGCCTGGCTGCAGTTCGCGGGCCTCGCCCGCCGCCTGGACGACCGGCCGCTGTCGGACGAGGTGGTCGAGGACGGCCTGGCGCGATTCCCCGACGATCCGCGCGCGCGGCTGCTTCGGGCGTCGCGGCTGCGCGAGGCCGGCGACGCGGCGGCGGCGCGTGATGCCCTGTTGGCGCTGCGCGACGCGCCGGACCTGCCCGACGACCTGCGCCGCCCGGCCGCGGGCGAGCTGGCCCGGCTGGGCGACTACCGCGAGGCCGCCGCGATGCTCGCCACGGCGCCGCAGGACGACGGCAGCTACGGCCAGCGCGCCGCCTGGCTGGTGGCCGCGGAAGACCGCGAGGGCCTTCTTGCCCTGTACCGGGAAGTCGAAGCGTTGGCGGCGGCCCCGTCGCCCTCGCGCCGGCTGCTGCTGGGGCACCTGGCCGAGGCACTGGAACGCTGGGACGAGGCGGAGCGCTGGTATGCCGGCATTCCGCGCGGGGCGGGCCACGACCTGGCGATGCTGCGCCGCGCCCGCGCCCTGGACCAGATGGACCGCACCCCCGAGGCCCTGGACGTGCTGCACGAACTGCAGGCCGACGAATCCGCCGATGGCGAGCGGCAGCGCGACAGCTACCTGTTCGAGTCCGAGATGCTGGAGCGCCGCGACCGGCTGGACGACGCGCTGGCCGCCATCGCCAAGGGCCTGGCGGTGTTCGAGGACGATCCGGTGATGCTCTACGCCCGGGCCATGCTGCACGAGCGCAACGACCGTGTGGACGCCGCCCTGGCCGACCTGCGGCGGATCATCGACGAAAACCCCGAGGATGCGCAGGCCCTGAACGCCTACGGCTACACGCTGTCCGACCGCGCCGGGCGCCACGCCGACGCCTTGCCCTACATCGAGCGCGCCTATGCCCTGGAGCCGGAATCCGCGCCGGTCATCGACAGCCTGGGCTGGGTCAATTTCCACCTCGGCCACACCGAGCGGGCACTGGAACTGCTGCAGCAGGCCTGGGCGCGGCAGAAAGACCCGGAAATCGCCGCGCACCTGGGCGAGGCGCTGTGGACCAGCGGCCGCCGCGACGAGGCGCGGGCGATCTGGCGCGCCGGCGCCGAGATGGACGCGGACAACCCGGCGCTGCGGCGCACGATGGAGAAATTCGACCCATGATCCGCAGCCTTCTTCTGCTGGCCCTGGCGGCCAGCCTGATGGCGTGCGCGCCAATGCCGGTGCGCACCGGCGGCAGCCAGGCCGACCTGCTGGCGGCGCAGACAGCGCGCGAGGCCGAGTTGGCGGACCAGACCGACTGGAGCGTAGCCGGCCGGCTGGCGGTGAGCGCCGGTGGCGAGGGCGGCAGCGGCCGGGTGGAATGGCGCCAGCGGGGCGCGGATTTCGACATCCGGCTGTCGGCGCCGGTGACCGGCCGCAGCTGGACCCTGGTCCAGCAGGGTGGCGACGTGGTGCTCGAGGGGCTGGAAGGCGGTCCGCGCCGCGGCGCCGACGCCGAACTGGTGCTGCAGGAGGCGACCGGTTGGCGCATCCCGGTGTCGGCACTGGCGGCCTGGGCCCGCGGTGCCCGGGCCGCCGGCCCGGCCCGGATCGAATTCGGGCCCGACGGCCTGCCGGCCCTGATCGCCCAGCAGGGCTGGACGGTCGAATACCGCGAGTGGGACGGCGGCGAGCCGGCCCGGCCGCGGCGGGTGTTCGCACGCCTGGATGCCCAGACCAGCGTGCGCCTGGTGGTCGAGTCCTGGGGCGAATGAAGGCCGTGACCGACGCCGAAGGCTGGAGCCACTGGCCCGCCCCGGCCAAGCTCAACCTGTTCCTGCGCATCCTCGGCCGGCGTCCGGACGGCTACCACCGTCTGCAGACCGTATTCCAGCTGCTGGACTGGGGCGACACCGTGCGCCTGCGCCTGCGCGACGACCGGGAAGTGCGGCGCCCCGGGGACCCCATATATGGAGTGGCCGAGGCCGACGACCTAGTCGTCCGGGCGGCCAGGATGCTGCAATCGGAAGCCAACGTGACGGCTGGTGTCGACATCGTCGTCGAAAAGCGCATTCCGCTCGGGGGTGGTTTCGGGGGTGGCTCATCCGATGCCGCCACCGTCCTCGTCGTCCTGAACCGGCTGTGGAAGGCCGGCCTGGACGAGGACGCGCTGGCTGCCCTGGGCCTGCGCCTGGGCGCCGACGTGCCGGTCTTCGTGCGTGGCCGCAGCGCCTGGGCCGAGGGGGTGGGCGAGCAGCTGACGCCGATGGCGCTGCCGCCGGCCTGGTACCTGCTGGTGGATCCGGGCGTTTCGGTGCCCACCGCCGACCTTTTCCAAGCGCCTGATTTGACCCGGGATGCGCCCGCGGCGACAATGCGCGACTTCGTTTCTGGCTCCGTGCTCGGCAATGCCTTCGAGCCGGTGCTGCGTCGTCGCTCGGAGGCCGTCGAGGCCGTCCTGCAGCGGCTGGCGCAGCTCGGTCCGGCGGCCCTGACCGGCACCGGTGGCGGCTGTTTCGCGCGTTTCCGCGCGCGCGCCGACGCCGAGGCCGCGCTGGCGCAACTGCCCCCGGGCACGTGCGCCTGGGTGGCCGAGGGTGTGGACGTGTCGCCGCTGCACCGGGCGCTGCGCGAACCCTGAGCCAGGGCGGCAAGCTTCAACGGTGGGGCGTCGCCAAGCTGGCCTAAGGCACCGGGTTTTGATCCCGGCATTCGTAGGTTCGAATCCTACCGCCCCAGCCACCCGGCAAAGTTCCAGCGGTCCCCCATAACCCAAGCGCGGAAGCCAGCTCCCATGAGCAAGCAGAACCTGCTCGTCTTCACCGGCAATGCCAACCGCCCGCTGGCGCTGGCCGTGTGCCGCCAGCTCGGCATTCCGCTGGGCAAGGCGCTGGTGGGGCAGTTCTCGGACGGCGAATGCCAGGTCGAGATCGAGGAGAACGTGCGCGGCCAGGACGTGTTCGTCATCCAGCCGACCTGCGCGCCGACCGCCGAGAACTTCATGGAGCTGATGGTGCTGATCGACGCGCTCAAGCGCGCCTCGGTCGCCACCGTCACCGCGGTGGTGCCGTATTTCGGCTACGCCCGCCAGGACCGCCGCCCGCGTTCGGCGCGCGTGCCGATCACGGCCAAGGTGGTGGCGAAGATGTTCGGTTCGGTGGGCGCCGACCGGGTGCTGACCGTGGACCTGCACGCCGACCAGATCCAGGGTTTCTTCGACATGCCGGTGGACAACGTCTACGCGTCGCCGCTGCTGCTGGCCGACATCTGGCGCAACCAGGGCACCGACAACCTGATCGTGGTCTCGCCGGACGTCGGCGGCGTGGTGCGCGCCCGCGCCATCGCCAAGCGCCTGGACGACGCCGACCTGGCCATCATCGACAAGCGCCGCCCGAAGGCGAACGTGGCCACGGTGATGAACATCATCGGCGACGTGAACGGCAAGACCTGCGTGCTGGTGGACGACATCGTCGACACCGCCGGCACCCTGTGCGCGGCCGCCGCGGCCCTGAAGGCCAACGGCGCCAGGAAGGTCGTGGCCTACTGCACCCACCCGGTGCTGTCGGGCGCGGCCATCGCCAACGTCTCGAATTCGCAGCTGGACGAGCTGGTGGTCACCGACACCATCCCGCTCTCGGAAGCCGCGCGGGCCTGCCCGCGCATCCGCCAGCTCAGCGTCGCCGAACTGCTGGCGGAAACCATCCGCCGCATCGCGTTCGGCGAGTCGGTCAGTTCGCTGTACGTGGACTGAGGCGGGGCGGGGCAGGGGATCCGGGATCGGCATTCGCGAGTGCCGATCCCCGATTCCCGGTCCCGGGAACGACGCGGAGCCTGGTCGCGGGCGACGCGGTACGCGCCGAACGGCGCATCACACTGAAGAAGGCAACACCAACATGGCTACCAACCACAACATCACGGCCACCGGCCGCAAGGACGAGGGCAAGGGTGCGAGCCGCCGCCTCCGTCGCAGCGGCCAGGTCCCGGCCATCGTCTACGGCGCCCACCAGGAGCCGCAGAGCGTGCAGGTCGAGCACAACCACCTCTGGATCGCCAGCCAGAACGAGTGGTTCTACTCCGCCATCCTCGACCTGAACGTCGACGGCAAGGTGCAGAAGGTGCTGCTGCGTGACATGCAGCGCCATCCGTTCAAGCAGCAGATCCTGCACCTGGACTTCCTGCGCGTCTCCGAGAACGAAGCCCTGCGCGCCAAGGTGCCGCTGCACTTCGTGAACCAGGAGAAGTCCCCGGCCGGCAAGACCGCGGGCATCGTGGTCACCCACGAGCTCAACGAAGTCGAAGTCAGCTGCCTGCCGAAGGACCTGCCGGAGTTCATCGAGGTCGACCTGTCGGCGCTCAACGTCGGCGACATCGTCCACCTGTCGCAGATCAAGCTGCCGGCCGGCGTCACCATCCCGGCCCTGGCCCACGGCAAGGAGCATGACCTGGCGATCGTGATCGCCAAGCACGCCCGCGTCGAAGCCGAAGAGACCGCCGCTCCGGAGGCCGCCGAGGTCCCCGCCGCCAAGGTCGCCAAGCCCGACGCCGCCGCGCCGGCGCCGAAGAAGAAGTAATCCCGTGCACCGCTCCCGGCTTGCCGCCGGGAGCGGTACGGTCCCTTCGACGTGGCTGGACTCCGCCTCATCGTCGGCCTGGGCAATCCCGGCGCCGAACACGCCCGAACCCGGCACAACGCCGGGTTCTGGTTTCTGGACGCCCTCGCCGCACAGGCCGGGGCGCGCTTCGGGCTGGAGTCGAAGCTGCACGGCGAGACCGCCAAGGTCGAGCTGGGCGGCCGCACGGTCTGGCTGCTCAAGCCGGCGACCTTCATGAATGCCTCCGGGCGCTCGGTGGCCGCGGCGCTGCGCTACTGGAAGATCGAGCCCGAGGAGGCCCTGCTGGCCCACGACGAGCTCGACCTGCCGCCGGGCACCGCCCGCCTGAAGTTCGACGGCGGCCACGGCGGCCAGAACGGCCTGCGCGACACCATCCAGCACCTGGGCCACGGCAAGTTCCACCGGCTGCGGGTCGGCATCGGCCATCCCGGCCACAAGGACAAGGTCACCCCCTGGGTCCTGGGCCGTCCGGGCAGGGACGACGAGGCCAGCATCCTGCGCGCCATCGACGACGCGCTCGACGTGCTGCCGCTGGCGGTCAACGGGGAATTCCCCGAGGCCATGAAGCGCCTGCACACCCCCAAACCCTGAGTCTGCAGGCGCCAGCCGGCTTCCCGTCCGCTGGCGCCTGAGGATTCGCGAACCGGATTACATCGCCATGGGCATCAAATGCGGCATCGTCGGCCTGCCGAACGTCGGCAAGTCCACGCTTTTCAATGCGCTCACCAAGGCCGGCATCGCCGCCGCCAACTTCCCGTTCTGCACCATCGAGCCCAATACCGGCGTGGTGCCGGTGCCGGATCCGCGCCTGGAGCAGCTGGCCGAGATCGTCAAGCCGCAGAAGGTGATCCCGACCTCGTTCGAGTTCGTGGACATCGCCGGCCTGGTGGCGGGCGCCTCCAAGGGCGAGGGCCTGGGCAACAAGTTCCTGGCCCACATCCGCGAGGTGGACGCCATCGCCCACGTCGTGCGCTGCTTCGAGCACACCGACATCATCCACGTGGCTGGCAAGGTGGACCCCATCGCGGACATCGAGACGATCGACCTCGAGCTGGCCCTGGCGGACCTGGACTCGGTGGAAAAGGCGCTGAACCGCGCCGAACGTGAAGCCAAGACCGGCAACAAGGACGCCATCGTGCGCAAAGAGGTGCTGTCCCGCCTGCGCGCCGGCCTCGACCAGGGCACCCCGGCCCGGGCCCTGGGCCTGTCCCCCGAGGACAAGGCCGTGGTGCGCGACCTGTTCCTGATGACGCTCAAGCCGGTGATGTACGTGGCCAACGTGCTCGAGGACGGCTTCGAGAACAACCCGATGCTGGACCTGGTCCGGGCCCGGGCCGAGAAGGAAGGCGCCCAGGTGGTGCCGGTCAGCGCCGCCATCGAGGAGGAGATGTCCCAGCTCGAGGACGCCGACCGGGCCGAGTTCCTGGCCGGCATGGGCCTGGCCGAGCCGGGCCTGAACCGGGTGATCCGGGCCGGCTACGCCCTGCTGGGCATGCAGACCTACTTCACTGCCGGCGTGAAGGAGGTGCGGGCCTGGCAGGTCCACCGGGGCGCCACGGCGCCGCAGGCGGCCGCGGTCATCCACACCGACTTCGAAAAGGGCTTCATCCGGGCCGAGACCATCGCCTTCGACGACTACATCAGGTACCGGGGCGAGGCCGGGGCCCGCGACGCGGGCCGCCTGCGCCTGGAAGGCAAGGATTACGTGGTCCAGGAGGGCGACGTCCTGCATTTCCGCTTCAACGTCTGAGCCCGGGCAGGCTTCTTGCATCAAGGGCGTTGACATTCGAGTGCTTCGCCGTGAAAATTACGGGCTCCCTAGCGGAGGGATACCCAAGCGGCCAACGGGGGCAGACTGTAAATCTGCTGGCTCACGCCTTCGGTGGTTCGAATCCACCTCCCTCCACCAGTCCAAACGGAAGCGGCAACGGTTTCGCAGGGCGGGAGTAGTTCAATGGTAGAACCTCAGCCTTCCAAGCTGATCATGCGGGTTCGATTCCCGTCTCCCGCTCCATTGGATTGAAGTTCCACCGCAACACCCCAGATTCGCTCATGTAGCTCAGTCGGTAGAGCACTTCCTTGGTAAGGAAGAGGTCGCTGGTTCGATTCCAGTCATGAGCACCA
>CBFGOZ010000104.1:0-8547 GCA_965650505.1 uncultured Arenimonas sp.
GCCGCGGCAGCCAGCGCCGCAGCGCCTCGCGGCGCGGCCGGGTCCAGCGGAAGTGTGCATGCGCCAGGCCGCGTTCGCGCACCAGCCAGCGCAGGAAGGCCAGGGTGAACACCGGCAGCGCCAGCGCCGCGCAGGCGCGGCCCAGCGAGTCGCTGTACTTGCCGCTGCTGCCGACGCCCTGCAGCAGGCCGCCCAGCAGCCACAGCGCCACGGCACCCGGCAGCGCCGCCAGCACGGTCCAGGCCAGGCTTTCGAGCGTGCGGCGGTAGCGGTCGACGCGCACTTCGCGGATGGCCTGGGCCAGGGATTCGAGCTTGGGCTTCGCGCGCCGGCGCAGCACCAGCAGCACCACGACGATGGCGATGCTGCCGGCATAGGACCAGGGCCGCTCCTGCAGCGAGCGCAGCACCAGTTCGCCGGTGGTGACGAACCGCGAGGGCTTGAACAGGTCGTACAGTCCGGCGGGCACGGTGGCCAGCCAGTCGGCGCCGACCGGCGCATGGCTGCGGATCCACAGCAGGTGGCGGTCCAGGGTCTGGCGCAGCTCGAGGTTGGCGTCCAGCCGCGCCTGCAGGGTGCGTTCGGCCTGTTCGTGGGCGGCGACCAGGCGCCAGAGCGTGGGTTCGATGCGCGCCACCAGGTCCAGCCGCTCCTGCAGCGCCGCCTCCAGTTCGGCGGTGCTGGCCTGGGTGGCCGGCGTGGCCTCGTCGTCTTCGGCGCCCGGGGCGTCGTCGCGCAGGGCGCGAACGGCGGCAGGCAGGTCGTCGAGTTCTCGGCGGGTTTCGCTGAGCTCGATCAGGCGCAGGCGCAGGCCGGCCAGCGACTGCCGGGCCTGGTCGAGGTCCTCGCGCAGGCTGCGCTCGGGTTCGAGCCGGCGCAGCTCGGCCCAGAGCCAGATGCCGACCTGTTCGCTGCGGCCGCCCAGTTCCAGCCGGGTGCGGCTGTCGCGCAGGCCGGCGAGGTCGCGGGCCAGCGCCTGCTCCTGGCTGGTGAGCTGGCGGCGCTGCTCGTCCAGCCGCTGGTGCAGGGACAGCAGCTCCTGGCCGAAGCCCAGGTTCTCGCGCACGGCGGTGGCGACGGCGTCGTCGCGGCCGGCCATGGCCTCGGCGCGCTGGGCCAGGGCCAGCGACTGCGCCTCGAGCTCGCCGCGGCCGCGTTCGGCGATGCGCTGCTGCAGCGCGGCCAGGCGCGGCTCGCGCTGCTGCAGCTGGTTGCGCAGGGCGCGCAGCTCCAGCTCCTGAAGGCGCTGGCGGGTGCCGGCCAGGTCCTGCTGGGCCTGGCGCAGGGCCAGGTCGGCCTGCAGCTGGCGGCGTTCGGCGTCGTTGCGGGCGCGGCGGGCGTCGGTGAGCGCGGGGGCCTCGTCCTTGCCGGGCAGGATCGGCGCCGACAGCTCATCGATGCGGCGCTGCAGGTCGGCCAGCTGGCTGCCCTCGCGGGCCGGCTGGGCGACGGCGGCGGCGAGTTCGGCGGTCAGGGCCTCGATGCGGTCGCGCAGCTGGCCGGTGGCCAGGCGCTCCTGTTCCAGCAAGCGCTCCAGGGTTTCGACGTCGGCCTGGGCGGGCAGCCGGGCGCGCCACTGGGCCAGGGCCCGGCGTGGGTCGACGTCCAGCTGGGCCTCGAGCTGGGCGGTGCGCGCGGGCGCGTTGGCGACCTCGGCGTTCAGGGCCTGCAGGCGCTGCTGCAGCGCCGCGGCCTCGCGTTCGGCGGCCGCGGCGGCGTCCAGGGCTTCGGTGGCGGCGGCACGCTGCGGGTCGGCCAGGGCGTCCAGGCCGGCGCGCAGGCTGTCGATGGGTCCCGAGCCGGGGCTGGCGAAGACCGTCGGGGCGGCAAGGCCCAGCAGCAGCGCCAGGACGGGGGTGCGGAGCAGGGAGGCGGCGGGCATCGGCCTAGGCTAGCCCCCGCCGGGCGACAGCGGCAATCGCGGGCCGGGCGCGGGTCGGGGGCGATTCATCGAATGCGGACAACGCCGGTGGCCGGCGGGCGCGGGGCTCCGCCACAATGCCGCATGCCCGAACTGCCCGAAGTCGAGACCACCCGCCGCGGCCTGGCGCCCCACGTCGAAGGCCGGCGCATCACCGGCGTGGTGCTGCGCCGGCCCGACCTGCGCTGGCCGATCCCGCCGGAGGTGGCGCGCGAGCTGCCCGGCCAGCGGGTGTTGGGCGTGCGCCGGCGCGCCAAGTACCTGCTGCTCGACACCGCGCCGGGCAGCGCCCTGCTGCACCTGGGCATGTCCGGCATGCTGCGGGTGCTGCCGGCGAAGACCCCGGTGGAAACCCACGACCACGTCGACCTGGCCCTGGATTCGGGCCGCGTGCTGCGATTCACCGACCCGCGCCGCTTCGGCTGCCTGCTCTGGCAGCCGGCCGGCGCCACCCACGAGCTGCTGGAGCACCTGGGCCCGGAGCCGCTGTCGGAGGACTTCGACGGGGACTACCTGTTCGAGCGCAGCCGGGGCCGCAAGGCGCCCGTGAAGGCCTTCCTGATGGACCAGGCGATCGTGGTGGGCGTGGGCAACATCTATGCCGCCGAGAGCCTGTTCCGCGCCGGCATCGCCCCGGCCCGGGCCGCCGGCTCGGTCAGCCGGGAACGCTACGCGCGCCTGGCCGCGGCCGTGAAGACGATCCTGGGCCACGCCATCACCCGCGGCGGCACCACCCTGCGCGACTTCCTGAGCCCGGACGGCGCGCCGGGCTATTTCGAACAGGAGCTCTTCGTCTACGGCCGCGAAGGCGAGGCCTGCAAGGCTTGCGGCCGGCGCCTGCGGGACGGCCGCATGGGCAACCGCGCCACCGCCTGGTGCCCCGGCTGCCAGCGCTAAATCCGGGGTCAGAGTGCATTTATTTTGGCTTCGCCGAGAGCTTTGGCATGCCACCGTATGGGGCCGCCAACATAAATGCACTCTGACCCCGGATTTCGCCGGACGTCGCGCGGTTTGGCTATAGTGTGGGCAGCCCGCGCAGACGGGCCCCGGGGAGCCATGAACGAGACTGCCGAGATCACCCAGTGGTTGAGCGCCGCCCGTGGCGGCGACAAGTCCGCGCTCGACCGGGTGCTGGCCACGCTCTACCGCGAGCTGCACGGCATGGCCCGGCGCCAGCTCGGCGGCCAGCAGCAGGGCCACACCCTCGACACCACCGCCCTGGTGCACGAGGCCTACCTCAAGCTCGCCGGCCGCGCCGAAGCCGAGTTCGAGGACCGCGCCCACTTCTTCGCCTACGCCGCCAGCGCCATGCGCAGCGTCGTGGTCGACTACGCCCGCCAGCGCATGGCGGTGAAACGCGGCGGCGACCTGCACCGCGTCACCGACCTGCCCGAGGACGCCGGCGGCGGCATGCGCCTGGACGAGGACATGCTCGGCCTGGACGTGGCCCTGAACAAACTGCACGACCTCGACCCGCGCCTGGCACAGGTGGTCGAGATGCGCTATTTCGCCGGCCTGTCGGAAACCGAGATCGCCGGCCTGCTCAAGCGCTCCGAACGCAGCGTGCGCCGCGACTGGCAGAAGGCCCGCATGTTCCTGCTGGCGGCCCTGCAGGGCTGATCCCGGCCCCGTCGCGTGGACACCGCACGCTGGTCCACGCTGTCGGCCCTGCTCGACGACCTGCTCGAGCTCGACCCGCCGGTGCGCAAGCGCCGCCTGGCCGAGATCGCCGCCGACGATCCCACGCTGGGCGCCGAGCTCGAGCGCCTGATGGCGCTGGAGGACGACCGCCCCGATTTCCTGTCGCAGTCGGTGGTGGACGCCGCGGTGTTCGCGCCCCAGGCCGGCCAGCAGATCGGCCCCTACAAGCTCGAGCGCCCGCTGGGCGAAGGCGGCATGGGCCAGGTCTGGCTGGCGCTGCGTGCCGACGGCCTCTACCACCGGCGCGTGGCGCTGAAACTGCTGCGGCCGGGCCTGGGCGACGCCGGCCTGCGCACCCGCTTCACCCGCGAGCGGCAGATCCTGGCGCGGCTGGGCCACGCCCACATCGCCCGCCTGCTCGACGCCGGCGTCAGCAGCGACGGCCAGCCCTTCCTGGCGCTGGACTACGTGCAGGGCGAGCCGATCACCCAGCACGCCCAGAAGCTGGGCCTGCCCACCGCCGACCGGCTGCGGCTGTTCCTGCAGGTCTGCGCCGCGGTCAGCCACGCCCACGCCAACCTGGTGGTGCACCGCGACCTCAAGCCTTCCAACATCCTGGTGACCTCGGCCGGCGAGGTCTGCCTGCTCGACTTCGGCATCGCCAAGCTGCTGGACGAGGCCGACGCCGGCGCCACCGAGATCACCGGCACCGGCACTCGCGCCTTCACCCTGCACTACGCGGCGCCCGAACAGCTGCGCCACGGCGCCATCACCACCATGACCGACGTCTATTCGCTCGGCGTGGTGCTGTACGAACTGCTGGTGGGCCGCAAACCCTACGATCCGGCGCGCAGCACAGACGCCGCCTGGGAAGAGGCCATCCTGGAGGCCGACCCGGTGCGGCCGTCGCAGGCGGCGCTGCGCCAGGCGCGCGAGACCGGGATGATGGCGCCGCGCCGGCTGGCCCGCGAACTGAGCGGCGACCTCGACAACATCCTGCTCAAGGCACTGGCCAAGGCGCCGGACGACCGCTACGTCTCGGTCGAGGCCCTGGCCCAGGACCTGCGCCGGCACCTGGACGGCGAGCCGGTGCTGGCGCGCCCGCAGAGCCTGGGCTACCGCACGCTGAAGTTCGTGAAGCGCAATTCGCTGGCGCTGTTCATGAGCGCGGTGGTCGGCGGGCTGCTGGTGTCGGCCCTGGTGTTCGTGTCCTGGCAGGCGCGCAAGGCGATCGCCGAGGCGCAGCGCGCGCAGGCGATGCAGGACTTCGTGGTGGCGCTGTTCGAGAACACCGAACAGGCCGGCGACGGCGGCCTGGACGTGCGCACCCTGCTCGATGCCGGCGTGCGCCGCGCCGACACCGAACTGCTGGGCCAGCCCCAGACCCGCGCCGAGCTGCTGGGCCTGGTCGCGCGCCTGCGCCAGGGCCTGGGCGACGACCGCCAGACCCTGGAGCTGCTGGACCGGCAGTCGCAGGTGCTGGCGACCCTGGCCGGCGAAGCGCCGGCGCGGCTGGGCATCGAGTCCGCCGCCCTGCGCGGCCGCAGCCTGCGCGCACTCGGCCAGCCGGAGGTGTGCGTGCGCACCCTGATGCCCTGGCTGCCGCTGAGCCAGCTGCAGGCGCCGCGCGACCCACGCGCGGTGTCCGAGTTCCTGTCCCAGCTCGGCCGCTGCCACCGCAGCCTCGGCGGCCTGGAAGTGGCGCGCGACCTGTTCGGCCAGGCCCTGGCCCTGCGCAGCGGCCTGGACGAGGCCAAGCCGCTGCAGGCCGAAAGCCAGGCCGACCTGGCCGGCCTGCTGGCCGACGAAGGCCGGCACGAAGAAGCCATCACCGCCACCCGCGCCGCCCTGGCCCTGCTGCGCGAGAGCGGCGGCGACCGCAACGCGCTCGGCGTCGAGATCTGGCGCGAACTCGGCGGCCTGTACCGCAGCATCGGCGACCCGATGGAAAGCGAAGCCTCCTACCGGCAGGCGCTGGAGATCGCGCTCACCCGCTTCGGACCCAACCATCCCGCCAGCACCGGCGTGCAGCGGCCGCTGGGCCGGGTGCTGGTCGAGGCGGGCAAGCTGTCGGAGGCCGAGCGCCTGCTGCGCCAGGCGCACGAACGCCTGCTGACGCGTTTCGGTCCGGAACACCCGGAAGTGGCGGCGTCCTGGCAGCAGCTGGGCCGGCTGTCCTGGGAACAGGGCCGCGTGGCGCAGGCGCAGGACGCCTTCCAGCGCAGCCTGCAGCTGCGCCGGCGCAGCAACGAACTGGCGATGCACGCCAGCGTGCTCTGCGACCTGGCGGAAACCCGGATCGCGCTGGGCCAGCCCGACAGCGCCGAATTCCTGGCGCGCGAATGCCAGCAGCTGGGCGACGACGCCTCGCCGGCCCTGGCCGCGCGCGCCGAACTGCTGCTGGCCGACGTGGCCCTGGCGCGCGACAACCCCGACGCCGCCCAGGCCCTGCACGCCGCGGCCGAGCAGCGGCTGCTGTCGGCCGGTACCGACGCCGCGGGACCGGGCCTGATGCCGGTGAACTTCGCGCGCGCCCGGGCCAGCCTGCAGGCCGGCGAACCGGCGGCGGCCCAGGCGGCCATCGACGGCCTGCGTGCCGCCCTGCGCGGCCGGGGACCGGAACAGGAACAGTGGACCTGGCGCCTGGACGCGCTGCAGGCCGGCCTGGAATGCCGCGCCGGACGCGCCGGCGACGGCCGCGTGCGGCGCGACGCCGCGCTCACCGACGCCGCGGCCCGGCAGCCCGAGCGCCAGCGCCTGCTGGACGAGATCGCCGTGCTGGCCGCGAGCTGCGGCCGGAGCTGAGGCCGCTCAGTCGCCGCGGTCGAGCGGCAGGCGCGGCTGCTGCAGGTCGATGTGGCCCTCGCCCGCCATCACCTTCTTGAACTCGCCGCGGCTGACCGAGACGTAGCGGTCGTTGCCGCCGATCTCCACCTGCGGACCATCGGTGATCGCGCGGCCGTGTCCGTCAACGCGCACCACCATCGTCGCCTTGCGGCCGGTGTGGCAGATGGTCTTGATCTCGACCAGGTTGTCGGCCCAGGCCAGCAGGTACTGGCTGCCCTCGAACAGTTCGCCGCGGAAATCGGTGCGCAGGCCGTAGGCCAGCACCGGCACGTTCAGCCGGTCGACGATCTCGGTGACCTGCCACACCTGGGCCTTGGTCAGGAACTGCGCCTCGTCCACCAGCACGCAGTGCAGCGGGCCGTGCGCGGCGATGTCGGCCTGCACCACGGCCAACAGGTCGTCGTCGCGGCCGAAGATGGTGCCGCGGGCCTTCAGGCCGATGCGCGAGGCCACCACGCCCTCGCCGTAGCGGTCGTCCAGCCGCGGCGTCAGGATGAGCGTGCGCATGCCGCGCTCGTGGTAGTTGTGCGCGCTCTGCAGCAGGGTGGTGGTCTTCCCGGCGTTCATCGCCGAGTAGTAGAAGTAGAGCTTGGCCAAGACGGGGATCCGGCGTGGGGCGGGCCGCCATTATCGCGCGCGCGGCCCGCCCTGTCCGGCCGGCGTCCTCAGCGCGGGTCCTTGCCCGCCTCGCCGGTTTCGGCGCCGTCCTCCGCGACCGGTTCGTTGACGTCGGTCATCACCTCGCCCACGTCCACACTGCCCTTGCCCGGCTTCTTCCAGTCGTAGTCCTGCCAGCGCCAGTACAGGGCCGGGTTCCAGAACTTCTCGTGGTAGTACTGCGAGCCGTCGACGCTGCGCATGCCGCCCGGCGTCGGGATCTGGATCTCGAGGAAGCCGACGGCGCCGGTGCGGCTGCCGGTCATGCGCCGGCGTTCGCGCACCAGCACGCGCTCCAGGCGCGGCTTGGCCACGGCGTCGCCGTATTCGTCGTACAGCGCCGCGCCGATCGGCACCGCGCGCTCGCGCTCTTCCGGCGTCAGCTGGGCCCAGAACTGCTCGCGCTTGGCCAGCAGCACCGGGTAGGCGCGTTCGGCGGCCAGGTCCATCCAGGCGTAGGCGGTGGCGCGGTCGACGTCCACGCCCTGGCCGTTCCAGTACATCTCGGCGATGACGCCCTGCGAGGGCTTGTCGCCGTAGCGGGCGGCGCGGCGGAAATCGTCCAGCGCGCGCTTGTAGTTCTTGCTCTCCAGCGAATCCAGGCCCTGCAGGCGGTTGCCCAGGTCCGGGTGCGCGCTGAGGAAACCCTGCGAAGTCATGATGGCCTTGTCGTCGACGCCGATCTCCTTCGGCGGCGCGGCGTCCTGCTGCGCGAACGCGGGCGCGGCGGCGAAGGAAAGGGCGAACAGGATGGCGGCGGGTAGCTGGCGCATGGTGGGGCTCCGGGGGAGGGTGCGAGCCGGACTATAGGCCTGCCCGATGACGCCGCAAGCCGCCAGAGGTCATGTTTTCCGCGGTCCTGCGACGAAACCCGGCGATGCCCGGATGAAACCCGCCGCGGTCGCGACGGCGCGGCGCGCGCGGGCATCCCTTCCCGGATCAGGGCGCCGCATCCGCGCTGAATCCGAGCAGCGCCATCGCCTTGTCCCATTCGGCATCCCCCGGCGCGCGCACTTCGACGCGCCGGCCGTCCAGCGGATGCGGGAACGCCAGCCGCGCCGCGTGCAGCAGCATGCGGTGCACGCCGCGGCTGCGGAACGCGAGGTTGTGGCGGCCGTCGCCGTGGCTCGAATCGCCCACCAGGTGGTGGTGCAGGTGCTTGAGGTGGCGGCGGATCTGCCGGAAGCGGCCGGTGTGCGGCGTGCAGCACAGCAGCGCGTAGCGCGAGCTCGGATGCTGGGCGCTGGGCCAGTCCACCTCGGCCCGGGCCAGGGTGCGGAAGGCGGTCTGCGCCGGCTTTTTCACCGGCTTGCCCGGACCACCGTCCAGCGGATGGTCGATCAGGCCTTGCGCCGGCTCGGGCCAGCCGCGGCAGACGGCCAAATAGTCCTTCTCGAACTCGCGCTCCATCAGGCGTTTGCCCAGGGCCGAGGCGCTGTCGCGGTCGAAGGCCAGCAGCAGGCAGCCGCTGGTGGCGCGGT